>NZ_CP107783.1:5095416-5435000 GCF_036345255.1 Streptomyces sp. NBC_00569 | reverse complement strand
CATCGGCGGTCAGATCGTCGACGAGAGCCGCCCGTCGAGCTTCACGCTGCTCTTCGGTATCGAGGCCGTGATGTTCCTGGTGCTCGCCGGGGTCGTGGGTTTCGTGCGGATGCCGTACGCGCCGACGATCGGCGGAGCGGTGCCGAAGGGTGGCTCCGGGGCGGGCGGCGGGCTGCGGGCGCTGTTCCGGCACCGGGCGATGGTGCAGCTGTGCGTCCTCGGGTTCGTGCTGTTCTTCGCCTGCTACGGGCAGTTCGAGTCGGGCCTGAGCGCGTACGGCGTGGAGGCGGCAGGGATCTCCCCGTCGACGCTGGGCATCGCGCTCGCCGCCAACACCGCGATGATCGTGGTCGCGCAGTTCGCGGTCCTGAAGTTCGTCGAGCGGCGCAGGCGGTCCCGGGTGATCGCCGCGGTCGGGCTCGTGTGGGCGATCGCATGGCTCGCGGCCGGGTACGCGGGTGTGGGGCACGGCAGCCAGGCCATGGCTACGGCCGCGTTCATCTCGACGTACGCGCTGTTCGGTCTCGGTGAGGCGATGCTGTCGCCGACCGTGGCCCCGCTGGTCGCCGATCTGGCGCCGGCCGGGATGGTCGGGCAGTACAACTCGGCGTTCGCGCTGGTCAAGCAGCTCGCTCTGGCCGTCGGTCCGGCGGTCGGCGGGCCCATGGGGGCCGCGCTGCACGGTCCGTACATCGTGACGTTCGTGCTGTTCTCGCTGGGGATCACGGTCCTCGCGGTGCGGCTCGGGCGGCATCTTTCGCCCGTGCAGGACCAGCCGTCGCTGGCGAAGAGCCGGATCGTCGCGGAGGGCGGGGCGTCGGCAGAACCGGTGCCCGCGGCCGCGGCCGTCTGAGGCTCCGTCCGGTTTACGGGGTCCGCGGCAGGGCGAACTCGCACCAGACCGCCTTGCCGCCGCCCGGGGTACGCCGTGAGCCCCAGTTCGAGGCGATCGTGGCGACGATGGCGATGCCCCGGCCCGCCTCGTCGGCGGGTTCGGCGCGGCGGCGGCGCGGGAGGTGGTCGTCGCCGTCGGTGACCTCGATGATCAGTCGGCGGTCGGTGCGGCGGAGCCTGAGGCGCATGGGCGGGGTGCCGTGCTGGAGCGAGTTGGCGACGAGTTCGCTGGCGGCCAGGACGCCCAGGTCGTGCAGCTCGGGCGAGAAGCGCCAGCTGGCGAGTACCCCGGAGGCGAAGGCACGCGCGCGGGGGGCCGCTTCGACGCCGCCGAGGAGTTCCAGGGCGGCGTTGCGGAAGAGCTCTCCGTCGGGTCCCGTGCGCGCCGGGTGCTGGAGGACGAGGACGGCCACGTCGTCGTCGTGGTCCGCGGTGACGCCTGCCGCGCGGATGAGGCGGTCGCACACGACCTGGGGTGTGCCGGTGGCGCCGGCGAGCGCGCGCTCCAGAGCCGCGACGCCCTCGTCGATGTCCTCGTCCCTGCGTTCGACCAGGCCGTCGGTGTACATGACGGCGGTCGATCCGGGGCCGAGCGGCACCGATCCCGAGGCGTGCAGCCAGCCGCCGGTGCCGAGCGGGGGTCCGGTGGGCTCCTCCGCGCGGTGGATCGTGCCGCTCTCGTCGCGTACGAGGATGGGGAGGTGGCCGGCCGACGCGTACACGAGGCGGCCCTCGTTCGGGTCGTGGACCGCGTAGACGCAGGTGGCGATCTGGTTGGCGTCGATCTCGATGGCGAGGCCGTCGAGGAGCTGGAGCACCTCGTGCGGCGGCAGGTCGAGGCGGGCGTAGGCGCGCACGGCGGTGCGCAGCTGGCCCATGACGGCGGCGGCGCGCACCCCGCGGCCCATGACGTCGCCGATGACGAGGGCGGTGCGGCCTCCGCCGAGGGTGATCACGTCGTACCAGTCGCCGCCGACCGCGGCCTCGGTGCCGCCGGGCTGGTAGGTGGCCGCGATGCGCAGGTCGTCGGGCTGTTCCAGCTCCTGGGGCAGGAGGGAGCGCTGGAGGGTGACGGCGGTCTCGCGCTGGCGGCGCTCGCTGGCGCGCAGCCGCTCCGCGGCCTCGGCGTGGTCGGTGACGTCCGCCGCGAAGACCAGCACGCCGGAGCCGCTCGCTCCTTCGGGCGCGCCCTCCGCGCCGTCGGCCGGGACCGTCACGGGTGTGCAGGTGAATGTGTAGGAGCGGCCGCCGGCCACCTTGCGGGACTTGACCGTGCGGGGCTTGGCGCTGCGCAGGACCTGGTCGAGCAGGGGCAGCAGGCCGAGTTCCTCCAGCTCGGGCAGCGCCTCGCGCGCGGGTGCGCCGGTGGGGCGGTCACCGAAGGCCGCGACGTACGCGTCGTTCACGTACGCGATGCGGTGGTCGGGGCCGTGGACGAGGGCGACGAGGGCGGGGACCCGGTCGAGGACCTCGCGTGCGGGCAGTTCGTCGATGCCGGCCGCGGGCGCGTCGCCGTCGACAGCGTGTTCGTTGCGGGCGGCGGGCACGGCGCCTTCCCCTCGCTGGCTTTGGGAGACGCCATGGTCGGACCGCGCTGCCGCGCGGCGCTGCGTTCCGGGGAGCCGGGCGCTCCAGCGGGTGAAGTTCACTGTGGGGAAAGCCTCGTGAGGTCGGGTGAGGGCTCCCCCCTGCCCGGCCGGGGCCGGGAGCAGCGGGGAAGGGCAACGTGGCGGTCGGTCCGCCCATGGTCTGGGGCCGGCCGGGGTCATGGACCAGTCTGACCGACCGGACTGACATCCGTCAGACGCCGGTCTTCGAGGGGGAGTTCCCCGGTCCGGTCAGGTCGACCCCTTCGGGTCCCGCGGCGGGTTCGCCGGAGGGCTGCCGGGCGGGTTTCCCCCGGCCGCGAGTTCGAACTCCGCACGCGGGCGTTCGAGCGAGCCGAGGGAGACGATCTCGCGCTTGAAGAGCCCGGAGAGTATCCATTCGCTCAGGACACGGGCCTTCCGGTTGACGGTCGGCACCCGGCTCAGGTGGTAGACGCGGTGCATGAACCAGGCAGGGTAGCCCTTCAGCCTGCGCCCGTAGACGTGGGCGACACCTTTGTGCAGGCCGAGCGAGGCGACGGAGCCGACGTACTCGTGCGCGTAGTCCGTCAGGGGCTCGCCGCGCAGGGAGGCCGCGATGTTGTCGCCGAGGACTCTGGCCTGGCGCACCGCGTGCTGGGCGTTGGGCGCGCATTCCTTGCCCTCCTCGCCGGCCGCGATGTCGGGGACCGCCGCCGCGTCGCCCGCGCCCCACGCGTGCGGGGCGCCGTCGACGGCGAGCTGGGCGGTGCATGTGAGGCGGCCGCGTTCGTTGCGCGGCAGGTCGGTCGCGGCGAGCACGGGGTGCGGTTTGACGCCCGCGGTCCACACGACGGTGCGGGTCGGGAAGCGGGAGCCGTCGTCGAGGACGGCGACCCGGTCCTCGCAGGATTCGAGCCGCGTCCGCAGGCGTACGTCGATGTTGCGGCGGCGCAGTTCGCTGACGGTGTAGCGGCCCATCTCCTCGCCGACCTCGGGGAGGATGCGGTCGCTGGCCTCGACGAGGATCCATTTCAGGTCGTCCGCGGTGACGTTGTGGTAGTAGCCCGCGGCGTAGCGGGCCATGTCCTCGAGTTCGCCGAGTGCCTCCACACCGGCGTAACCGCCCCCTACGAAGACGAAGGTGAGGGCCGCGTCGCGGATGGCGGGGTCGCGGGTCGAGGAGGCGATGTCCAGCTGTTCGATGACGTGGTTGCGCAGTCCGATGGCCTCTTCGACGGTCTTGAAGCCGATGCCGTGGTCGGCGAGTCCCGGCACGGGCAGGGCGCGTGAGACGGAGCCGGGGGCCATGACGAGTTCGTCGTACGTGATCTCGACGGCGCCCGTGCCCTCCTCCTCGGTGGCCAGGGTGGTGAACGTGGCGGTGCGCTTGCCGTGGTCGACCGACGTGACCTCGCCGACGATCACGCGACAGCGGCCGAGGACGCGGCGCAGCGGCACGACGACGTGGCGCGGCGAGATGGATCCGGCGGCGGCCTCGGGCAGGAACGGCTGGTAGGTCATGTACGGGTCGGGGGTGACGACGACGATCTCGGTCCGGCCGCTTCTGAGTTCCGGTTTGAGTTTCTGCTGGAGGCGCAGGGCGGTGTACATCCCGACATAGCCGCCCCCTACGACGAGGACGCGCGTACGCGGGACTTCCGGGGCCGTCCCCCGGGAAGAAGCAGTCTTCGGCATCGACACCACCCCATGACGCATCGGCCACCTGAGTTTGTCCACAGCCCCGGCAAATTGTGTGACCGGCGCTTACGCCTGCCGCCGGGTGGGCGAATTGCCGGAGTACGGGACATGTCCGCAGGTCAGCGCACATGTGGCGGGTGAGGTGCGGGGGTGCAATCGGGGTGGAATCGCCGCGTACTCCGTTCGGGGGGCGCTCCGTGCGGAACCTGCCCCTTCTGAATTGACTCCGGCTCAACTATGTTCGTGTGCTGTCGGGGTGTCGGGGGATGCGCTGACGGATCCGTCGGACGGATCCGTGGAACTGGCCTGTTCCTCACGCTCCGGCTGCCGATGGCGGGGAGAGTCTCCGGGGGGAGACGTCATTACCGGGGGAACACATATGCACATTCAGGACTCTCAATGGACTTCGACGGCTTCCGCTTCGGCCGTGGCCGGCGGACCGGCCGCCGCGGGCGGTAGCGGTCGCGGCGCGGGCGACAGCTCGCGTGCGGCGCCGCTCCGGGTGGATGCCCAGCGCAATCTGGAGCACGTCCTGCGCGCGGCGCGCGAGGTCTTCGGCGAGCTGGGGTACGGCGCGCCGATGGAGGACGTGGCGCGGCGGGCCCGGGTCGGTGTCGGCACGGTGTACCGGCGCTTCCCGAGCAAGGACGTACTGGTGCGGCGCATAGCCGAGGAGGAGACCTCCCGGCTGACCGACCAGGCGCGGGCCGCCCTCGGCCAGGAGGACGAGCCGTGGTCGGCGCTGTCGCGCTTCCTGCGCACGTCCGTCGCCTCCGGTGCGGGGCGGCTGCTGCCTCCGCACGTGCTGCGCGTCGGCGTCGCCGACGAGCCGGCCGACGCGGCGGGCGCGGTCCGGGACGAGACGCGCGTTCCGCAGCAGCGGCACGCCGTCGTTGCGCCCGACCTGCGCCTCGTGGAGCAGCGCACGCCCCCGGTCACCGAGGACGTGCCGGCGGACGACGCGGGCGCCGCGGCGCTGCTCGACGTCGTCGGGCAGCTCGTGGACCGGGCACGCGCGGCGTCGGAGCTCCGCGAGGACGTGACGGTGGCGGACGTGTTGCTGGTCATCGCCACGGCGGCGCCTTCGCTGCCGGACGCCGCACAGCAGGCCGCGGCGTCGTCGCGCCTTCTGGACATCCTGCTCGAAGGGCTGCGGTCGCGGCCCGCGTAGGGGCTGGCGGCATCGCGTAGGACTGGGCTCCGCGAGGGGCGCGACGGATGTGGGGACGGCCGCGGGAGACGCATGCGCGTCGCGCGCGGCCAACTCCCTTTTTTGGCACGCTCGTTGACCCCTACCCGTACGAGTGAAAGCTAGTACTTCGCTGCACGAGGTTTCCACGGATGAGTGGTTGACGGGCACTGACAGACGGTGTGGGCCACCCGTGTGGCACTCTTTCCCGCGTGTTCGGGTCTGAGTGTGCAGTCGGGGGCTTTCCGCGATGAGCGTTGAGGGGCGGGACGAGCCACTCAAGGGCAGTGGTGCGGGCGGCACCGAGACCGGTGGGCTGCCCGCGCGGCAGGTGCCGAGCCAGGGAGGCCCGCTCGGGGACGGGGCACCGGACTCCACACCCTCCGAGCCCTCAGCGCCCTCCGAGCCCCCGGCCTCCGCAGCCCCGTCCGCCGCCCCGGGCGAGAACCTCTCCGAGCCGAGCGTGCCGCAGCAGCGGGAGCACGGCGTGGAGGCGGGATCATCCGTCCTGCCGCCCCCGCGGGAATCGCCTCCGGCGGACGCCGACCTGATCGCCCGTATGCGGTCCGGCGACGACACCGCGTACGAGGAGCTGTACCGCCGGCACTCGACCGCCGTCCACCGTTACGCACGCACCTGCTGCCGGGACGGGCACACCGCCGACGACCTCACGGCCGAGGTGTTCGCGCGCATGCTTCAGGCCGTGCGCGGCGGCAGCGGGCCCGAGCACGCGGTGCGCGCCTATCTGCTGACCACCGTGCGCCGCGTCGCCGCGGGCTGGACGAAGTCGGCGAAGCGCGAGCACCTGGTCGAGGACTTCGCGGTGTTCGCCCAGCAGGCCGCCCGCTCCAGCGAGGTCTCCGACGACGACACGCTGGATCTCGGCGCCGACGTCCGCGCGATGCACGAGGCCGAGCAGTCCATGGCCATGCAGGCCTTCCGGTCCCTGCCCGAGCGCTGGCAGGCCGTCCTGTGGCACACGGAGGTCGAGGACGAGTCGCCCAGCGAGGTCGCCACGCTCTTCGGGCTCGACGCCAACGGCACACGCGTGCTGGCCAAGCGCGCCCGCGAGGGCCTCAAGGAGGCGTACCTCCAGGCCCATGTGAGTACCACCCTCACCCAGGACGAGGAGTGCGCGCGCTACGCCGACCGGCTCGGCGCGTACGCCCGCGGCAGCCTGCGCACCCGGGCCGAGCGCGGTCTGCGCAAGCACCTGGAGGAGTGCGCCAAATGCCGGCTCGCCGCCGGTCAGATCAAGGAAGTGGCCGGCGGGATCCCGGGGGTCGTGCCGGTCGCGGTCATCGGCTGGTTCGGCGCCGCCGGGTACGCGAAAGTGGTCGCGCTCATCGGGGGCGCCGCGAGTGCGGCGGGCGCCGGTGCGGCGGCCGCGGCGGGCGGCAGCTCCGGAGCGGCCGCGGGCGGTGGCGCCGCGGCGTCCGAGGGGCTCGGCGCGCCCGTGAAGGCCGGCATCGCGGCCGGGGTGGTCGCGGCGGGCGTGGCCGTGGCCGTGGCGATCGCCCTCGCGGGCGACCCGCAGAAGCCCAAGCCGGAGGCGCACAAGGAGAAGCCCGCGGTCTCGCAGCCCATCACCCCGCCGAAGCCGACGCCTCCCCCCAGGCCGAAGCCCGAGCCGCCGGCCCCGCAGCCGACGCCTCCCCCCGAGCCCGCGCCGAAGCCGACCCCCACCCCGAAGCCCACGCCGAAGCCCACGCCGAAGCCCACGCCCAGGCCGACGCCGCCTCCGGAGCCGGCGCCCGAGCCCACCCCGAAGCCCACGCCTCCCCTGCCGCCCGCCCCGGCCGTCTACCAGCTGAACCAGCTGTCGTACCGCGGGCTCGGCGACGGCACCGAGCCGGAGATCCGGCCCGGCGAGAGCAGCTGGGTGTGGCAGCGGTGGGGCCTGCGCGTCGCGGACAAGGAGTACGCGAACGGGGTCACCGTCCACGCGAACTCCTCCGTGACCATCGACCTCAACCGCAGCTGCACCGCGTACGACGCCTTCGCCGGCGTCGACGACATGACGCTCGGCACGGGAGCGGTGCGGTTCTCCGTGTTCGCGGACGGGGTGCGGCTGTGGAAGTCGCAGGTCCTCAGGGGCGGGGACCCGGCCGTTCCGGTTCATCTGAATCTCGCGGGACGCAAGGCGATCCGGCTGGTCACGGAGCCGCGGACGCACCTCGACTCCCTCGCGGTCGGGGACTGGGCGGAGTCCCGTTTCAGCTGCCGGTGAGCGGGCCCGGTCGAAGCGCGCGCGGCCCTAGTCGAAGTGGCTGACGCGTTCCGTCAGGAACGTGACCGTCTCGGCCGCCGTGTGGCCCGCCCCCGCGGCGCGCGCTTCGGCGTACCGGGTGGCGCCCAGCGCGGCGGCCGCCTCCGCCTCCAGCGCCTCGATCTCGGCGCGTTCGGGCTGGGGCCGCTCGGAGACACCGCGCCAGCCGTCGGACGCGGCCACCACCCGTACCGCGCCCTCCGTGTCGCCCAGCTGGGCCAGGAAGAGCGCCCCGCGGCCCGCGAGTCCTGCGTTGACGCTCTCCGCACAGCGGTGCTCGACCGCGTACCGCAGGGCCTCGGTGAGGACCGCGAGGCCGCGCGCGGGCCCCGACTCGGCCGCCGTGATCCGCGCGTCGACACCACCGACGAGCGCGGTGAACTGCGGTGGCGGGGTGCCTCGCGACGACTCCGTGGCCGCGTCGTCGCACAGCGCGCGGGCCCGCGCCACCTCGCCGTCCTCCACCGCCATCAGGGCGTTCAGGAGGAGCACGTACGCGTGAGGATCCGGCACCCCGTACCGGTCGGCCTCCCCGATCGCCTCGGTCAGGAGCTCGCGCGCCGCGTCGCGTTCGCCGGAGCGGTAGGCGATCTCGCCGAGCCGGGCGATGAGGAACGGCGCCTCCGCGTACGCGCCGACCTCGTAGGCGAGGCGCAGTGCCTCCTCGAACTCGCCTTTCGCCTCGTCGAACCGGCTGCGCGCGATGGCGGCCTCACCGGCCGCGCTGCACACCTGGGCGCGCATCCACCGGTCCCCGACGCGGCGGCTGATGGTCCGCAGCTCGGCGACGTCGTCGTCGACGCCCGTGAGGTTGCCCGGCCCGTCGACGGCCGTGTGCGTACGGAACATCAGGGTGACGCCGATCTCCCACTCGCCGCCGTACACACGGCAGTTGGCGACGGCCTGGTCGAGGGCGGTCCTGACGTTCTCCGGGTTGTCCAGGAAGTGCACGGTGAACGGCCAGATGATGCCGGGGAAGCGTGCCCCCGCGGGCCCGGGCCGAGCGAAGGCGTCGCGCACCCGCATGAGGTACTCCCGGTCGGCCTCGCCCCGCAGGGCGCTCTCCGCTCTGGACTGGGCCACGAAGAAGATGTGCAGGAGGCGCAGCTCCATGAGCGGCCAGTACAGCGGGTCGTCCTCGTCCGCCAGGTCGTCCGCGGCGGGAAACGTCCGCCCTTCGCGTGGGGGGACCCGGCAGCCGGACGGGGCCGGGCGGTACGGGCGGTGCGCCGGAAGCAGCTGCTCCAGGATGTGGCCGACCCACTCGGCGCCCTCCCTTCGATAGTTGCGCAGCCACCAGAACCAGCCGGTGGACAGCGCGAGTTGGACCGCGGACTCCGTGTCGCCGGCGACCGTGGTGCGGTGGAGCGCGGCGCGGAGGTTGTCGAGCTCCGTCTCCAGGCGCTCGATCCACGGGAGTTGCTCGGCCGAGCGCAGGAGCGGGTCGGCCTTCTCCACGAGTGCGCGGAAGTAGGCGACGTGGCGCCGCTCGGCCTCGGTACGCAGCTGCGGTGTCTCGGCGGCGCGTTCGGTCGCGTACTCGTGGATCGTCTCCAGCATCCGGTACCGCATGCTGCCGTCGCCCGGGGTGGCCACCAGGAGGGACTTGTCGACGAGCGCGCCGATCAGGTCGGACGCGGGTCCGGTGCAGACGGCCTCCGCGGCCTCCAGGTCCCAGCCGCCGGCGAAGACGGACGCCTCGCGCAGGACCGTGCGCTCCTGCTCGTCGAGGAGGTCCCAGGACCAGTCGACGACGGCGCGCAGGGTCTGCTGCCGGGGCAGTACGGTGCGGCTGCCGCTGGTCAGCAGGCGGAAGCGGTCGTCGAGCCGGTCCGCGATCTGGCGGGGGGTGAGCAGTCTGAGGCGGGCCGCGGCCAGTTCGATGGCGAGCGGCAGGCCGTCGAGGCGGCGGCAGATCTCGGCCACGGCCTCGGGGTCGCCGGTGACGTCGAAGTCGGGGCGCACGGCGCGGGCGCGCTCCGCGAACAGGCGGTGCGCGGGGTCGGGCGGCAGGGGTTCGACGGGGCGCACGGACTCGCCGGGCACGCCCAGGGGTTCGCGGCTGGTGGCGAGGACCGTGAGGCCGGGGCAGTGGGTGAGGAGGGTCTCGGCGAGCGCGGCCGCCGCGCCGATGACGTGTTCGCAGTTGTCCAGGATCAGGAGCAGGCTGCGCGCGGCACAGTGTTCGACGAGCAGCGCCACGGGGTCGTCCTGCGGCGCCGTGTGCTCGCTGGTCATCAGGACGGTCTCGCGCAGGCCGAGGGCGCTGACGACGGCGCCGGCCACGGCCTCGGGCTGGTCGAGCGGGGCGAGCTCGGCGAGCCAGGCGCGGGGGTGTTCGGCGGCGGCTTCCTCGGCGAGGCGGGTCTTGCCGGAGCCGCCGGGTCCGGTGAGGGTGACGAGGCGGGCCGCTCGCAAGTCGGAACGGATGGCGTCGAGTTCGGGTTCCCGGCCGACGAACGAGTTGAGGCGTGGCCGCAGATTGCCGTCGCGCTGCGGCTGCCGGGGTGGCGCCGGTCGGCCGGAGTCGAGCAGGTCGGCGTGCAGGGCGGCCAGTTCGGGTCCGGGGTCGGCGCCGAGGCCGTCGGCGAGGGTGCGGCGGGCCGTCTCGTAGGCGGCGAGCGCGTCGGCGCCGCGGCCCGCGTCCCGCAGGGCGCGGATGAGCAGGGCGTGCAGCGGCTCGTCGTACGGGTGGGCGTGCGTGAGTTCGGTCAGCTCCGGTACGACGTCTGCGGCACGGCCGAGTTGCAGATCGGCCGCCACGCGCGCGCGTGCCGCTTCGAGGCGCTGGGCCTCGGGGCGGGTCGCGGCGGTGCGGTCGGCGAGGTCGGCGAGTGCGGGCCCGCGCCACAGGGCGAGCGCGTCACCCAGGGTGCGGGAGGCGGCCGCCGGGTCGTGTGCCGTCAGAGCGGCCGTGCCCTCACGCACGAGGCGCTCGAAGACGTACAGGTCCACGTCCTCACGGCGGGCGGCGAGGCGGTAGCCGCCGCCCGCCTCCGATGTGACGGCGTCCTTGCCGAGGGCGCGGCGGAGCCGGCCGACGAGGGCTTGGAGGGCGGCGGTCGCGTCGGCCGGTGGCTCGTCGGCCCACACGTCGTCGATGAGCGCGTCCGCGGAGGCGGTCCGGCCGGCGTGCAGCGCGAGTGACGTGAGCAGGGCGCGCAGCCGCTGTCCGCCCACGGGCAGGGGTGTGCCTTGATCGTCGTACGCCTCGGTGATGCCCAGAATTCGGTACCGCACGGGTCCATTCTCACGGGTGGGGGCGGCTTCGGTCGCGCGGATTCCGGCTGGGGGGGCGGCCGGGGTGCGGCTCGTCAGCGCCCGGCGCCCAGCGCGCCCCGCTGCGGTGCGACGCTCCCCGTGGGGACGGCACGCTGGCGGGCCGGGGTGCCGGTCCAGCAGGTGCCGCGACGGGCGATGAGGCGGCGCAGCCAGAGTTCGAGGGACACCAAGTCGGCGAGGCCGTCCAGCGGCAGGGGTTCGCCGTCGGCCGCCGCGCGCAGTGCCTTGCGGACGACGCGGGCCTCGATCAGGCCGGTCTGGGCGAGGAGAGGGGTGTCGAAGAGCTGGATGAGGTGGTCGGCGGAGACGCGCAGGCCGGTGCGGGCCGCGGCGGCGGCCGACGCGTGCGAGGGGGCGCCCCAGCCTGCGGGGAGTTCGCTGACGCCGGCGCCTTCGAGGACGGCGCGCAGGATGTCGGCGCGGGCGCCGGGGCGTACGCGGAGCGCCTCGGGCAGGGCGCGGGAGGCGCGGACGACCTGGTTGTCCAGGAAGGGGGCGTGCAGGCGCTGGAAGCGGACCTCGGCGGCCTGTTCGAGGACGCGCAGGTCGGCCGCGTGGCGGGCGAGGGCGGCGCGGGCACGGAACGCTCCCGGCCGCTGCCCCGGTCCCGGCCCCGGACGCGTCGCGCCGTCCTGGAGGCGAACCGATACTTCAGCGAGGGCCTCGCCCGTCAGCCAGCGCGCGGCGGGCCCCGGTCTCGCCCACGCGAGAGCCGCGAGCGAGGCGCCGACGGCGCCCGCCTCGCCCCCCGGATCCTCGAAGTTCCGCTGCAGCAGCCGCTCCGCAAGGCTTTCGACGCCCGCCCTGTACGGCGTGCGGGCCAGCTTGCGCGCCGCGCCGTACACGCGCGCGGGCACCAGCACGGAGCCGCCGTCCGCCTTGGCGAGCGCGGCGACCGGCTTGACCATGTGACGCCGGCGCCGGTCCATGAGGAGGTCGGCGAGGCGGGCCGGGTGCGCGTCGAGGACCTGGCGGGCGCCGTGGCCGGTGAAGTGGTCGGCGCTGCCCGACAGGAGGCGCGCGCGGTGGCGGGCGGCGGTGATCAGGGCGGGGCCGGGCTCGTCGGTGAGGGGGCCGTCCAACTCGGCGTACGGGAGCGCCTCTTCGCCCGCCGTGACGACGACGTGGTGCAGCCGCGGGTTCGCGGCGATGGCGCCCGCGCGCTGGAGTTCGGCCTCGCGCCCTTCGGCGCCCGCGGACAGGTCGTTGAAGGTGACGGCGAGGAGGCGCTCGCCCGCGCCCGTGCCGTGGCCGAGGACCGTGCCGGGCAATCCGGGCAGTCCGGCCGCGAGCAGCGCGAGTGTCCCGGAGGCCGGTCCTCCGGAGAGGTCGGCGCCGATGCCGGGCACGGGCATGCCGCGGGCGGCGCGCCGCTCTGCGGGGCCCATGCCGGGGACGGGCCCCGGGTCGATGTCGGCGCCGGGGACGTGCCGGGGCGCGGCGAGCCGGGCGCGTACGGCCTCGACGAGCGCGTCGCGCAGGGCGTCCACCGCCCCGGCCGGGTCGGCGGAGGGGGCGGCGACGGCGAGCGAGGCGACCGGTTCGTAGCCGGCGATCTCGCGGGCACCGGCGCGCAGGATCAGCGCGTGGCCCGGCGGGATGCGGCGCACGCCCTGGTACGGCGTCGAGTCGTGCAGGGCCTCGGGCACGTCGGGGGCGGCGAGCAGGGCGGCGAGATGGCCGATGTCGAGGTGCGCCTCGATGAGGTCGGCGAGCGGCAGGGCGGCCGTCGCGTACGCGGTGCCGCCGGCCCAGGGCGTGTAGAACACGGGGCGTGCGCCCGCGAGATCGCCGGCGATCATGAGGCGTCTGCCGACCTGGACGACGGCGGTGTAGCTGCCGGACCAGGCGGTGAGGTGGCGCAGGGCACCCCCGCGCGCGGCGAACAGGCCGACCCGCAGCTGCTCGTCGGTGGCGCCGCAGGTGCCGAGTACGGCGATACGGGTCTGCTCGTCGGCGGTGACGATCCTGACCTCGTCCGGGCGCCAGTCGCCGACCGCCCACAGCGGATCGGGGTCACCCCACAGGAGCTGGGAGCCCACGGGGTGGACGGTCTCCCCGTCGGGTCCGGTCGAGCCCGCGGTCCCGAACCGCACGGGCCCGGCGGCGGTACTGCTCCACCCCACCAACCACCGCATCGCCGCCTCCACAGGCCGTGGACAGAACCTCGTCAGAAGGAATCAGAGGAAATCACAGGAACAGGGTCCCCATGCTGCCACGAAGGAGACGTACGGGAGGGGCGACCGGGCGGCACGTGCGCCACTGAATGCGCCCCTTTTGAGCGGCAGTTGAACCCCCCGAGGGCCGCTCGGGGACATCAGTGCCGCCCTACGGCACCGTCGATATTCGGCCAAATCGGCTGCGGATGGCCAGACCTGTGCACACCACATCGGCCACGGCACGCAACGCACAGTCCGGGAGGCGCCCTTCACCTCCCGGACCGGTCCGCCACCCGCGGGGATGAAGGCGGCGGTATCCCCCAGCCCGCTGGATCCAGTACAGCGGGCCGACCCACGCACCATCATGGAAGCGTTCCCCCCATGGCCGCAGAAGAGCGCACGCACAGGCGCACGGCCACACGGGCGGAGCACACCGTGACGGCGCCACCCCCGGACACGTACTCCCGTACGGACAATATTCCCGCCATCCGGAACTATGCCCCTTAACGCTTGGGATCCGGCGAACTACGCTGGGTGTACGAATGCCGCGCGGTTATGCCATCGCGGCAGCCGGCTGTGTCGAGGGGTGGCGCATGTCCAGGGAGCAACGCGGGCCGAACGAGAAACTCGGCACCGTTCTCGCCCTCGCGGGAATCAGCAACGCAGGCCTGGCGCGGCGCGTCAACGACCTCGGCGCCCAGCGCGGTCTGACGCTTCGCTACGACAAGACCTCGGTGGCCCGCTGGGTCTCCAAGGGCATGGTGCCGCAGGGCGCGGCGCCGCACCTCATCGCCGCCGCCATCGGCCAGAAGCTGGGCCGTCCCGTGCCGCTGCACGAGATCGGCCTGGCGGACGCGGACCCCGCGCCCGAAGTGGGCCTCGCCTTCCCGCGCGACGTGGGGGCGGCGGTGAAGTCGGCGACGGAGCTGTACCGCCTCGACCTCGCGGGCCGCCGCACGGGCGGTGGCATCTGGCAGTCGCTGGCCGGATCCTTCGCGGTGAGCGCCTACGCGACGCCCGCGTCGAGATGGCTGATAACGCCGGCCGACTCGTCGGTCGCACGCGACGCGCCACCGCTGGAGAGCGGCGGCGACAACACGTCCCAGAAGGTCGGCCACAGCGATGTCCAGAAGCTGCGCGAGGCGGCCGAGGACGCGCGGCGCTGGGACTCCAAGTACGGGGGCGGTGACTGGCGTTCGTCGATGGTCCCCGAGTGCCTGCGGGTCGAGGCGGCCCCGCTGCTGCTCGGCGCCTACTCGGACGACGTGGGGCGCGCCCTGTTCGGGGCGAGCGCCGAACTGACGCGCCTGGCCGGGTGGATGGCGTTCGACACGGGCCAGCAGGAGGCGGCACAGCGCTACTACATCCAGGCGCTGCGGCTCGCGCGCGCAGCGGCGGACGTGCCCCTGGGGGGCTACGTGCTGGCGTCGATGTCGCTCCAGGCGACGTACCGCGGGTTCGGCGACGAGGGCGTGGACCTGGCGCAGGCCGCTCTGGAGCGCAATCGCGGGCTCGCCACCGCCAGGACGATGAGCTTCTTCCGGCTCGTGGAAGCACGCGCGCACGCGCGCGCCGGTGACGCCCACGCCGCGGGCGCCGCGCTGCGGGCCGCGGAGGGCTGGCTGGAGCGGGCGCGCGACGGGGACCACGACCCGTCGTGGCTCGGCTTCTACTCGTACGACCGCTTCGCCGCCGACGCCGCCGAGTGCTACCGCGACCTGAAGGCACCCCGCCAGGTGCGGCGCTTCACCGAGCAGGCCCTGTCCAAGCCCACGGAGGAGTTCGTGCGCTCGCACGGGTTACGCCTCGTGGTGTCGGCGGTCGCCGAACTGGAGTCGGGGAACCTGGACGCGGCGTGCGAGCAGGGCACGCGCGCGCTGGAGGTGGCGGGGCGGATCTCGTCGGCACGGACCACCGAGTACGTGAAGGACCTGCTGCACCGCCTCGAACCGTACGGGGACGAGCCGCGCGTGGTGGAGCTGCGGGAGCGGGCCAGGCCGCTCCTCATGGCGCCGGCTTAGGGCAGCGGTGTGAAGGTACCGGTCCGGCCGAACACCTACCGCCCGGGTTTGAACGCGTTGTCAGTGGCGCAGTGCAGTATCGGGGGCGGGAGGTGAGGCACGGTGATGACGAGCGGGTACGACTGCGACGTGCTGGTGATCGGTGGCGGGATCGTCGGACTGTCGACGGCGTACGCCCTCACGCGCGCGGTACCGGGCACCCGTGTGACCGTCCTGGAGAAGGAGCACGGCCCCGCCAGACACCAGACGGGACGTAACAGCGGGGTCATCCACAGCGGCGTGTACTACCGCCCCGGCTCGCTCAAGGCCCGCTTCGCGGTGCGGGGCGCGGCCGAGATGGTCAAGTTCTGCGCGGAGCACGGCATCGCGCACTCGGTCACCGGAAAGCTGATCGTGGCCACCGAGCGCGACGAGCTGCCCCGCCTGCACGCCCTGGTCCAGCGCGGCCGGGAGAACGCGATTCCGGTGCGGGAGCTCGGCCCCGCCCAGATCGGCGAGTACGAGCCGTATGTGCGCGGCCTCGCCGCGATCCACGTGGGCACGACGGGCATCGCCGACTACGTCTCCGTGGCCCGGTATCTCGCCGAGGCCTCGGGCGCGGACATCCGGTACGGCGCGGAGGTGGTGCAGATCGACCGCCGGGCGGAGCGTGGCGTAGCGGTACGCACGGCCGCCGGGGACATCGTCCGCGGGCGCGTCCTGGTGAACTGCGCGGGGCTGCACTGCGACCGGATCGCCCGGCTCGCGGGGGACGACCCCGGCATGCGGATCGTCCCCTTCCGGGGCGAGTACTTCGAGCTGGCCCGCCCCGAGCTGGTGCGCGGCCTGGTCTACCCGGTGCCGGACCCGGCGTTCCCCTTCCTCGGCGTCCATCTCACGCGCGGCATCGACAAGAGCGTGCACGTCGGACCGAACGCGGTGCCCGCGCTGGCCCTCGAGGGCTACGACTGGTCGACGGTCAGGCCGCGCGAGCTCGGCGCCACGCTGGCCTGGCCCGGATCCTGGCGGATCGCGCGCCGGCACTGGCGGTACGGGGCCGGGGAACTGCGCCGCTCGGTGTCCCGGGACGCTTTCACGTCGGCGGTGCGCAGGCTGCTGCCCGCGGTGACCGCGGACGACCTGGTGCCCGCGCCCGCCGGCGTCCGGGCGCAGGCGGTCCTGCGGGACGGGACCCTGGTCGACGACTTCCTGATCCGCGAGGCCCCGCGCACGGTGCATGTGCTGAACGCGCCGTCCCCCGCGGCGACGGCCTCGCTCCCGATCGGCCGGGAGGTCGCCCGGCGGGCCCTGGCCGCGCTCGGGTCTTGAGCTCCGGTCCCTGAACCTGGACCCAGAGCTCCGGCTCCTGGCTCCTGGCTCCGGGTCCTGAGCCTGGGCCCTGACCTCCGGCTCAGGGCCCTGCCCCCGGTCCCTGAACCTGGACCCAGAGCCCCGACCCCTGGCCCTGCCCCCGGTCCCTGAACCTGGCCCCAGAGCTCCGGCTCCTGGCTCCGGGTCCTGAGCCTGGGCCCTGAGCTCCGGCTCCGGGTCCTGCCCCCGGTCCCTGAACCTGGACCCTGAGCCCCGACCCCAGGCCCTGCCCCCGGTCCCTGAGCCTGGGACCTGAGCCGAGGGTCCTGGGCTTGGGCCCCGGCCGGACCCGGCGTCTAAAATCGCCTCACTGTGTCTGAGTCACCCCGCACCCCCGCAGCCCACACCCCCGAGGCCCCCGGTTCCGAAGCCTCCGGTCCCGTACGCGCAAAGGGCGAGCCGCGCTTTCCCGACGGGCCCGCGCCGGACCCCGCCGGTTCGCACTTCGAGCGGCGCATCCGCAGCTTCCAGCCCCGCCGCAGCCGTGTCACGACCGGCCAGGCGGACGCCCTCCAGCGGCTGTGGCCCCAGTGGGGTCTCGACATCGACGGACAGCGCGTCCTCGACCTCGACGAGCTGTTCGACGGCAGGAAGCGCGTCGTCCTGGAGATCGGCTTCGGCATGGGCGAGGCGACGGCGCAGATGGCCGCCGACGACCCCGACACCGGCATCCTCGCGGTCGACGTGCACACCCCGGGCCAGGGCAACCTCCTGGGCCTCGCCGAGCGGAACGGCCTGACGAACGTACGGGTGGCGAACGGCGACGCGATCATCCTGCTCCGCGAGATGCTCCCCGCGGCCTCCCTCGACGGGCTGCGCGTCTACTTCCCCGACCCCTGGCCGAAGAAGCGCCACCACAAGCGGCGCCTGATCCAGCCGGAGTTCCTCAGCCTCGCCAAGGTCCCCCTCAAGCCGGGCGCACTGGTGCACTGCGCGACCGACTGGGAGCCGTACGCCGAGCAGATGCTCGAAGTCCTGACCGAACACCCGGACTACGAGAACACGCAGGCCGACGGCGGATACGCGCCCAGGCCCGCGTTCCGCCCCCTCACGCGCTTCGAGGGTCAGGGCCTGGACAAGGGCCATGTGGTTCACGACCTGCTCTTCCTGCGCGCGGAGCACGCACCGCAGTCCCCGCCGGTCACCGCCACGGACTGACACCCCGTCGCGGCCCGGCCCGTCGCTCGTTAGGGTCAACGCTGTGGCGACCTATCCCTCGTATCCGAATGCGTTTCCGGACGCGCAGCCCGGAGCAGGCCCTCCCGGGGCCGGGACGCTGCGGCATCCACGCTGGTGGGAGCGGAAGGCGGTGCACGCCTGGGTGCTCGTCTCGCTCCTCGCGCTCTCCGGCCTGGTGATCCTCGCCCTCGTGCGCGAACAGACCGGCACCGAGGGGTTCCTGGTCGGGCTCTGCCTCGCGGTCCTGCCCGTCCCGCTGCTGATAGCCGCGTTCCGCTGGCTGGACCGGGTCGCGCCCGGCCCCTGGCGGAACCTGCTGTTCTCGTTCGCCTGGGGCGCCTGCGCCGCCGCGCTCATCGCGATCGTCGCGAACAGTTTCGCGACCCACTGGATCGCCACGAACTCGGCCGACCCCGCGAACGCCGACACCCTCGGCGCGACGGTCATAGCGCCCATCGTCGAGGAGTCCGCGAAGGCCTGCGCCGTCCTGCTCATCTTCCTGTTCCGCAGACGGGACTTCACGGGGATCGTCGACGGCGTCGTGATCGCCGGGGTCACCGCCACCGGCTTCGCGTTCACGGAGAACATCCTCTATCTGGGCAACGCCTTCGGCACCGACCAGCTGAACAGCGGCACCGGCATCGCCTCGGTGACCGCCGCCACCTTCTTCGTACGCATCGTCATGTCGCCGTTCGCGCACCCCCTGTTCACGGTGCTCACCGGCATCGGCTTCGGTGTCGCGGCGTGGACCGCGCCCGGCCGCGGGCCGGTGCGGCGCGTCCTGCTGCCCATCGCAGGACTGCTGCTCGCGATGGGCATGCACGCCACGTGGAACGGCTCGTCGGCGTTCGGCCAGTTCGGGTTCTTCGGGGTCTACGCGCTGTTCATGATGCCCGCGTTCGGGCTGCTGACCTGGCTCGCGATCGGGACCCGCCAGCGCGAACTGCGCACCGTGCGCTCCGAGCTGCCCGCGTACGCGGTGGCCGGCTGGGTCGGCCCGGACGAGCCGTTCGCCCTCGGTTCGATGCGCGCCCGCCGCCTGGCCCGCGAGTTCGCGCAGCACCACGGCGGCAAGGAGACGGCCAAGGTCGTCGCCCAGTACCAGCAGTACGCGACGTCACTCGCGCTCCTGCGCCACCGCGGCCGGCGCGGCCGGGCCGGCACGGACTATGTCGTACGGGAGCGGGAGCTGCTCGACGAGCTGTGGGCGCGGCGCCACGCGGCCCGCCCCGCCCTCGCCTACGCGTCCCGCGCCACCGCGCCTCCCGTGTGGGTGCCGCCGATGTACGCGGGGCCGGTGTACGCGGGGCCGGTCGCCCAGTTCCCCGCGCACAACGCGCCCCACGCCCACAACCCGTACCGCTACTGAGAGCGCCTGTGGATCAGGCGGACGCCTCCGTGAGCTTCGAGAGCTCCGCGTCCGTCAGCTCCAGGTCGGCCACGGCCACCAGCGCCGGCAGCTGCTCCACGGTCCGGGCGGACGCGATCGGGGCGGCCACCGTCGGGCGGGACGCGAGCCAGGCGAGGGCGACCGTCGCGACCTCGGCGTCGTGCGCCTGGGCCACCTCGTCGAGCGCCTTGAGCACGCGCACACCGCGCTCGGTCTGCAGGTGCCGGCCCGCGCCCTCGGCCCGCGCGCTGTCGACCTCGGTGCCCGGCCGGTACTTGCCCGTCAGGAACCCGGCCGCCAGGGCGTAGTACGGAACGGCCGCGAGACCGCTGCGCGAGGCGACCTCCTGGAGCCGGCCCTCGTAGGTGTCGCGCGAGACAAGGTTGTAGTGCGGCTGGAGCGCCGCGTAGCGGGCGACGCCCTCGCGGTCGGAGAAGTCCAGGGACTCCTGGAGGCGCTCCGGGGTCAGGTTCGACGCGGCGATGGCGCGCACCTTGCCGGCCGTCACCAGCTCGTCGAGGGCGGTGATGATCTCCTCGACCGGCACGGACGGGTCGTCGAAGTGCGTGTAGTAGAGATCGATGTAGTCGGTGCCGAGGCGTCGCAGGGACTCCTCGGCGGCGGACTTGATGGTGTCGGCGGACAGGCCCTTGAAGTCGGGGTGGGCGCCGACCTTGGTGGCGATGACGACATCGGAGCGGTTGCCGCGCGCGGCCAGCCACTTGCCGATGACGGTCTCGGACTCGCCGCCCTTGTTGCCCGGAACCCACGCCGAGTACGCGTCGGCCGTGTCGACGAAGTTGCCGCCCGCGGCGACGTACGCGTCGAGCACTGCGAAGGACTGCGCCTCGTCGGCGGTCCAGCCGAACACATTGCCGCCGAGGGAGAGCGGGAACACCTCGAGGTCTGACGAGCCAAGCGTGCGAAGAGAAGTCATGGCCTGTCACAACACCGAAATGGATCAAGATATTCCGGGCACGCCGGACCGGCAGCCCTGACGTCGGGGGGTCGCCGTCAGGACCGCCGGGGTTCGGAGGGTGGCGAGCCTCAGATCGTCAGGCCGTTGGAGCGCAGCCACGGCGCGGGGTCGACCCCGGTCGCCTGGCCGCCGGGGTGGACCTCCAGGTGGAGGTGCGGCCCGGTCACGTTGCCGGTGGCGCCGACGCGGCCGATGACGTCGCCGCTGGTCACCTTCTGGCCCGCGCTGACGTTGAGGGACGACTGGTGGCAGTACCAGAGCTCGGTGCCGTCCGGCAGCTCCAGGACGGTGCGGTAGCCGTACGCGCCCGCCCAGCCGGCTTCCTTGACGGTGCCGGAGTGGATCGCCTTCAGCGGGGTACCCGTCGGAGCGGCGAAGTCGAGACCCGTGTGGTAACCGGAGGACCACATCGAGCCGGGCTGACCGAAGGTGCCGGTGATCGTGTAGGAGGCGACCGGCAGCGTGAAGCTCTTGGCGAGCTCGGCGAGGCGCTCGGCCTCGGCCTTCTTCTTCGCGGCCTCCTCCGCCGCCTTCTTGTCGGCGGCGGCCTTGGCCTCGGCGGCGCCCTGCTCCTTGGCGGCGTCCTCGGCGGCCTTCTTCGCGGCGGCCTCCTCGGCGGCCGCGGCCTCGGCGTCGACGGCCTGGTCCTGCTGCTGCTCGGCCTGCTGCATGATGCGGGCGCGCAGCGCCTCACCGGCGGTCGTGCCCTGCCGGGCGTCCGCGGTGGAGATGCCGGCGCCGGTCAGCGGGGTCGCGCTGGTGCCGGACTCGTCGTCATCTCCGGAGACGTCGGATATCAGCGCGCCCACGCCGGGCAGGGACTTGGCGTCGGGCAGCGAGTCCTTGACGGCCGAGAGGTCGGGCATCGAGATGTGGACGGGAGGCTTGCCGCCCTGCGCGGTGGCGATGCCGCCCGCGCCGACGGCCGCGATCACGCCGACACCGAGAACAGTGGAGCTGCGCGCGAGACCGCCGCGCTGCTTGGCCACGCGGTGCCTGCCGCGTACGGGACGGACGGACTCCTCGGTGGGGTTCCACTCCTCCCAGGTCCGCTCGTCCGCTTCGCCGAACTCTTCGTCGATCGGCGCATAGGAGAACTCTGGGGCAGGCCGGTTGGACGCCACTGGGGCGCGCTCCTTTCCTTCCTTCTCGCCTACCGGGTTAGCTGACGGGTTCGGAGCAGGAAGGTCTCCTACCGACGCCTTCCGCAAGGAAAGACGTCCGATTCACCCCAAGTTGGTGGTTCCCCGGCTCCCTTGCGGGATTAGGCGCGTGCGCACGGAGCCATCTCTTGTGACGGCTGGGACGACCGCGCTGCGTTATCGAACGTTAATAGACACCGGGGCCCGATTCCAAGCCGTTCCGACTGATCGTTAACGCCTTTGGCCTGGACTTATCGGGGCACGAGCGGGCGGAATCGGGCGAGTTGACCCGCCGTCGGAACGGGTCGCCCATCTGACGGTTTGTCAAATGTTATGCGCAGCGACGCCGTTCGACTACATAAGGTGATGGCGGCCCTCACCGCTGCTTCACGGCTGCTTCACGGCCGCCTCACCGCGAGCAGCGCCATGTCGTCCGTCGTGCCGCCCCCGGTGTGCCGGCGGACCTCGGCGGTGAGCGCGGCCAGCAGCGGATCGGGCCCTGGGAACATTCGCCCCGCGAGCCGGGCCGCCGGGTCGTAGAAGGTGCCCTGCGCGTCGCGCGCCTCCGAGAGACCGTCGGTGTGGAGCAGCAGCGTCGCCCCGCTCGGGAACTCCGTCTCGGACGCGCGGTCGGGCCAGGTGCCGAGGTCCCCCATCCCGAGCGGCAGCGCGGGCTCCGGCGCCGACAGGACCTTGAGCGCCCCGTCGCCGTCCAGGAGCAGGGGCTCCGGGTGGCCGCGGTTGATGACGCGTACGAGACCGTTGCCGTGCGGGATCTCGGCGAGCACGGCCGTGGTGAAGCCCTCGAACTCGTCGAGGCCGTTGCGCCGCATCCCCTCCCGCGCGAGCGCCCGCTCCAGGCGCTGCGCGACCGCCTCCAGGGTCGCCTCCTGCTCGGCCGCCTCCCGGAAGGCGCCGATGACCACGGCCACGGCGGACACCGCGCCCATGCCCTTCCCGCGGACGTCGCCCACGACGAGCCGCACACCGTGCGGGGTGTCCTGCACCGCGTACAGATCGCCGCCGATGAAGGCCCCCTCCTGGGCGGCCTCGTAGCGGGCCGCGATCTCCAGGCCGCCGATGCGCTCGGCGGGCTCGGGCAGGACGGCGCGCTGGGCCGCCTCGGCGATCTGGCGCACGGAGGTGAGCTGCTCGCTGCCGCGCCGCACGATGCGGTTCATGACACAGGCGAGTACGGCGACGGTGGCGACCGTGACGAGTTCGGTGATGGCGTCGGCGTCGTAACTGCGGGTGTATCTGAGATGCACCCCGAGTACGACGGCGACGGTCGCGAGGCCGGTCAGGAAAGTGCCGCGGGGCGAGAAGAAGGGGGCCGCGACGAGCGGAGCGGCGGTGAACAGGGGCACGCCGGTGAACGTCGACAGCGTGACGTAGTCGTAGATCGCCCCGGCGACGATGAGCAGCGCGGGCAGCAGGCGTACGAAGAACCGGGCCCGGGACAGGCCCTGCTGCGCCATCCGCCCGTCTCCTCCTCGCTGCCCCACCACTCGTCTCCCGCCACCGTCCGCGTCGGTCCCGTGTCTGCGCACGTCATCGGGCCCGACCCCAGGGTTCACCCCGGACGGGCGGCGGGCGACCCGGTGGGACCGACCGGGTGAAAGGGGTTCCGGGCGGCGGATCTCGGAACCCTGGGCAACCGATTCGCGTTCTGTCGCCGCAATGGCGTAGAGTCGTGTTTACCGACGCGGGGTGGAGCAGCTCGGTAGCTCGCTGGGCTCATAACCCAGAGGTCGCAGGTTCAAATCCTGTCCCCGCTACTGAAGGCCGAAGGCCCGGAACCAATGGTTCCGGGCCTTCGTCTTGTCCCCCTACAGGTCGAACTCGTGCGGCGGCAGGTCGAGCATCAGGCAGGCCTCGCGGACGACGGCCTGCTCGGTCTTGTCGAAGTCGCCGTCGGCGCCGCCGATGACGATGCCGATCTGGATGACCGCGCGCGCCTCGGCGGGCTTCTTCTTCGCCTTGGCGATCTCCTGGAGGACGCTGACCTTGCCGAAGTCGAAGTCGGCGGTCAGCTTGTTCAGGTTCGCGTCGAATCGGCTCTGGAGCTGGTCCGCGGGGAAGTTCTGCAGCACCTCGTTCGTCGAGATGAGCTGGGCCACGCGACTGCGCTCGGCCGGGTCGACGTTCCTGTCGGCCGCGGCGACCAGCGCGCACATCGCCATGCTCGCGTCACGGAAGGCACCGCTCTTCAGGTCGTTCTTCTTCGCCATGAGCTGCGTCTGCATCGTCGACGCGGACTCCTTGAAGCGATCCCACAGGGCCATGACTCTCCTCGTTCGGCGTGTACTGATCTTCTACAGCTCTGTAGAAACTAGCGGGGAGCGGCAAAAGTTCCACCTCTAAACTGAAGGCCGGAACTCTCTGCCGGGGAGCCTTTCGTGGTCCGATGAACGGGAGAAGACGACGGTGCCGACACCCGAGAAGCCCTGACGGCGCCCGAACGTGACCGACACCGCCCCGGCCGACGTCGCCGCCCCGTCCACGGGCCCTACGACGCTCCAGCTCCTGCGCTCCCTCGACAGCGGCCCACGCGGCCTCACCGAGACGGACGCCGCACGACGCCTGGCCCGGCACGGCGAGAACGTCCTGCCGGGTACGCGCCCCCTGTCCTGGCCCCGGCTCGCCGCCCGCAGTCTGCGCGACCCGTTCACCGTCGTCCTGCTCTGCCTCGGCCTCGTCTCGGCGACCGTCGCGGCCTGGGGCACCGCCTGCGTGATCCTCGCCCTGGTCGCCGTCAGCTGCTGCCTGCGCTCCGCGGGCGAGCGCCGCGCGGACAGCGCCATGGCGGGCCTGCGCGAGCTGGTGGCGACGACGGCGACCGTGCTGCGCCGCCCCGGCGCCGACGAGACCGCCTCACCGGCCGAACGCGAGCTTCCGGTAAGCCAGTTGGTGCCCGGTGACGTGGTGCGGCTCGGTCCCGGCGACCTGATCCCCGCCGACGTACGCCTGCTGCGGGCGCAGGGCCTGACCGTGCAACAGGCGGCGTTCACCGGGGAGTCCGTGCCGGCCGACAAGCGTCCCGTGGACCTGCCCGCGGACGGCGAGTCGGCGCATCTGTGCTTCCAGGGCGGCAGCGTGGCCTCCGGGAGCGCGAGCGCCGTGGTGCTCGCGACGGGCGCCGACACCCGCTTCGCCGCCGCCCACCGCACGGTCGGCGCGAAGCGCGGGGCGAGCGCGTTCGACCGCTCGGTGCACGGCATCTCCTGGACCCTGATCCGTTTCATGCTGCTGACGCCGCCGCTGGTCCTGATGGCCGGCGCCGCGCTGCGCGGCCGGGGCCTGGAGACCCTGCCGTTCGCCGTCGCGGTGGCCGTCGGGCTCACCCCGGAGATGCTGCCGGTCATCGTCACGACGGCGCTCGCCCGCGGCTCCGCGCTGCTCGCCCGCACCCACGGCGTCATCGTCAGACGGCTCCCCGCGCTGCACGACATCGGCGCCGTCGACATCCTCTGCGTCGACAAGACAGGCACCCTCACCCAGGACCGTCCGGCCGTCGACCCCGCTCGCACCGACCCCGACGCCCTGCACTGGGCGGCCGTCTCCGCCTGGTGGACGCTCCAGCTCGCCGACCTGCCGGCCGCGGACGCGCTCGACGAGGCGGTCATCACGCAGGCTCTCGCGAACGACCCGGCCTTCACCGAGGCGTACGACGGCATCACCGCCCTGCCCTTCGACCCCGTACGCCGCCTCGCCACCGCCGTCGTCCGGCGGCCCGGCACGCTCGGCACCGTCACCCTCGCCGTCAAAGGCTCCGTGGAGAACGTCCTGGAGCGCTGTGCCCTCGACGACGCCGAGCGCGCGAACCTGCTCGCCCGGGCCGCAAAAATGTCCGGCGACGGGCTGCGGCTCCTCGCGGTGGCAACCGCCGAACGGCCCGCCCGGCACCGCCCGGGGAGCCTCCCTCGCCCCTCAGGCGGCGGGGGAAGCACCGCCGACGAGCGCGGCCTCACCTTCACCGGCTTCGTCGCCTTCACCGACGCCCTCGTGCCGACCGCCGCGCAGGCCCTGCGCGACCTGGGCGAGCGCGGCGTCACGGTCAAGGTCATCACCGGCGACCACCCCGGCACCGCGGCGCGCGCCCTGCGCGATCTGGGCGTCGCCCCCGGCGACCTGCACACCGCGGACGCCCTCGACGCGCTCACGGACGAGGAGCTGGCCCGCCTCGCCCGCCGCACCACCGTCTTCGCCCGCTGCACCCCCGCCCACAAGGCGCGCATCGTCACCGCCCTGCGCGCCGGCGGCGAGACGACCGTCGGCTTCCTGGGCGACGGCGTGAACGACCTGCCCGCGCTGCGCGCCGCCGACGTCGGGATCTGCCCGCGCGACGCGGTCGCGGCGGCGCGCGACGCGGCGGACATCGTCCTCGCGCAGCCCGCGGACCGGCCGGGCAAGGACCTCACCGCGATCGGCCACGCGATCACCGCGGGCCGTCACAGCAGCGGCAACATCGCCACGTATCTGCGCGTCACACTCTCCTCGAACCTCGGCAACGTGATCGCGATGCTGTCGGCGGGCCTCCTGCTGCCGTTCCTGCCGATGCTGCCGGCGCAGGTGCTCGCCCAGAACCTGTGCTTCGACGCGGCCCAGCTGTCGTTCGCCTTCGACCGCCCGGCGGCCGCCGCCCTGCGCCGCCCCACGACGCTGCGCCCGCGCGACTTCCTGCGCTTCATCACCGGGTTCGGCGTCCTCAACGCCGCCGCCGACCTCGCGACCTTCGGCGTCCTCGCGCTCGCCCTGCACTCCACGGCGGGCCCGGCCGACGAGGCGGCGTTCCACTCGGGCTGGTTCACCGAGAACCTCCTGACGCAGGCTCTGGTGATGCTGCTCCTGCGCACCGGCCGCGCCCCGCGCACCCCGGGCCCGGTCCGCTGGGCGGTCGCGTCCCTGGCCGTCGTCGGCGTCGTGCTGCCGCTGACCCCCGCCGCCCACCCGCTCGGCATGACTCCCCTGCCGCCCGTGTACTACGCGCTCCTCGCGGCGGTCCTCGCCCTGTACGCGGTCGCGCTGACAGCGGTGAAGAGGCGGTACGTACGGCAGGCCTGAGGGGCAACGGAGTTCGGCGGGAACAGCGCAGCGGCCCGGCCGGCCGAAGCCGTCCGGGCCGCTGTTCACGCGGTAGACCCTGTGGGACTCGAACCCACAACCAATGGATTAAAAGTCCACTGCTCTGCCAATTGAGCTAAGGGTCCACGCGCCGGCCCGCGCCGACGCATCCCCGAGCATAGCCCGCCGGGGCCGGGAGGCCGATCGGGTATCGGCCTCCACGGCCTGTCGGAGGTCACACGGGTGGCCGGGCGGCGCCCCCGACCCTCACGGATCGACCGGTTCCGGCGCTCCCACGCGCCCCGCCTCACGCGCGACGGTCCGCGCGTGCTCCGGGTTGAGGAACCAGTGCCGGGCCGACACCAGCCACCACACGCCCGCGAACCCGAGGACCGCAAGGACCGCGATCGGGGCGTAGTTGAACGTCTCCCACGTGACCGGCGAGACCTGCGGCAGCATGAAAAGAACCGTGATGACGGCGACCCACACCACGGCCACGATCCCGACCGGCCGCGACCACCTGCCCAGATGCCAGGGCCCGCGCTCGAAGGCGTCGCCCTTGCGCAGCCGCAGGAGGGTCGGCACCACGTACGCGATGTAGAGACCGATGACGGCGATCGAGGTCACGGCCGCGTACGCCGTGACGTTGATGAGGTACGGCAGTCCGAGCACGAGGGCGCCGAGCGCGGCGAGCCACACCGCGGCCACGGGGGTGCGGGTGCGCGGGCTGACGGTGTGCCAGACATGCGAGTAGGGCAGCGCGCCGTCACGCGAAAAGGCGTAGATCATACGGCTGTTGGCCGTGACGGAGGCCATGCCGCAGAAGAGCTGCGCGCCGATGACGACGAGCAGCAGCAGCTTCCCGGCCGTCGCCCCGAGCGCGTCGAGCAGGATCTGCGCAGGCGGCGCACCCGTGGCCGAGCCGAGGGCTCCTTGGTACGACTGGATGGCGAAGGTGAAGCCGAGCAGCAGCACGAACCCGGCGATCCAGGACGTCCAGATGGAGCGCACGATGCCCTTCGGCCCCGCGGTGGACGCGTCGTGGGTCTCCTCGGTCATGTGCGCGGAGGCGTCGTAGCCCGTGAACGTGTACTGGGCCATCAGCAGTCCGATCAGGACGACGTAGAACCCGCTGCCCCAGCCGGTGTTGTTGACGAACTTCGTGAAGACGAAGGACGCGGACTGGTGGCTGTCCGGCGCGAAGGCGAGCGCGCCGACGATGACGGCGACACCGACGACGTGCCACCAGACGCTGACGCTGTTGAGCAGTCCGACGATGCGCACGCCGAAGGTGTTGAGGAGCCCGTGCAGCACGAGGATCGCCGCGAACAGCAGGATCGTCCGCCCCGGCGTCACCTCGAAGTCGAACTGGAGGTTCAGATACGCGCCGAGGAAGGACGCGGCGCCGAAGTCGATCCCGGCGGTCACCGCGACCTGTCCCAGGACGTTGAACCAGCCCGTGAACCACGCCCACGCGGCGGCCGTCCGCGCGGGTGCGAGGCGGTGTGCCCAGAAGTAGAGGCCGGCGGAGGTCGGGTACGCCGAGCAGATCTCCGCCATCGCGAGCCCGACGAACAGCGTCATCAGCCCGACCCCGACCCACCCCCAGGTGATCAGGGCGGGGCCGCCGGTGTTCATCCCGAACAGATACATCGTCAGGCACCCGGAGAGCACCGAGATGATCGTGAAGGAGACGGCGTAGTTGGAGAAAGCCGACATCCTGCGGGCAAGGACCTGCGTGTAGCCGAGCTGGGCGAGACGTTCCTCGTCGGTCGAAGGCGGCGGTTGCTGCGCCGCTGGGTCACTTGTCATGCCCCCAGCGATTCCCGTACCGGGGGCGGGACATGCGCGGGCCTTGGCCAAATAATGCCCGCGGGTGAACGCCGGTACGGGGGCGGCAAAAAAGGAAGGGCCCGGAAGACGTGATCGTCTCCCGGGCCCTTCTCAGCTCAAGCCGTCAGGCCGTCAGGCCCTGCGGCTGTCAGCCGTTGCGCTTCCAGCGCGGCTTCTCGTCGCGGCGGAACGAGGAACCGCCGGTCGAGCCGGAGCCCGCACCGCGGTGGTCGTCGCGGCGGCCGTACGGACGGTCGTGGCCACCGGTGCGGAAGCCGCCGCCGGCGGGACGGTCGTCACGACGGTCACGGTTGAACGGACGGTCGCTGCCGCGGTGACCGCCGGAGGGGCGGTCGTCACGACGGAAGCCGCCGCCCGAGGGGCGCTCGTCACGACGGTCGCGGTTGAAGCCGCCACCGGAGGGACGCTCGTCACGACGGTCACGGTTGAAGCCGCCACCGGAGGGACGGTCGTTGTCGCGGCGGAAGCCACCGGACGGACGGTCGTTGTCACGACGCTCGAAGGAACGGCCACCGCGGTCGTCACGACGGTCGCGGTCGAAGCCGCCCCGGTCGTCACGGCGGTCACGGTTGAAGCCGCCCGACGGACGGTCGTCGCGGCGGAAGCCACCACGGTCGTTGTCACGACGGTCACGGTTGAAGCCACCGGACGGACGGTCGTCGCGACGGAAGCCACCACGGTCGTTGTCACGACGGTCACGGTTGAAGCCGCCCGACGGACGGTCGTCGCGACGGTCGCGCTTCTCGTAGTTGCCCCGCTCGTCACGGCGCTGCGGGCGCTGCTCGTACGAGGACGAACGCTCCTGGCGCTCGGCCGGCGCGGCGGCCTGCTCCGGGACGGACGCCTCGGCGGCCTTCTCGGCGGCTGCGGCCACGGCGGCGGCGACGCCCTCGGCGTCCTCGCCACGCTCACGGGCGGCACGCGCGGTGAGGCGGTCGGCCTCCTCGCGCAGCTCGCCGGCGCGGCGCGTGGCACGCTCCAGCTCCTTGGTGAGGGAGGTGACCTCACGCTCGGCCTGCTGCGCGGCGTTGCCCGCGGACTCGGCCTGGACCTCGGTCATGGACCGGGCACCGGTGATCTCGGCGACCTCCGGGTCGAAGGCCGCACCGCCCTGGATGATGTGGCGCGAGGCGTCGACGCCCGCGTCCTCCATGAGGCGGAAGATCTGGCGGCGCTGGTGCGGCAGCGACAGCGAGACGACGACACCGGACTTGCCGGCACGCGCGGTACGGCCCGAGCGGTGCAGGTAGTCCTTGTGGTCACCGGCCGGGTCCACGTTCAGGACCAGGTCGATGCCGTCGACGTGGATACCGCGGGCGGCGACGTCGGTGGCGACGAGCGTGTTGACGTAGCCGTCCTTGAAGTCGGCGAGGACGCGGGTACGAGAACCCTGCGTCATGCCACCGTGCAGCGCGTCGGCCTTCACGCCGGCGTCCTGGAGCTGCTCGGCGATGCGGTCGGCGCCCAGCTGGGTGCGGACGAAGATGATCGTGCGGCCCTTGCGGGAGGCGATCGCGGCGGTGACCGGCGCCTTGTCCTTGGGCTTCACGATCAGGATGTGGTGGGTCATGGTCGTGACGGCGCCCTGGGCGGCGTCGACCTCGTGCGTGACCGGGTTGTTCAGGTAGCGCTTGACCAGCGTGGAGATCTCGTTCTCCATCGTGGCCGAGAACAGCATGCGCTGGCCGTCGGCCGGGACCTGGTCGAGCAGCTCGGTGACCTCGGGCAGGAAGCCCAGGTCGGACATCTGGTCGGCCTCGTCCAGAACGGCGATCTCGACGTTCGCGAGCGAGCAGGCGCCGCGGTTGATGATGTCGCGCAGACGGCCCGGGGTGGCGACGAGGACGTCGACGCCGCGCTCGAGGGCGTAGATCTGGTTGCCCATGGACGTACCGCCGCAGACGACCTTCATCTTCAGGCCGAGGACGTCGCCGTAGGGCTGGAGGGCGTCGGCGACCTGCATCGCCAGCTCGCGGGTCGGGGTCAGGATGACCGCGCGGGGCTTCTTCTTCTCGGTGTGACCGCCGGCGAGGCGCGCCAGGGTCGGCAGACCGAAGGAGAGGGTCTTGCCGGAGCCGGTGCGGCCACGGCCGAGGATGTCCTTGCCGGCCAGGGCGTCCGGGATGGTCGCGGCCTGGATCGGGAACGGCGCGGTCACGCCGTTCTGCGCGAGCTTGCGGACGATGCCCTCGGGCAGACCGAGGTCGCCGAAGGTCAGGGTGGGCTCGGCGGGGGTGTCGTTGTCGGCCTCGGCCGAGGCGCTGACAGCGGCCTCTCCGACGGCAACGGCAGTCATGTCCTCGTCGACGGCGAGAACCTGCACGGCCTCGTCGTTCTCGGGCATGACGGAGTGGTCAGAACTGGAAATGGACATGCGAAATGCGAAACCTTCCGGAGTCTCGGCACGCGCCCGTCAACTCCGTGAATTTCGCAATCGACCGCCTCAATGCGGTCCAGCCACGGCTGGGGAGAGAACGCGCCACGCGGCGCTCTCTTATCGGCGCCGGGCAAATGGGATCAAACGATCTACCACCATAGTCACCCACCACCCTCCAGCGCAAACCGATCCCCTGAGACCCCGCTCACACCCGCCCCGGAGGCGGCTCCTACGCAGGCATCCCCGCCTGCGGCGCCGGCTCCCGGACGATCTGCACCCGGGCCGACGCCTGCTCGTGCGCCGACGACGAGGGCTCCGCGGTCGTCGGGTCGGGCGTCGGCGTGGGGGTGTCCTGGGGCGGCGTGGCCGAGTCCGGCGGGGTGCGCGTCGGGGTAGGCCCGGACGGCGGCGTGGTCCGCCCGCTCGCCGACGGCTTCACCGGACCCGCCGGCCCGCGCTTGGTGGCGCTCGCGGAGGGCGAGGCGGCACCCGAGGCCGCGCCGGACGCGCTGCCGCTCGGCCCCGCCGACGGCGACCCGTCCGCGCCCTCCCTGCCGCCCGCCCGCGCCCCGCCGCCCCCGGGGACCACCGCGCCGCCGTCCGGGGCCGCCCGCCCGCCGTGCCGCCCCGCCGAGTGCGACGGAGCGGGCCCGCCCTCCTCGTGGGCGACGCTCATGCAGCCGGTGGTCGCCGCCGTGACGGCCACCACCGTCGCGGCCAGTCGAACCAGACGAGGGGGTACGGACAGCTGGCGCACGGGCGAGCACCTCCGGGGCGCTGAAAAGCTGGGGCTGAAGCCGAAACGGGAACGGAACCGCCGGAAAACCGACGTCACCGTTCCCAACTCCCGCCCCCCGCAGGAGGACACGCCCCCTCACGGCCCGGCCGTCACCCGTATCCGAGGGCGTGCAGCCGCGCGTCGTCGATCCCGAAGTGGTGGGCGATCTCGTGGACCACGGTGATCTCCGTCTCCCGGACGACGTCCTCGCGGGCCTCGCACATCCGCAGCGTGGGTCCCCGGTAGACGGTGATGCGGTCGGGCAGCACGCCCGCGTACCACTCGCCCCGGTCGGTCAGCGGCGTCCCTTCGTAGAGGCCGAGCAGCTCAGGGTCCTCGGCGGGGGGCTCGTCCTCGACGAACACCGCCACGTTGTCCATGAGCCGCGTCAGCTCCGGCGGAATCCGGTCCAGGGCTTCGGCGACCAGTTCCTCGAACTCCTCGCGCGTCATCTCCAGCACACGGCCATTGTCGGCCACCCGCCCGCAGATCGGCCCGCCCGTCCGGGCATACGGGACCATCCGCATGGGCATACGGGACCAATGGCCCGCGCCCCCGCTGTCGCCGCCCTGTCCGCCCTGCGGAACATCCCCTCCGCGGTCGGCCGCCGTCTTCGCACCCGCCGCCCCCGCCCCACCGGCGATCTCACCCCCCAGCCCCGCCCGTACCTCCGCGCCCTGGGCCTCGCGGCCGTCGTCCTCATGGGCGCCTGGCTCGGCCTGCTCGCCGTGGGGAACGTCCGCGTCCCGGTCGGCCCGATGGACACCCGGATGACGCTGCGCCCGTCCCTGACCGGCGGTACGAAGATCAATGTCTCGCCGCTCGGCTCCCTGGAGCTGCGGTCGCACACGGCCCCCATCCGCCTCGACGTGGACGTCGACCGCCTCGACCCGGACCGCTCCGAGGCCCTGGTCAACCATCCCGAGCGCCTCTCGGGCCTCCAGGACGAGGTCACGCGCGACATCGAGCACGGCACCCTCGACCTCGCCCTGCGCTCCTGCGTCGCCGTCGTCTCCGGCGCCACGGCGCTCGGCCTCGCGGTCTACCGCCGCCCCAGCCGCGCACTCGGCGCCGGCGGCCTCGCGCTCGCCCTCCTGGCGGCCTCGGGAGGGGCGGCGTACGCGACCTGGAACCCCAAGTCGGTCCTGGAGCCGAAGTTCTCCGGCCTGCTCTCCTCGGCCCCCTCGGTCGTCGGCAGCGCACGCTCGATCGTCACCGAATTCGACGTCTACCAGAAGGAGTTGGCGCGCCTGGTGACCAATGTGACGAAGCTCTACGACGTGACGTCGACGCTCCCCGCGTACCGGCCGGACCCGTCCACGATCCGCGTCCTGCACGTCTCGGACATCCATCTGAACCCGGCCAGCTGGAAGATCATCTCCTCGCTCGTCAAGCAGTACGACATCTCGGTCATCGTCGACTCCGGCGACACGATGGACCACGGCTCGGCGGCCGAGAACCCGTTCCTCGACCCGATCGAGGACCTCGGCGCCCCGTATATCTGGGTCCGCGGCAACCACGACTCGGCGACCACCCAGCGCTACCTCGAACACATCAAGAACGTCCGGGTGCTCGACAACGGCAAGGCGGTCACCGTCGCGGGGCTGCGCTTCGCCGGCACCGGGGACCCCCAGTACACGCCGGACCGGGCGGTCAAGGCGCAGGGCGACCCGGCCGAGCGCATGGCGGGCATCCGGCTCGCCTCCGCGCTGCGCGACCAGCGGGCGGCCGGCACGCCGGTGGACATCGCGATCGCCCACAACCCGGCGGCCGCCCGCGAGACGGACGGCACGGTCCCACTGGTCCTCGCGGGCCACATCCATCACGAGCAGACCGAGGTGATGAAGCTGGGCACGCGGCTGCGCATCGAGGGCTCGACCGGCGGCAGCGGTCTGCGCGCCGTCGACGACGCGTCCCCCGACCCGGTGCAGGCGTCGGTGCTCTACCTGGACCGCGACACCCGCCGCCTGCAGGCCTGGGACGAGATCGAACTGGGCGGCCTCGGCCTGACGACGGCACAGGTCAGCCGCCATCTGCCCAAGGAGAACCAGCCGGGCGCGACCCCCTCGCCGACGGCGCCCACGGGCTCGTCGGCGCCCCCGCCCTAAACCGTTTTGGCGATCCCTCCCCGCATCCCATATGCTTCTCACGTCCCCGACGCGCTGCGAAGCGCCCAGGCGGGCCAATTAGCCCTCATCGTCTAGTGGCCCAGGACGCCGCCCTTTCAAGGCGGTAGCACGGGTTCGAATCCCGTTGGGGGCACGCAACACCCTGTGCGACACTTGTCGCACAACAGCTTGGTCCTGTGGAGCAGTTTGGAGTGCTCGCCACCCTGTCAAGGTGGAGGCCGCGGGTTCAAATCCCGTCAGGACCGCTGCGATTCGTTCGCGAACCGCGTGGCTGGGTAGCTCAGTTGGTACGAGCGATCGCCTGAAAAGCGATAGGTCGCCGGTTCGATCCCGGCCCCAGCCACAAGATTCAGGCCCCGTCTCCGGACGGGGCCTGTTGCGTTTGCCCAGCGGACCGGCCCGGGCCCTCTCCCGCCGCCCGAAGGCCGCGCCCCGGTCACCTCCCGAAAGCCCTGTCTCCGGCGGGGCTTTCGGCCTGTCCGGGCGCAGTCGCCCGACGGGTCACGGCCCCGGCGCCACCGCGTGGGCCGGTTCCGTGGTGCGGCCACCCGGATGGCGGTGGCGCCAGACCCAGAAGATCGTGCTCGCCAGGAGGGCCCACGCCGTGAGGACCACGAACGGGAACACGTGCTGGTACCCGCCGAAGTACACGGCCGTGTGCTGCGCGTTCACGGACGCGCCCGGCGGGAGCCACCGGCCGATGCGGCCGAGCGCCGACGGCAGCAGCGGCCACGACACCGCGCCGCCCGACGACGGGTTGCCGAGGAGCACCATCAGCCCCCACGTCGGGATCATCGCCCAGCGCCCGAACAGCGTGTTGAACATCGAGAAGACCATCCCCGACGTGAACATCGTCAGCGCGAGGATCGCCCAGGACTCGGCGAACGGCAGATCGAGCGCGCCCAGCCACCAGTCCACGACCGCGGCGATCACGAAGGCCCCGAGCAGCGCGTACGCCACCGTGTACGCGATGCGCTCCAGCGGATCGAGAGCGCGTGCGTGCACGCTCAGCTGGATCGCGCCGACGAAGCCGATGATGACCGCGGCCAGCGAGATGTAGAAGATCGCGAGGCCGCGGGGGTCGCCCTTCTGGAGCGGGTTGATGTCGGTCACGGTGACGGGGACCCCCAGCCCGGCCCCGACCTCCGGGGCGGTCTCGGCCAGGACCTGCGCGACCGAGGCGCCGGAGGCGCCCGAGACCTCGAGCGCGACACGGTCGCCCTGCCGCACGTCGAGGATCGCGAAGACCTTCTGCTGGTCCACGCCCTCCACGGCCGCCGCGATGGTGTCGTAGGGGTGCACTTCGAGGGAGGCGTTCAGCGCCTTCTCCATGCCGGCCAGGAACGCCCCGCCGTGCGTCGCGTTCGCCGCGCCCACCACCGCCGCGGGAATCCGGCGCGGCGTCGGGTTCGCCATCGTGTACGTGTACGAGCCCGCGAAGAGGCCCGCGGCGGCGGCCAGGATGAACACGAGGACGGTCGCGGGCAGGAACGGCGACTTCTTGAAGTCCTCCCAGCGCTCCCCGCGCGTGGGCGCCCGTCCGTGGGCGCCGTGTTCATGATCGTCGTCGCTCGGCTCCGGCATACGGATACGTTAAAACACACATAACGGACCTTCAGCGCCAACTGCCCAGGTCTCCGCCGAAACCGGCCCACCTCAAAACCATTCGCCACCCGTTTCTCCGAGGTGAGATCCTGGAGGACGTATGTCTACGCAGCCTGCCCCCGTCCTCGGCACCCTCGCCCAGCGCCTGTCCGAGCTGTCCCTGCGCGATGCGCACCGGCTCGGCCGCAGGCTCGAAGGCGCGCGCCGCATCCGCAAGCCCGAAGCCCGGGCCGCCGTACTCGCCGAGATCGAGGCGGAGGCCGAGAAGGCCGAGGCCCGCACGGCGCAGCGCCGCGGCCGGTACGAGGCGCTCGAGATCACGTATCCCGAGCAGCTTCCCGTCAGCCAGAAGAAGGGCGAGATCGCCGACGCGATCCGCGACCACCAGGTCGTGATCGTCGCGGGCGAGACCGGCTCCGGCAAGACGACCCAGATCCCCAAGATCTGTCTCGAGCTCGGCCGCGGCGTGCGCGGCATGATCGGCCACACCCAGCCCCGCCGGCTCGCGGCCCGCACGGTCGCCGAGCGGATCGCGGACGAGATGGACACCCCGCTCGGCGAGGCCGTCGGCTGGAAGGTCCGCTTCACGGACCAGGTCAACCCGGACGCGACGTTCGTGAAGCTGATGACGGACGGCATCCTGCTCGCCGAGATCCAGACGGACCGCGAGCTGCGCGCGTACGACACGATCATCATCGACGAGGCCCACGAGCGGTCCCTGAACATCGACTTCCTGCTCGGTTATCTGGCGCAGCTGCTGCCCAAGCGCCCCGACCTGAAGGTCGTCATCACCTCCGCGACGATCGACCCCGAGCGCTTCTCGCGCCACTTCGGGGACGCCCCGATCGTCGAGGTCAGCGGCCGTACGTATCCCGTCGAGGTGCGCTACAGACCCCTGCTCGAAGAGGACTCCGACGAGGCCGACCGGGACCAGATCACCGCGATCACGGACGCCGTCGAGGAGCTCCAGGGCGAGGGCAAGGGCGACATCCTCGTCTTCCTGTCCGGGGAGCGCGAGATCCGCGACACGGCGGACGCGCTGGAGAAGAAGAAGTTCCGGTTCACCGAGGTCCTGCCGCTCTACGCGCGCTTGTCGCACGCGGAGCAGCACCGCGTCTTCCAGCGCCCCTCGGGCTCGGTCCGCCGCATCGTCCTCGCGACGAACGTCGCGGAGACGTCCCTGACCGTCCCCGGCATCAAGTACGTGATCGACCCGGGCACCGCCCGCATCTCGCGGTACTCGCACCGCACGAAGGTGCAGCGCCTTCCCATCGAGGCGATCAGCCAGGCCAGCGCCAACCAGCGCAAGGGCCGCTGCGGCCGTACGTCGGACGGCATCTGCGTCCGCCTGTACTCGGAGGACGACTTCCTCGCCCGCCCCGAGTTCACGGACGCGGAGATCCTGCGGACGAATCTCGCCTCCGTCATCCTCCAGATGACCGCGGCCGGACTCGGCGACATCGAGAAGTTCCCCTTCATCGACCCGCCGGACCACCGCAACATCCGCGACGGCGTGCAGCTCCTCCAGGAGCTGGGCGCGCTGAACCCGGCGGAGAAGGACGTCCGTAAGCGCCTCACCGAGCAGGGCCGCAAGCTCGCCCAGCTGCCGGTGGACCCGCGCCTGGCCCGGATGGTCCTGGAAGCCGACAAGAACGGCTGTGTGCGCGAGGTCATGGTGATCGCGGCCGCGCTGTCCATCCAGGACCCGCGCGAGCGCCCCAGTGAGAAGCAGGCGCAGGCGGACCAGCAGCACGCCCGCTTCAAGGACGAGACGTCCGACTTCCTCGCCTTCCTCAACCTCTGGCGCTATGTGCGCGAGCAGCAGAAGTCCCTCGGCTCCTCCGCGTTCCGCCGCATGTGCAAGTCGGAGTACCTGAACTTCCTGCGCATCCGCGAGTGGCAGGACATCTACACGCAGCTGCGCACGGTCGCCAAGCAGATGGGGATCCATCTCAACGAGGACGACGCTCCCGAGCAGCAGGTCCACATCTCGCTGCTCGCCGGTCTGCTCTCCCACATCGGGATGAAGGACGTGAAGGAGTCCACGGACAAGGACCCCAAGCAGCGCGGTGGACGGAACGAGTACCTGGGCGCGCGGAACGCCAAGTTCGCCGTTTTCCCCGGCTCCGCCCTCTTCAAGAAGCCCCCGCGCTTCATCATGTCCGCCGAGCTCGTCGAGACGTCGCGGCTGTGGGCCCGCGTCAACGCGAGGATCGAGCCGGAGTGGGTCGAGCCCCTCGCCGAGCACCTCCTGAAGCGCACCTACAGCGAGCCGCACTGGGAGAAGGACCAGGCGGCCGTGATGGCGTACGAGAAGGTGACGCTGTACGGCGTCCCGCTCGTCGCCCAGCGCAAGGTCAACTACGGGCGCATCGACCCCGAGGTGAGCCGCGAGCTGTTCATCAGGAACGCGCTCGTCGAGGGCGACTGGCGCACCCACCACAAGTTCTTCTCGGACAACCGCAAGCTGCTCACCGAGGTCGAGGAGCTGGAGCACCGCGCCCGCCGCCGCGACATCGTCGTCGACGACGAGACGCTCTTCGACTTCTACGACCAGCGGGTCCCGGAGCATGTCGTCTCGGGCGCCCACTTCGACAGCTGGTGGAAGCACAAGAAGCGGGACGAGCCCGAACTCCTGGACTTCGAGCGCTCGATGCTCATCCGCGAGTCCGCGGAGGCCATCACCAAGGACGACTATCCGGACTCGTGGCGCCAGGGCCCGCTGAAGTTCCGGGTGACGTACCAGTTCGAGCCGGGCGCGGACGCGGACGGCGTGACCGTCCACATCCCGCTCCAGGTCCTCAACCAGGTCACCGACGAGGGCTTCGACTGGCAGATCCCCGGCCTGCGCGAGGAGGTCGTGATCGAGCTGATCCGCTCCCTGCCGAAGCCGGTCCGCCGGCACTACGTCCCGGCGCCGAACTACGCGAAGGCGTTCCTGGAGCGGGCCGTGCCCCTGCAGGAACCGCTGCCCACCACGCTCGCCCGCGAGCTCCAGCGCATGGTCGGCGTCCCCGTCACGGCGGACGACTTCGACCTGTCCCGCGTACCCGACCACCTGAAGATCACGTTCAGGATCGTCGACGAGCGGCGCAGGACCCTCGCCGAGGACAAGGACCTGGAGGCGCTCAAGCTGCGCCTCAAGCCGAAGGCCCGCAAGGCGATCTCGCAGGCGGCAGCGGCTACGGCCGAGCGCTCGGGCGGCGAGTCCGTGGAGCGCTCGGGCCTCACGGACTGGACGATCGGCACGCTGAGCCGCGTCTTCGAGACCCGGCGCGCCGGCCAGCCCGTCAAGGCGTACCCGGCGCTGGTCGACGACGGGGACACGGTCTCGGTCCGGCTCTTCGACACGGAGGCCGAGCAGCAGCAGGCCATGTGGAGGGGCACGCGCCGGCTGATCCTGCGCAACATCCCGGTCAACCCGGGCAAGTTCGCCTCGGACAAGCTGACCAACCCCCAGAAGCTCGCCCTGTCCGCGAACCCGCACGGCACGGTCCAGGCGCTCTTCGACGACTGCGCCATGGCCTCCTGCGACAAGCTCATCGCGGACTTCGGCGGCCCCGCCTGGGACGAGGAGTCGTACCGCAAGCTCTACGACAAGGTGCGCGCCGAGATCGTCGACACGACCGTACGGACGGTGGGCCAGGTACAGCAGGTGCTCGCCGCCTGGCAGGCCTGCGAGCGCCGCCTGAAGTCGACGAAGAGCCCGACGCTGCTCGCCAACCTCACGGACGTACGGGCGCAGTTGACGGCGCTGATCCGCCCCGGCTTCGTCACGGACACGGGCCTGCGGCGCCTGCCCGACCTCGTGCGCTATCTGGTCGCCGCCGACCGGCGCCTGACCCAGATGCCGACGAACGTCCAGCGGGACACGTCGCGCATGGAAAAGGTCCACGAGATGCAGGACGAGTACGCGTGGTTGCTCGAACAGATGCCGCAGGGGCGGCCCGTGCCGCAGGAAGTCCTGGACATCCGCTGGATGCTGGAGGAGCTGCGGGTCAGCTACTTCGCCCACGCGCTCGGCACCGCGTACCCGGTCTCGGACAAGCGGATCGTGAAGGCGATCGACGCCGCAGCGCCGTAACGGACCCGGCACGTTAAGTGAGTTCGACCGCCGGGCCTGCGCTGCTGTACAGTCTCATCTCGCAGCACAGAGCAACACCAAGTGCCGCGAGCAAGGTCCTGTGGAGCAGTTTGGAGTGCTCGCCACCCTGTCAAGGTGGAGGCCGCGGGTTCAAATCCCGTCAGGACCGCACGTAAGACTGAGGCCCGTATCCCGCAAGGGGTGCGGGCCTCAGTCGTGCGCCCCAACTCGAGTGGTGTGCCCCCAACCCGAGTCGCGTGGCCCCAACCCGCGGGCCGCGCGCCCGCGGCGCGGCCGCCATCAGACACAGCACATCCCGTCAGGACCGCACGCAGAACCGAGGCCCGCGCCCCGCAGAGGGTGCGGGCCTCCGTCGCGTGCGTGCGCGTGTGCAGGGCCCCCACCCCGCGCGTCCGCGCCTCCGTGCCCCACCCCCCGCCGTCTTGACGGCATCCCGCTCCCCCGGTACTCAGACAGCAAGGGATTCCCGACCCGGAGGTGGCGCATGGCGGCATCCGCCCGGCACGAGACGCGCGCCCTGCTGCGCGCCCACCTCTCCGCCGCCTCCGGCTACCGCCACCTGACCCGGCACTGCCCCGTCTGCCACCAACTCCTGCGCCTCGCCCTGGAGCCCGGCAGAGAGCCCACTGAAGGCCCTGAGAAGGACTACGGAGCCCCGGAGGGCGAAAGTCCCTCCACCGCCTGACCAAAGGCGCCGGACGGCGGCCCCAACCGGTGGGAGCCTGGGGGGAGCACGGCGGACACCGCGACGCGAATCCCCTCTAACCCAGGGGCCACGCCAGCAACAAGTGCGCGGCCGTGTGACGGGTGTCACGGGACCAGTTTTGGAAACAGCGTTTCTTACACCCGCCCTACAACACCTCAATTTAATATGTGCAATTGCACTACCCCCAGGGCCCTCCCGGGCGCTTCCGAAGACCCACCCCGGGACCCCTCGCGCGGACCTCCCCGACGACCCGTGGAGCGCCCGCCCGCGACCCCGGGCAGGAACGCCGCCGGCACTCGATCAGGGACCCACAGGGCCGCCCACAAAGCCACGCACCGGACCCGGCGCACCACCCCGGCCCGCACGGATCCGCGCATAAAAAAATCGCGCTGGACCCGGCGGAGTCCAGCGCGATCGACGACGCACCCTTGAAGCGTGAGCAGGCGTGGGCCTGTTGGGGCAGGACCCGCGTCGTATGGAGCTATAGGTTGGGCGCGAAAAGGGCTGGGGGGCCCGAAACGCCCGGTTTATTCAGTTGTTCAGGCCTCGCTGCGCTGCTGCGGAATGCCCGCGAGCAGTGCGCGGACCTCTGCCTCGCGGTAGCGGCGGTGCCCGCCGAGCGTGCGAATCGACGTGAGCTTGCCAGCCTTTGCCCAGCGCGTCACCGTCTTCGGGTCGACGCGGAACATCGTGGCGACCTCAGCCGGGGTCAGCAGCGGCTCGGCATCAGGGGTGCGAGCGGTCATGAGCGGCCTCCTCGGGAGAACCGAACCTTCTCGGTTCATTCCTCTAAATTCTGCACCTTGACCCGCGTTGCCCGAAATGGCGGACGCGGGTCGAGTCGGTTATAGGACGAACGGCTTGTCCTCGGCACTACAACTACACCATCCGTCCAGCCGCGTCGGCCAAACCGATGGAATTGCCCTCCCAGGTGTTCATCAGCGACGGAAGCCGATGGACCATGCCATAGCGGACAGTCACGCCACTGTGACGATCAGTCACAGTGGCGCCAGGAGTCACGAGACCCCCCATAGCGTGCAATGCTGAGATTCCGGCTGAACGCGGACGAAAGCAGCCGGGCGAAGTCCTCCCCGGACTCCTTGTCCTATTTTGGCACGAGGAGGGGTGATGGGCGCAAGGGCGTAGTAAGTGCGGTCCATCACGCTTGGGGCAAAAGCCCGGATCGGGACCTACGTCCCCGCACACCCGTACGGTCAGTTCGCGAACTGCCGGTCCCGCACAGCACGCCAGCGTTCCATCAGCCGCGCGTACGCCGCCTCGGCCCCGTCACCGTCACCGCGCCGCAGCGCCTCGATCCCCTCCGCCACGTCCGCGGCGGAATGATCACCGTCCAGATCTTCCGCGGACAAAGCGTGCACCAGGCCGCCGTAGTCGAGTTCGACGAATGAACGCGGGTGGAACTCTTCGAGCCAGCGCCCCACATCCACCAGACCGTCGATCAGCGGCCCCTCGTCCATCGTGTCCCGCAGCGTGCGAAGCCCTCGCGCCACCCGGCGCCGCGCCTGCACCATCGGCGTCCGGTAGCGCAGCACCGGCGCCTCGCCTTCCGCGCGGTCCTCGGCCCCCTTGCCGTACTCGCGCTCCTCGTCCGAGACGAGCACGAACCAGTTCAGCGGGATCTGCCAGGTGGACGTGCGGATCCAGGGGCGGGCGTCCGGGTTGCGGGCCAGCCAGCGCTCGTAGTCCGCGGCGGACTGCCGGCGCACCACCGGCGGGAGCACCGCGTCCAGCACCGGTGTCGGCAGCCGGCCCGGCAGCTCGTCCAGGGCCTGCCAGCCGCGCAGCCGCGTGCGCCACGGACACACGCACACCACCCCGTCCGTCTCGATGACGAACGCGTCGTCGCTCTCGTGCACGGGCACGGGCACGGGCGGCGTCGGCAGCAAGTCGGCCAGCGAGCGGCGGAGTTCGTCCTGGTAGGAGGGGCGTTCCCGGCGCTGCGCGTAGCGCTCCCAGTGGCTCCGCTCGGGCTCGGGGAACGCCGCGAGGGGTTCGTACACGCGGAGATACGACGCGTAGGGCACGGTCACCGAAGACACCTTGGGCACGGCTGCTCCCTCCCCCGGACTGCGCCTGGAAAACACTGCAAATCGTCCCATGGCCGAAGGTGAACGCACCTGGCCGGACACGCGCGTACTCCAGGAGAGGGTGATCCTCGGCACTGCGCGTCTGGCGGCTCGGCGCAGGCTCTAGTCTCTTGCCCAACGGGACCCGCCACCCGTACGGGCACCGTCTCCAACCGCCGCTACTTACCCGGGAGTCACCACAGTGACCGACGTAACCGGCGCCCCTGCCGATGTTCTGCACACCCTGTTCCACTCGGAACAGGGCGGCCATGAGCAAGTCGTGCTCTGCCAGGACCGCGCCAGTGGCCTCAAGGCCGTCATCGCCATCCACAGCACCGCCCTGGGCCCCGCCCTGGGCGGTACCCGCTTCTACCCCTACGCGAACGAGGCGGAGGCCGTCGCCGACGCCCTGAACCTCGCGCGCGGGATGTCGTACAAGAACGCCATGGCCGGCCTCGACCACGGCGGCGGCAAGGCCGTGATCATCGGTGACCCCGAGACGATCAAGAGCGAGGAACTGCTGCTCGCCTACGGCCGCTTCGTCGCCTCGCTCGGCGGGCGCTACGTGACGGCGTGCGACGTCGGCACCTACGTCGCCGACATGGACGTCGTCGCGCGCGAGTGCAGCTGGACGACCGGACGCTCCCCGGAGAACGGCGGCGCCGGCGACTCGTCCGTGCTCACCGCCTTCGGTGTCTTCCAGGGCATGCGGGCCTCCGCCCAGCACCTGTGGGGCGACCCGACACTGCGCGGCCGCAAGGTCGGCGTCGCGGGCGTCGGCAAGGTCGGCCACCACCTCGTGGAGCACCTCCTCTCGGACGGCGCGGAGGTCGTGATCACGGATGTCCGCGAGGAGTCCGTACGGCGGATTCAGGACAAGCACCCGTCCGTGCGGGCAGTGGCGGACACCGAGGCGCTCATCACCACCGAGGGCCTCGACATCTACGCCCCGTGCGCTCTGGGCGGCGCGCTCGACGACGACTCCGTCCCGGTCCTCACGGCGAAGATCGTCTGCGGCGCGGCCAACAACCAGCTCGCCCACCCGGGCGTGGAGAAGGACCTCGCCGACCGCGGGATCCTCTACGCGCCCGACTACGTCGTGAACGCCGGCGGAGTGATCCAGGTCGCCGACGAGCTGCACGGCTTCGACTTCGACCGGTGCAAGGCCAAGGCGTCGAAGATCTTCGACACGACGCTGGCCATATTCGCGCGTGCGAAGACGGATGGGATTCCGCCGGCCGCCGCGGCCGACCGGATCGCCGAGCAGCGTATGGCGGAGGCCCGCCGCCGCTGACGTTCGGGGTGCCCGGGAGCGGCCCGTGGGCGGATGCGGGAGACAAGACTCACGCCCGTCGGCGGGTCGCTCGCCAAGAAGAGGTTAAAATCGCAGCTGACCAGCGAGGACAGGGCACCTTGCTGGTCCTGCGCCCAGGCGCGTCCTGCGGGCGACGTACCGTATGGCCGCGGGAGCAGGTACCGTGGAAGCCCTAAGGACGGGTCTCTCTGCGGAGAGCCCGTTCGAGATCATGAACGCGTGTCAAGACTCTGGGGCCGTCGAGCCCCGTCACCGAGGGGGTCGAGCCATGGGGCGCGGCCGGGCAAAGGCCAAGCAGACGAAGGTCGCCCGCCAGCTGAAGTACAGCAGCGGCGGGACTGACCTCTCGCGTCTGGCCAATGAGCTGGGCGCTTCGACCTCGAATCAGCCGCCGAATGGCGAGCCTTTCGAGGACGACGACGAGGAAGACGACCCGTACGCCCAGTACGCGGATCTGTATAACGACGACGAGGATGACGAGGACTCTGACGAGTCCGGTCCCTCGGCGCAGCGCCGCGGCGCTTGACCTCGCAGTCCTGCAGTCTGCAGTCCAGCAGTAGTTCTTCGCAGTTCTCGTTTTGCGTAGCAACTGCACTTCACCCGGTCCGGGGTGGTCACACCGCCGGACCGGGTTTTGTGCTGCCCTGCGGGCCTTACTTGCTGTAGTCACCCGTGAGCGCCGCGCCCGTGGTGTGCTCGCCGCGCTCGGTGATCTCACCGGCGACCCACGAGTCCACGCCGCGGTCGGCGAGCGTCGCGAGCGCGGAGTCCACCGCGTCCTGGGGGACGATCGCCATCATGCCGACGCCCATGTTCAGCGTCTTCTCGAGCTCCAGGCGCTCCACGGCGCCGGCCTTGCCGACGAGGTCGAAGATCGCGCCGGGCGCCCACGTGGAGCGGTCCACGGTGGCGTGCAGGCCGTCCGGGATGACCCGGGCCAGGTTGGCCGCGAGGCCGCCGCCCGTGATGTGGCTGTACGCGTGGACGTCCGTGGTGCGGGTCAGCGCCAGGCAGTCCAGCGAGTAGATCTTGGTGGGCTCCAGAAGCTCCTCGCCGAGCGTGCGGCCGAGCTCCTCGACGTGCTGGTCGAGCGTCAGGTTCGCGCGGTCGAAGAGGACGTGGCGGACCAGCGAGTACCCGTTCGAGTGAAGACCGGAGGACGCCATCGCGATCACCGCGTCACCCGTACGGATGCGATCCGGGCCGAGCAGCCGGTCGGCCTCCACGACGCCGGTGCCGGCGCCCGCGACGTCGAAGTCGTCCGGGCCGAGCAGGCCCGGGTGCTCCGCGGTCTCGCCGCCGACGAGGGAGCAGCCGGCGAGGACACAGCCCTCGGCGATGCCCTTCACGATGGCGGCGACACGCTCGGGGTGCACCTTGCCGACGCAGATGTAGTCGGTCATGAACAGCGGCTCGGCGCCGCACACCACGATGTCGTCCATGACCATCGCGACGAGGTCGTGACCGATGGTGTCGTACACGCCGAGGCGGCGGGCGATGTCGACCTTCGTGCCGACTCCGTCCGTGGCGGAGGCGAGCAGCGGACGCTCGTAACGCTTGAAGGCGGAGGCGTCGAAGAGGCCGGCGAATCCGCCGAGACCACCGAGGCCGGCGACCTCGGGGCGCTGCGTCTTCTTCACCCACTCCTTCATCAGTTCGACGGCGCGGTCGCCCGCTTCGATGTCGACGCCCGCGGACGCATAGCTGGCACCAGGTGTCTCAGACATGGCTTGAGAACTTTCGTGTCGTACGACGGGGGTCTTACGGGCGACGGAGGGCGTCGGTGGCGGCGGTGTTCGCCGGTCCTGCCGCGAGCTCGGTCTCCAGGAGCTGCTTGCCGAGCAGCTCGGGGTCGGGAAGGTCCATCGGGTACTCGCCGTCGAAGCAGGCGCGGCAGAGGTTCGGCTTGTCGATGGTCGTGGCCTCGATCATGCCGTCGATGGAGATGTAGGAGAGGGAGTCGGCGCCCAGGGACTTGCCGATCTCGTCGATCGACATGCCGTTGGCGATCAGCTCGGCGCGCGTCGCGAAGTCGATGCCGAAGAAGCAGGGCCACTTCACGGGGGGAGAGGAGATCCGGATGTGGATCTCGGCCGCGCCCGCTTCGCGGAGCATGCGGACCAGGGCGCGCTGGGTGTTGCCGCGCACGATCGAGTCGTCGACGACGACCAGCCGCTTGCCCTTGATGACTTCCTTGAGCGGGTTGAGCTTCAGCCGGATACCGAGCTGCCGGATGGTCTGCGAGGGCTGGATGAAGGTCCGGCCGACGTACGCGTTCTTGACCAGTCCCGCGCCGAACGGAATGCCGGAGGCCTCCGCGTAACCGATCGCGGCGGGGGTGCCCGATTCCGGCGTCGCTATGACCAGGTCGGCCTCGACCGGTGCTTCCTTGGCGAGTTTGCGGCCCATCTCCACGCGGGAGAGGTACACGTTCCGCCCGGCGATGTCGGTGTCGGGGCGGGCCAGGTACACGTACTCGAAGACACAGCCCTTGGGCTTCGCTTCTGCGAATCGGGAGGTGCGCAGGCCGTTCTCGTCGATGGCGACGAACTCGCCCGGCTCGATCTCGCGCACATAGCTGGCGCCGCAGATGTCGAGGGCGGCGGACTCGGAGGCGACGACCCAGCCGCGCTCGAGCCGGCCGAGGACCAGCGGGCGGATGCCCTGCGGGTCGCGGGCCGCGTAGAGGGTGTGCTCGTCCATGAAGACGAGGGAGAAGGCGCCCCGAACATCCGGAAGGATCTTGGCGGCGGCGTCCTCGATGGTCAGCGGCTTGCCGTCGTCGTCGACCTGGCCCGCGAGGAGCGCGGTGACGAGGTCGGTGTCGTTGGTCGCCGCGAGCTGGGTGTTGCGGCCGTTCTCCTTGGGGAGGGCCGCGACCATCTCGGCGAGCTGCGCCGTGTTGACCAGGTTGCCGTTGTGGCCGAGCGCGATCGAGCCGTGCGCGGTGGCACGGAACGTCGGCTGGGCGTTCTCCCACACGGAAGCGCCGGTGGTCGAGTAGCGGGCGTGACCGACCGCGATATGACCTTGGAGCGAACTGAGGGAGGTCTCGTCGAAGACCTGGGACACGAGGCCCATGTCCTTGAAGACGAGAATCTGGGAGCCGTTGCTCACCGCGATTCCCGCGGATTCCTGACCTCGATGCTGGAGGGCGTAGAGCCCGAAGTAAGTGAGCTTGGCGACCTCTTCACCGGGAGCCCAGACACCGAAGACGCCACAAGCGTCCTGGGGGCCTTTCTCGCCGGGGAGCAGATCATGATTGAGTCGACCGTCACCACGTGGCACGCCTCCGAGTGTAGGCGAGATCGACCACTGGTCCGAATTGGCGAACGTGATCTCGCGCCTGGTCGAGCCCGTGGCGTCCGCCCCTGAGGCGGTGGCTCGGGGCCGCTTCGCACCGCACCGACCCCGTTGCGCCCGCCTCGCCGCGTCGGCCCGATCATGGCGCTGACCTGGTTCTTCGTGTGCTACGGGCAGGGCTGGGAAGGCTCGGGGGCGACGTCGGCGGCGGACGCGGGGCGGTGGGCGCCGCGGGGGGCGGCGCCGGGCGCGACGGCGGGTGCGAGTGTGACGGAATTCGCTGCGGAGGTGCGGGGGCGGGGGCCGGGGACGGGGAGGAGCCGGGAGCCAGGGCCCGGTGTCGGGGGGCCGTCCCGTCAGCCGCGGCCGGCCCTCGCCTCGGCGCCGGTTCCGTCGGGGGCCGTCAGCGTGAGGGTGCGGCCCTGGACCTCGTACGACAGCTTCTGGGTGAAGAGCTTCAGGAGGGCGCGTTCGGTGTCCATGCGCGGGCCCTGGCAGAGCACGCGGGTCGTGATGGGCCTGCCGAGCGTGAGGTGGCCGTCGCGGAACTCGGCCTTCGCGCGGAAGCGATTGCAGCCGAGGGTCCCGGTGGCGGCGCCGTCCTTGCCCGCCTCGCCCGCTTTCTCGAAGGTCATCCTGGCCCGGCCCGCCACCTCCGGCGGCAGCGAGGTCGCCACGTCGTCGGAGATCAGGCTCGTGACGGTCCACTCGGTGCCGGTCAGCGGGGCCGGACGCTCCTTGACCAGGGCGATTGTGTCGCCGTCGTCGGTGGTGAGGGTGAGGTGGTCACCGTCGGTCCTGGCCTTGTTGCTGCCGCCGATGGCGCGGCTGAAGGTCTTCTCGAAGTCCCGCTGCTTCTTGTCCATGCACATCGACATCGTCACGATGCTCCGGCCGACCCGGATCGTGTCGCCGTCGATCTCGGCCTTCGCGTCGAAGCTGTTGCAGCCGTTGTTGCCGCGCACCCGGTCGGCCGAGGGGAACTCCACGTACGCGCTCTCGGGGGCCTGAGCCGTGGAGCCGTCGACGGTGACGCTCTCGACGTTCCACCGGACGCCGATGACGGGCGTACCCGCGACGGACACGGTCTGTGATCCGCACGCTGCGACGGCCGCGAGGGGCAGGAGCGCGGCCAGGACGGTGAGGTTCCGGGATTGCGTGTGCATGGCGGTGGGACGAGTCGGGTGGGCGGATCGGTTCCCCCGGGCGAAAGGCCCTAGCCCATAAGGGGCAGCAGCTTGCTGAGATCGGCCCGTTCGCCGCTCGCGCTGACCTTCGCGTCGTTCAGGGCGGCGTGCCACCCGACGCGTCCGGTGGCGAGGCGGATCCAGGTGAGCGGGTCCGTCTCGACGACGTTCGGCGGGGTGCCGCGGGTGTGGCGGGGGCCCTCGACGCACTGGACGACGGCGAACGGCGGGATCCGGACCTCGGTCGACGCGCCGGGCGCCTTCACGGCGAGGGCGTCGGCGAGCAACCGGGTGCAGGCGGCGAGCGCCTGCCGGTCGTACGGGACGTCGAGGCCGGGCAGCGCGTCGTTCAGGTCGTCGGTGTGGACGACGAGTTCGACGGTACGGGTGACGAGGAAGTCGGCGAGGGTCATGGCGCCGAACCGCGTGGGGATCAGGCGGGTGTCCGGGGCCTCGGCCAGAGCCTCCTCCATACGGGCCGTGGTGCGCGCGAAGAGCTCCGACGGCTGCGCGCTCGCGGCGAGCTCACGGGTGCCGTCGGCGATGGCGCCGGACTCGGTCGCGGTCCCCGACGGCCAGTCCAGGAGCGGGAGTTCATGCTTGGCCGGCTCCGGCATCTCCAGCCCCCTGGCCACCGCGCCGACCGCCATCGTGAAGTGCGCCGCCAACTCCCGTACGGTCCAGTCACCGAGCCGGGTCGGGGCGCCGAGCTGCTCCGGGGTGAGCGTGAGCACCGCGTCCCGCACCTGCCCGAACTGCGCGAGAACGGCCGCCCGGATCTTGGCGGAATCATAGGAACGCGCACGCTTCTTGGCCGGAGACATGGGGCGAGCCTATGCCTTGAGGACCAGGCCCGTGCCGGACGGACCAAAGGCCCCACCCGGTGCTTCACAGCACGGGCGGGGCCTCTCGTCCGTCAGGGAACGATCGTCAGGCAAGCAGTGCCGGGATCGTCGCCTCGTGGGCCTCGCGGAGGTCCGTGAGGGGGAGGGTGAACTCGCCCTGGAGCTCCACCGCGTCGCCGTCGACCACGCCGATGCGGGTGGCCGGGAGGCCGCGCGCGCCGCACATGTCGGTGAAGCGCAGCTCCTCGCTCCGCGGGACGGCGACGACCGCGCGGCCCGCCGACTCGGAGAACAGGAACGTGAACGCGTCCAGGCCGTCGGGCACGATGAGCCGCGCGCCCTTGTCGCCGAGCATCGCCGACTCGACCACGGCCTGGATCAGGCCGCCGTCGGACAGGTCGTGCGCGGCGTCGACCATGCCGTCGCGGGACGCCGAGATCAGGATGTCGGCGAGCAGCCGCTCCCGCTCCAGGTCGACCTGCGGGGGCAGGCCGCCGAGGTGGTCGTGGACGACCTGCGACCAGGCCGAGCCGCCGAACTCCTCGCGGGTGTCGCCGAGCAGGTAGAGGAGCTGGCCCTCTTCCCGGAAGGCGACCGGCGTGCGGCGGGCGACATCGTCGATGACGCCGAGCACGGCCACGACGGGCGTCGGGTGGATCGCCGCCTCACCCGTCTGGTTGTACAGCGAGACGTTGCCGCCGGTCACCGGGGTGCCGAGGATCTGGCAGGCGTCGGCGAGACCACGGATGGCCTCGACGAACTGCCACATGACGTCCGGGTCCTCGGGCGAACCGAAGTTCAGGCAGTCGGAGATCGCGAGCGGCTTGGCGCCGGTCGTCGCGACGTTCCGGTACGCCTCGGCGAGGGCGAGCTGCGCGCCGTGGTACGGGTCGAGCTTCGCGTACCGGCCGTTGCCGTCGGTCGCGATGGCGACGCCGAGCCCCGACTCCTCGTCGATGCGGATCATGCCCGAGTCCTCGGGCTGCGCGAGGACGGTGTTGCCCTGCACGAAGTGGTCGTACTGCGAGGTGATCCACTTCTTCGACGCCTGGTTCGGCGACGCGACCAGCTTCAGGACCTGGGCCTTCAGCTCCTCCTTGGAGGCGGGCCGCGGCAGCTTGTTCGCGTCGTCGGCCTGGAGCGCGTCCTGCCACGCGGGGCGGGCGTACGGGCGCTCGTAGGTCGGGCCCTCGTGGGCGACGGTGCGCGGGGCGACGTCGACGATCTTCTCGCCGTGCCAGAAGATCTCCAGGCGGTCGCCGTCGGTGACCTCACCGATGACGGTGGCGATGACGTCCCACTTCTCGCAGATCTCGAGGAAGCGGGCGACCTTCTCCGGCTCGACGACCGCGCACATGCGCTCCTGCGACTCGCTCATGAGGATTTCCTCGGGCGAGAGCGTGGAGTCGCGCAGCGGTACGTCGTCCAGCTCGACGCGCATGCCGCCCGAGCCGTTGGACGCCAGCTCGCTGGTGGCGCAGGAGATTCCGGCGGCTCCGAGGTCCTGGATGCCGACGACGAGCTTCTCGGCGAACGCCTCCAGGGTGCACTCGATGAGGAGCTTCTCCTGGAAGGGGTCACCGACCTGGACGGCGGGACGCTTCGAGGGCTTCGCGTCGTCGAAGGTCTCGGAGGCCAGGATCGAGGCGCCGCCGATGCCGTCGCCGCCCGTCCGGGCCCCGTACATGATGACCTTGTTGCCCGGGCCCGACGCCTTCGCGAGGTGGATGTCCTCGTGCCGCATGACACCGATGGCGCCCGCGTTGACCAGCGGGTTGCCCTGGTAGCAGGCGTCGAAGACGACCTCGCCGCCGATGTTCGGCAGGCCCAGGCAGTTGCCGTAGCCGCCGATGCCGGCGACGACACCCGGCAGGACACGCTTGGTGTCGGGGTGGTCGGCCGCGCCGAAGCGCAGCGGGTCGACGACCGCGACCGGGCGCGCGCCCATCGCGATGATGTCGCGCACGATGCCGCCGACGCCGGTGGCCGCGCCCTGGTAGGGCTCGACGTACGACGGGTGGTTGTGCGACTCGACCTTGAAGGTGACGGCGTAGCCCTGGCCGACGTCGACGACGCCGGCGTTCTCACCGATGCCGACGAGCAGCGCGTCGGACTGCGGCGCCTTCTCGCCGAACTGGCGCAGGTGGATCTTGGACGACTTGTACGAGCAGTGCTCGGACCACATCACGGAGTACATGGCGAGCTCGGCGCCGGTCGGGCGGCGGCCGAGGATCTCCACGACGCGCTCGTACTCGTCCTTCTTCAGACCGAGTTCGGCCCAGGGGAGCTCGACGTCGGGGGTCTGTGCGGCGTTCTCAACGGTGTCGAGGCTCATGAGGCGGCGACCAGCTTCTTGAGGATCGAGGTGAAGAAGGGGAGGCCGTCGGTGCGACCGGAGCCGACGAGCGGCTCGACGGCGTGCTCCGGGTGCGGCATCAGACCGACGACGTTGCCCGCCTCGTTCGTGATGCCGGCGATGTCGCGGAGCGAACCGTTCGGGTTGAAGCCCACGTAACGGAAGGCGACGCGGCCCTCCGCCTCCAGCATGTCCAGCGTGTGCTCGTCGGCGACGTAGCGGCCGTCCATGTTCTTCAGCGGGATGTGGATCTCCTGGCCTGCCGTGTAGTCGGCGGTCCAGGCGGTGTCCGTGTTCTCGACGCGCAGCTTCTGGTCACGGCAGATGAAGTGCAGGTGGTCGTTGCCGAGCATCGCGCCGGGAAGCAGGTGCGCCTCGGTGAGGACCTGGAAGCCATTGCAGATACCGAGAACGGGAAGACCCGCCTTGGCCTGGTCGACGACGCTCTCCATCACCGGCGAGAACCGGGAGATGGCACCCGCCCGCAGATAGTCGCCGTAGGAGAATCCACCGGGCAGGACGACAGCGTCGACCTGCTTCAGATCCTTGTCCTTGTGCCAGAGGGCCACGGGTTCCGCGCCGGCGAGTCGGATCGCACGCTGCGTGTCCCGGTCGTCGAGAGATCCGGGAAAGGTGACGACTCCAATACGAGCGGTCACTTTTCTGCCCCCACCGCGGGTTCTTCCACCTTCACGGTGAAGTTTTCGATCACGGTGTTGGCGAGGAACGTGTCGGCCAACTCGTGGATACGGGCGAGGACGGCATCGTCGACCGGCCCGTCAACCTCGAGTTCGAATCGCTTTCCCTGACGTACGTCGGAGATGCCCTCGAAACCGAGGCGCGGCAGTGCACGCTGCACCGCCTGGCCCTGGGGGTCGAGGATCTCCGGCTTGAGCATGACGTCGACTACGACGCGTGCCACTGGCACTCCCGGTGTGTGGTGCTGAGCAGGTCCCTTCAGACTACCCGGACAAAATTTCTACTCGCGTAGACCGTAGGAAGCTACGAGAGCCGGATCACGTTACCGCAACAGCGCGGTGCCCCCATGGAAAATCGGGGGAAAGATTTCGGAGACCCATTGCCTCCGGACACGCGGGGGGATTTAGTCGGTCTTCACAATGCAATGCCAGGCAAGGTAAAAAGGAAATGGCGAAAGCGGGCAGTTCGCCTCTGCTTTGCCCCATAACAGCCGGACAGTCGACATCGACGCACGTCAAGGTGCAGATGTCGCACGAAGGGACCGATATTCGTGGCGCAGCGTGTCGTGGTCACTCTCTCCGACGACATCGACGGCGGAGATGCCGCAGAAACGGTCGTGTTCGGTCTCGACGGCAAGTCGTACGAGATCGACCTGAATCCAGCCAATGCCAAGAAACTGCGCACGGCCCTGGCCCCCTTCCTCGAGGCCGGCCGCAAGCAGACCGGCTCGGGCAAGGGCGCCTCGGGGAAGACCGTCAGGAGCTACAAGCACACCGCGGTGTCCGCCGACCCGGCGGCCGTCCGCGCCTGGGCGCGCTCGCACAAGATGGACGTCCCGCCGCGCGGCCGCATCCCCAAGCGGGTCTACGAGGCGTTCGAGGCGGCCAACTGACCCCCTCCGGCAGCCCGCGGAGCAGCCGACTTGCGCTCCACCCCTGTTGATCAGCTAAAGTCTGGAGCACGCCGAGGGGCGAGGCCGAAAAGCCGGACCTCACGGAGTCTTGCGGGTGTAGTTCAGTAGTAGAACATCCCCCTTCCAGGGGGAAGGCGCAGTGTGCAATTCCTGTCACCCGCTCTGCAAGGCGTACCGACCACTCTTCGGAGTGCGGTAGGCTGGTGCTCGCGCCGATCGATGAGAGTCGATCGGAGGCAGTGCGAACGTAGCTCAGTTGGTAGAGCGCAACCTTGCCAAGGTTGAGGTCGCGAGTTCGAACCTCGTCGTTCGCTCCATTTGAAGGCCCCGGTCCATCGGACCGGGGCCTTCTGCATGTCCGTGCCCCTCTGCGGCACGTACGCGTCCCCTGAGGCCCATGTCCGCGACCCGCTCTGACATTTGTCATGCGGTCCGGTGACAGCGCGCACTGCTCCTCGTCCCGACGCCGGGAGAGGCTCGGGACATGGAAACGAACGAGCGCGTGATCGACGTCACCGATCTGCGACGCGTGTACGGGGGCTCGTACGAGGCGGTGCGCGGAGTGACCTTCTCCGTCGCCCGCGGAGAACTCTTCGCCCTCCTCGGCACCAACGGCGCGGGCAAGACCTCCACCGTCGAACTCCTCGAAGGACTCGCCGTCCCGGCCGGCGGCCGTGTACGGGTCCTCGGGCACGACCCGTACACGGAACGCGACCTGGTCAGGCCGCGCGTCGGGGTCATGCTCCAGGAAGGCGGCTTTCCGTCCGAGCTGACCGTCGCCGAGGCCGTCCGGATGTGGGGCGGATGCACGAGCGGCGCCCGGCCAGCCGGTGAGGCCCTCGAGCTCGTCGGGCTCGAACGGCGGTCCCGGGTCCGGGTGAAGCAGCTGTCCGGCGGCGAGAAGCGGCGCCTCGACCTGGCGCTCGCACTGCTCGGCCGGCCCGAGGTCCTCTTCCTCGACGAGCCGACCACCGGCCTCGACGCGCAGGGACGGCGCGCGACCTGGAATCTGGTGCGCGAGCTGCGCGCCGAGGGCACCACCGTGCTGCTGACCACCCACTACCTCGAAGAGGCCGAGGAGCTCGCCGACCGGCTCGCCATCCTCCACGAGGGGCGGATCGCCGCCGAGGGCCGCGTCGACGAGGTCGTCGCCGCCCAGCCCTCGCACATCTCCTTCGAACTGCCCGACGGCTACTTCCCCGGCGACCTCCCGCCACTCGCCGAGCTCGGCGTGAGCGGCCACGAAACGGACGGCCGCACCATCAGGCTGCGGACCGACGAGCTCCAACGGGCCGCCACCGGGCTCCTGTTGTGGGCCAGGGACGCCCGGGTCGAGCTGCGGGGGCTCGACGTGCGCAGCGCGTCCCTCGAAGAGGCGTTCCTGCGGATCGCTCAGGACGCGCGTACGGAGACCACGGCCGGCACGGAGAACAGGGACGAGGTGGCGGCGCGATGAGCGCGGTCGTGACGGACAGGACGAAGCCCGCGGCCACCGCCGGCACGACGGCCGCCGGGCGGATGCGGGCGCTCGCCCGCGCGGAGCTGACGCTGATCGGCCGCAGCAAGGGCACGCTCTTCACCGCGGTGTGCGTTCCGCTGGTACTGCCGTTCAGCGTGCGCTCGTCGATCGACGGCATGGACCTGAAGGGCACGGGGCTCACCGTCGGCTCGGTGCTGCTGCCGTCCGCGATCGGCTTCTCCCTCCTCTTCGCCGTCTACAGCGCGCTGGTCGGTGTCTACGCGGCCCGGCGCGAGGAACTCGTCCTCAAGCGGCTGCGCACCGGTGAACTGCGGGACGCGGAGATCCTCGCCGGCGCCGCCGTGCCCTCCGTCGCCATCGGCCTCACGCAGAGCCTCGTGCTCGTCGCCGCCTGCACGGCGGTCCTCGATGTCGGGGCTCCGCAGGCGCCCTATTACGCCGTACTCGGGCTGCTGCTGGGCCTGGTGATGTGGCCCGCGCTCGCCGCCGTCACCGCGAGTTTCAGCAGGAGCGTCGAGAGCGCGCAGGTCGCGGCCATGCCGCTGCTGCTCCTCTCGATGCTCGGCTCCGGCACCGTCGTACCCCTCGAAGTCATGCCGGACCGCCTCGCGTCGGCGTGCGAACTGCTGCCTCTCACACCGGTGATCACCCTCGTACGGGGCGGCTGGACCGGGGACCTCTCCGCGCACGACGCCCTGGGCGCCGTCGCCACCGCTGTGGCCTGGACCGTCCTCGCCGTGTTTGCTGTACGACGGTGGTTCCGCTGGGAACCACGGCGTTGATCCGACGGGGTGGGGACATGAGGCGGCCTGGCGCATGGTGGCGGGGGAAGAGCACCCCGGCGAAGGTGGAGACGTACACACGGTGGTCTCTGCAGTCCTTCGGGCTCGTCGAGATCTTCTGGCTCGGCCCGCTCGCCTTCGGTGAGGTACCGGCCGCGCTCGCCTGGACCCTGCTCCTCGCGCTCTGCGCGCACGCCGTGCTCGGCGCGGTGACCACGTCCAAGGCGCTCGACTGGACGCGCGGCCGGCGCGAGCAGCCGGTCCGCCTGGTCATCGCGTACGGCGTCGCCACCGCCGCGATCTCCGTGGGGACGCTCGGCGTGATGCTGCGGGTGCCCGCGGACGAGGAGGCCGGCACCCGCACGGCGCTCGTCCTCTTCGTCGGCATCCTCATGGTCGGCGCGGGCTGCGCCACGCCCGGGCTGCGCACCCGCAGGCGGGTGATCGGCGCGGCGCTCGGCGCGTCCCTCGGTGCCGGGGCGGCGTCCGTGCCGTCCGGGCTGCCCGCGCCGGCCGCCCTCATCACGGCGGCCACCGTGCTGTTCACCACCGCGATCTTCGCCCTGACCGCCGGATTCTCCGTCTGGCTGCTCAACGCCGTCCACGAACTCGACGAGGCACGCGAGACCAGGGCGCGGCTCGCCGTCGCCGAGGAACGGCTGCGGTTCGGGCGCGACCTCCATGACGTGATGGGCAGGAATCTCGCCGTGATCGCGCTCAAGAGCGAGCTCGCGGTGCAGCTCACGCGGCGCGGGCGGCCCGAGGCCGTGGACCAGATGACCGAGGTCCAGCGCATCGCCCAGGAGTCGCAGAAGGAAGTACGGGAGGTCGTACGCGGTTACCGCGAGGCCGATCTGGCAGCTGAACTGGCGGGCGCGCAGGGTGTGTTGACCGCGGCGGGGATCTCCTGCAACGTGGCGGGCCCGGCCGCCGAACTGCCCGGCCCCGTGCAGTCCGCCCTCGGCTGGGTCGTGCGCGAGGCCACGACGAACGTCCTGCGGCACGGGGACGCCCGGCGCTGCGACATCGGCGTACGGACGGGGCCGGACGCGGTGGTCCTGAGCGTGGAGAACGACGGGGCCGGGTCCCCGGGGGCCCTGAGCGGCGGGTCCGGGCTCGCCGGGCTGAGGGAGCGCCTCGCCGAGGTCGACGGGACGCTTGAGGCGGGTGTGGTGGCAGATGCGGACGGGGTGTTCAGGGTGGTGGCCGAGGTGCCGCTGGCCGGGCGCACCGTGGGACCGCGGCGCGACGCCGCGTACGAAAGGAGCGCCGGGTGACCGTGCGCGTGCTGCTCGCCGATGACGAGCACCTCATCCGCGGGGCGCTCGCCGCGCTGCTCGGCCTCGAGGACGATCTCGTCGTCGTCGCCGAGGCCGCCACCGGGCCCGAGGCGCTCGCCATGGCGCGGGCGCACCGGCCCGATGTGGCCGTGCTCGATCTGGAGATGCCGGGCGCCGACGGTGTGAAGGTCGCCACAGCGCTGCGCGGTGAACTGCCCGCGTGCCGGGTCATGATCGTGACCGGCCATGGGCGTCCCGGGCATCTGAAGCGGGCCCTGTCCGCCGGGGTGCGCGGGTTCGTGCCGAAGACCGTGAGTGCCCAGCGGCTCGCCGAGATCATTCGGACCGTGCACGCGGGAAACCGTTATGTGGACCCGGAGTTGGCGGCCGACGCGATCGCCGCGGGCGACTCCCCGCTGACCGCGCGCGAGGCCGAGGTGCTCGAATTCGCCGCCGACGGGGCGCCCGTCGCGGAGATCGCCGAGCGCGCCGCGCTCTCGCAGGGGACCGTGCGCAACTATCTGTCGTCCGCCGTCTCGAAACTCGGCGCCGAGAACCGGCACTCGGCGGTGCGGCTCGCACGGGAGCGAGGTTGGGTATAGTTGCTCTCGCGCCACGGCGCAGTGCGAACGTAGCTCAGTTGGTAGAGCGCAACCTTGCCAAGGTTGAGGTCGCGAGTTCGAACCTCGTCGTTCGCTCCACAGAAAGCCCCCGGCACCTCAGGTGCCGGGGGCTTTCGCGCATCCGGCGCGCCGTCGCTACCAGCTGACGCCGGTCAGGCGCTCGTACGCCTCGATGTACTTGGCGCGCGTCGCGTCCACGACCTGCTGCGGCAGCGCGGGCGGCGGCTGCTCGCTCTTGCGGTCCCAGCCCGACTCGGGGCCCGTCAGCCAGTCCCGCACGTACTGCTTGTCGAACGACGGCTGCGCGTGACCCGGCTCCCACTCGGCCGCGGGCCAGAAGCGGGACGAGTCCGGGGTGAGGACCTCGTCGCCGAGGATCAGCGTCTCGCCGTCGAAGCCGAACTCGAACTTGGTGTCCGCGAGGATCACGCCGCGCTCACGCGCGATGTCCCGGGCCCGGCCGTAGACGGCGAGCGTCATCCGGCGCAGCTCGGCGGCGGTCTCCGCGCCGACCTGGCGGGCCACCTCCTCGTACGACACGTTCTCGTCGTGCTCGCCGACCTCGGCCTTCGTGGCGGGCGTGAAGATCGGGGCGGGCAGCTCCGAGCCGTCGGTCAGGCCCTCGGGCAGGGCGAGGCCGCAGACCGTGCGCGAGTCGTTGTACTCGACGAGGCCGGAGCCCGTGAGATAGCCGCGGGCCACGCACTCGACGGGGACCATGCGCAGCGACTTGCAGATGAGGGTGCGGCCCTCCCAGTCGGCGGGGGCACCGGGCGGCAGCTCGGTCGACAGGACGTGGTTGGGGACCAGGTCGGAGAGCTGGCCGAACCACCACAGCGACAGCTGCGTGAGCACGCGGCCCTTGTCGGGGATGGGGGTGGGCAGCACCCAGTCATAGGCGGACATGCGGTCGGAGGCGACCATCACGAGGTCGCCCGCCTCGTTCCGGTACAGGTCCCGCACCTTGCCGGTGTGGAGGTGTACCAGGCCCGGCACCTGCTGGGGTTCGGGCTTTTCGACGAATCCGGACACGGTTCCTCCCCGTGGATATGTACGAGTGCACCTGATTCTCGCTCATACGGGGACGAGTTTTGGCCACGGGTCCGACGGGTGCGGCAGCGTCGGGGCGGGACGGGTCAGACGCGTTTGCAGATCCGGTCGAGGAGGTTGGCCGTCGCGCGCTGGATCCGCGGGTCGACGTGGCCCGGGCGGTCGAGCGCCGGGGACCAGGCGAACGTGCCGGACGCGAAGACCAGCGATCCGGACGGCGCCCGGTACAGGGACGTCTCCTGGTGGCGCGGCGCCCGCTCGCCGTCGCGGTAGGGCGAGTGGGCGAGCAGGATGCGGTCCTCGTGCTCGGGCAGCGCGGTGCGCGGGAAGTAGCGGTCGGCCTCGCCGGCGACCAGGCCGTCGATCTCGTCGCCCTCGTGCGCCCCGGTGGCCTCCCACAGCCAGTGGTCCGCGTTCCGCACGACGAGGGGGTGCGGCTCGGGGACGCGGCCCGCGTACTGGATGCCCATGAGCTGCTGCTCGGGGCGGTCGATCTCGCGCCACAGGGCGGACTTCCCGGGTGCCCTGCGCTTGTGGCAGGTGAGCAGCCGGTCCGGCACACCGGACGGGGACGGGCCCAGCTCCACCTGCCAGTACATGGTGTTGGCGGAGAGGAACACGAGCGAGGTGCCGTGCTCGCGGGCCGCTTCGGTGGTGCGGCGCATCGGCGTCGACCAGTACTCGTCGTGGCCGGGGAAGACGAGGCCCCGGTAGCGGGTCGGGTCGATGCGGCCCGCGTGCAGGTCGCGGGCGTCGGCGTACGCGAGGTCGTAGCCGTACCGCTCGGCCCAGCGGATGAAGTCGTAGGCGTGGCCGACGTGCAGGGGGAGGCCCGCGCCGGCGTACGGGCGGTCGAAGGAGACCGTCGTCGCGGCGTCACCCTCGCCGAGCAGCCGCCCTTCCGCGTCCCACGCGTGGTAGAGACTCGCCCCCGTGTGCCCGTCCTCCGGGTAGAGGTTGTACGCCTGCCAGGTCACGTCCGGCAGAAGCAGGAGGAGGTCGGCGGGGCGGCTGTCGCGGACCGTGAACGGGACGTGCGAGCGGTAGCCGTCGACGGTGGTGAGGACGGCCACGTACGCCCCCACGTTCCAGAACGACGGGATCTGCAGGCGCCAGGACAGCCACCAGTGGTGGCAGGAGACCGTGCGGTCCGCGGTGAGCGGGGGCGGCTGGACGATGCCGGAGAGCCGCGGGCTGGTGATGATCTTGCTGGCGCCGTCGCCGCCGTAGTGGCCGATGCGGTAGATGTCGACGCTGAACTGCTGGGGCGGGTCCACCGTGATGTGGAAGTCGATCGCCTCGCCGGGGGCGGCTGCTCCGGTCGACGTGAAGCCCTTGATCTGGCGGTGCACGTCGTCGGCCATGCGGGGGCCGCCCGTACGGGGGCTCGGGATGCTGGTCGCGATGGTGCTCGCGCCGGGCTGGGGGACGTGGTCGACGTACCAGGGGACCACCTGGCCCGTGTCGTCGAAGTAGTGCTCGCTGCCGCGCAGCCACGGCAGGGGGCCCTGGCCGAAGGGGTCGCTCACGGCGTGGGCGAGCGCGCCCGACTCCCAGCGGCGGATGGTGCGGGGTGACCGCGCGCGTTCCGGCCGTCCGGCCTTCTGCCCCTCCCGTTCCGGCCCCATGCCCGCTTCCCTCCCTCGCTCCCCCGAGCCCTTGTGCGCTCCGTCTGTCAGCGACCGGCCCCAGCACATCACATTACGCACGCACTCCGTCACCGTTCGTCGCGAATTGACGTGAACGGAACGTGGACCTCCGGAGGTGGGGGCGTGGGCGGTGCGGATGCGCGAGGCGCGGGATGCGGGTGTGCCGCGATTGCCGTCGCGGGCTACACCAGCCGGACCGGCTTCTCCGGGCGGATGCCGAGGCGGGCGAGCCAGGCACGCAGAGGCTCCGGGTCTCCCTCTTCCACGAGGCTCAGGACTCGCGGGGTCAGGTCCTTGGCGCGCTCGCCGTCGACCAGGAGCGAGGGGCCGTCCAGCCAGTCGAGGCCGGGGGCGGCTCCGGCCGTGTCCACGGCGGCGCAGCACACCATCGCCGTGACGTGATCGGCCACCAACTCGCGTCCCGTACGGGGTGGTTGGAGCGGGAAGAGCGGGAGCATGGCCTCGCCCCACAGCGCGCCGTCGGGCCCCTGTCCGGCGGCGGGCGCGGGCGGGGCGGGGCGCTCGCTCTCCTCGCGGGCCGACTCGGCACTCAGGCCGGCGGCGAGCCGAGCGGTGGGGGTGTCCTCTCGGTCCTCGGCCTCTTCGAGGTCCTCGAGGGTGGTGGCGTCGTCGTCGGGGGAGACGGTGGGGTCGGTGCCGGCGGCGACGGTGAGGTCCTCGGCGGGCACGGTGGGATCGTCCGGGTCCACGGGGGCCACGGGTCCCACGGAGTCCCCGGCGCGCGTCGCCGTCGCGAGGTGGTCCATCACCCGGGCGAGTGTCGGGCCCTCGGGGTCGGGGGACGTGGGATCCGCGGAGCGGCGTACGCCCAGTGCGTCGAGGACGCGGTGCAGGCGCGCGGCGTCCATGCGCCACTTACGGTCCACGACCTCGTCCGGATACTCCTGCCAGTCGACCGGCGCCCAGTCGGGGCCCGGCTCGGCGGGGCCTCCGTGGAACAGCCGGGCCGCGAGCAGCGACGCCGCCTCGTCCACCGTGCCCGGCTCCTCCAGCAGATCGCAGGCGGGCCGCTCCCCGAGCCGGGAGGCGAAGCCCTCGGCGAGGCGATCGCGCCGGGACAGCTCGGTGAGGGCGGCGACGACGCCCACGTCCAGACGGGAGGGCCAGCGCCCCATGCGCCAGGCGGGCAGCGCGACCCGGGTGAGGAGCCGGTCCCAGCCCGCGTAGGCCAGGCCCACCTGCTCCTGGGCGACGATCCGCACGCCGTAGTCCACAGTCTGTGCGCGCTCGGCGGCGGCCGCGGCGACCCCGCGCTCCATCTCGCCCGCGTGATCCCGGCAGCTGCGAAGGAGCAGGCGCACGACCCAGCCGACGCAACCGAGGACCGCTCTCCCCAGCGGTCCGCGACCGGGCGCCGCGGCGACGGCGACCGCCGCGTCCAGGCCCCGTACGAAGCGGCGCGCGGCAGCTATGTCCGGGTGCGCCGACGGCCCCGTACCGGCGACGACCGGGGCGAGTACGGCGCGCAGCTCGCCCACGCGCATCCACCACAGGAAGGGGGAGCCGATGACCAGGACGGGCGCGGCGGGCACCCGGCCTCTGCCCGCGCCGCCCCGGATCCCCGGGTCGTCGGCGTCACGTGGGATCCGGCCCTCGTCGTCCTTGGGTCTGGGCGGTCCGTGCGCGGGATGCGTACGGTCCTCCAGCCAGCTGTCGCAGTCCGGGGTGAGCGCTATGGCCGAGGGGGCCGGAACGTCGAGCCGGTCGGCCAGATCGCGCACCAGGCGGTAGAGATCCGGGGCCCGCTCCTCGGCGATCGGCACCGTCGGGCTGACCGCCGGGCGGGCGCGGGCCACCACGAGGGCGATGCCCGCCGCCGCGGCCAGGACGACCAGGGCGACGACCGTGACGATCCACCGCGCCGTCCGCCAGCCGTCGCCGCCCATGTGCCCGGTGGTGGCGCCCGCGGTCAGCACGACCGCGAAGGCCGCGGGCAGCAGGGCGACGGCCAGCGCTCTGCCGCGGACGCGCAGCACCGCGAGAGCCCGGGAGCGCGCGGCCTGCGCGCCCACCTCCGCACCCATACCGGACACGACCGACGTCACCCCCTGCTGCCTATGTTGCCTGCACTCATGGCGTTGTCCACTCCCCCACTGTGGCACCCGTCACTGACATCGCAATGCCGGTGGGCCAAGTGCCGGAACGCATGCGCCGCACCCTAGTTGGGGCACAAGGCATCGTCAGCCGGATGGCCGAGCGGTCACTCGATGGAATGGCTTTGGGTAGAGGTGGATGACATTCAGGCCCCTGATCCGCTTCGGATCAAGGGCCTGAGGTTCACGCAGGTGAGGCTTCCGGTCAGGCCTCCGCGGCCGCCTTCGCCGCGATGTCGGTGCGGTGCTGCGAGCCGTCGAGGCCGATGCGCGACAGCGCCGCGTAGGCGCGTACGCGGGCCTGCGTGAGGTCCGAGCCGGTCGCGGTCACCGAGAGCACGCGGCCGCCGGCGCTGACGACGGCGTCCCCGTCCCGCTTCGTCCCGGCGTGCAGGACGTACGCGTGGGGCGCATCCTGCGCGGCCACGTCGGCGAGCCCGGTGATGGGGTCGCCGGTGCGCGGCGTCTCCGGGTAGTTGTGGGAGGCCACGACCACGGTCACGGCCGCCTCGTCGCTCCAGCGCAGGGGCGGCAGGTCCGCGAGCGTGCCGTCGGCCGAGGCGAGGAGGACGCCCGCGAGCGGGGTCTTGAGGCGGGCCAGGACGACCTGGGTCTCCGGGTCGCCGAACCGGGCGTTGAACTCGATGACGCGTACGCCGCGCGAGGTGATCGCGAGTCCCGCGTACAGCAGACCCGAGAAGGCCGTGCCGCGGCGGCGCAGTTCGTCGACGGTCGGCTGGAGGACCGTCTCCATGACCTCGTCGACGAGCTTCGGGTCGGCCCACGGCAGCGGCGAATAGGCTCCCATGCCACCGGTGTTGGGGCCCGCGTCGCCGTCGAGCGCGCGCTTGAAGTCCTGCGCGGGCTGGAGGGGGACGACGGTCACGCCGTCGGTGATCGCGAAGAGCGACACCTCGGGGCCGTCGAGGAACTCCTCGATGACGACGCGGTCACAGGCGTTGGCGTGCGCGCGAGCGGCCTCGAGGTCGTCGGTCACGACGACGCCCTTGCCGGCCGCGAGCCCGTCGTCCTTGACCACGTACGGGGCGCCGAAGGCGTCGAGCGCCTCGTCGACCTCGTCCGGGGTGGTGCAGACGTACGAGCGGGCGGTGGGCACGCCGGCCCCCGCCATCACGTCCTTGGCGAACGCCTTGGAACCCTCCAGCTGTGCGGCTTCCCCGGAGGGGCCGAAGCAGGGGATGCCCGCGGCGCGTACGGCGTCGGCGACCCCTGCGACAAGGGGTGCCTCCGGACCGACCACGACGAGGTCGGCGGCCAGCTCACCGGCCAGCCGGGCCACGGCGACGCCGTCGAGGGCGTCGACCGGGTGCAGCTCGGCGACCTCGGCGATTCCTGCGTTGCCGGGCGCGCAGTGCAGCGCGGTGACGTCGGGGTCGAGGGACAGTGAGCGGCACAGGGCGTGTTCGCGGGCGCCGCTGCCGATGACAAGGACCTTCACGCCAGCCAGCATAGGCGGCGGGCCGGTGTGCTCTTGTACGGGCCGCCGAGCACGGGGGCGCTGGGGGTTCGTGCGTTTCTCCATGAGACGGGGTGCCGGGGCCCGGTCCGGCGGCATTCCGGGGGCGGGGGGTGCGGCCCGGTGGGCACTGCTCCCCGTGGGCGGGACTGCTCTGCGCGGGCGCGGCCGCCTGACCCCTGCTGCCGCCGCCTACTCGTTCGTGAACTCCTCGACGACCGTCGCGCCGAGCTCGCGGACGATCAGGTCGTGGCCGGAGAGGACCGACTCGTCGAGGTCGGGGTCGTCGTCCGCCGGGATGTCGTCCTCGATGGAGACCGGGGGCGGCTCCGGGGCGGCCGGTCTCGGCGCGGGAGCCGGGGCGGGTGCGGACGCCTGCGGGGCGGACCGGTCAGGGGGTCTCGGCGCTGCCGGGGCCTGGGCCTGCGGGGCCGGCGGGCGCGGCGAGGTCGGGGCTGCGGGAGCGCCACCGCCGCCGTGGCCCGGATAGCCGCCGCCCGGGGCGGGGGGCGGTGCCTGGCCGCCGCCACCGCCGCCGCCCGAGGGGTCGACGACCGCCTCGACCTTCCAGTGGACGCCGAACTGCTCGGCCAGCGCTGTCCGCAGGACGTCTTCGCTGCCGCTGCTCGCGAAGTTGTCCCGGGCTCCGGCGTTCAGGAAGCCGAGCTGGAGGGTCGTGCCGTCGAAGCCGGTCACCTGCGCGTTCTGGCTGAGCAGGATCCAGGTGAAGCGGCGCTTGTTCTTGACCACTTCGAGGATGTTCGGCCACAGGCTGCGCGGGTCGAGCCCTCCGGCGGCGGGCGGTGCCGCGGCGGGGGGCTGAGCGGGTGCCTGCGGCTGGGGCTGGGCGGGGGGCGGCGTGGGCGCCGCGGCGGAGGGCTGGCCTCCACCGGCGCCTCCGCCGGTGGGCGCGGCCGTGGGCCACCCGCCGGGGCGCCTGCCGCCACCAGCCGGGGCGGCGGTGGGCCATGCGCCGGGTGCGGCCCCGGCGGGCGGCGCCGCGGGCGCGGGTTCGGCGGGAGCGGCGGGAGCGGACACCTGCGGTGCGGGCGCGGCCTGAACAGCAGGAGCCGGGGCAGGAGCGGGCGCCGGAGCAGCAGGCGCGGGGGCAGCAGGCGCGGGAGCAGCAGGCGCGGGCGCGCTCTCGCCGCCCGGTCCGGGCCCCCGCACCGCGGCCCGGGCAGCGGCGGGACCGCCGCCCGCGGGGACCTGCGCGGCCGCACCGGGGTGGGCGTCGGGCGCGGGCACGTACCCCATGGCAGGACCGGAGCCCTGTCCGGCGGGTGCGAAGTGGCCGCCGCGCTCCAGCCGGTCGAGCCTGGCCATCACGGAGCGGGCGTCGTCGTACGCGGCGGGCAGCAGCACGCGCGCGCAGATCAGCTCGAGCTGAAGGCGGGGCGAGGTGGCGCCCCGCATCTCCGTGAGCCCCTCGTTGACCAGGTCCGCGGCGCGGCTGAGCTCGGCGCCGCCGAAGACGCCGGCCTGGGCCTGCATCCGCTCGACGACATCCACGGGGGCGTCGATGAGGCCCTTCTCGGCCGCGTCCGGGACGGCGGCCAGGATCACCAGGTCCCGCAGCCGCTCCAGGAGGTCGGCGACGAACCGGCGCGGGTCGTTGCCCCCCTCGATGACGCGGTCGACGACCTCGAAGGCGGCCGCGCCGTCACCCGAGGCGAAGGCCTCCACCACGGAGTCGAGGAGCGAACCGTCCGTGTACCCGAGGAGGGACGTCGCCATGGCATACGTCACACCGTCCTCGGCCGCGGCGGCGAGCAGCTGGTCCATGACGGACATGGAGTCACGCACGGAACCGGCGCCGGCCCGCACGACCAGCGGCAGCACACCCTCAGCGACGGGGATGTCCTCCTTGCCGCAGACCTCTCCGAGGTAGTCCCGGAGCGTCCCGGGCGGCACGAGGCGGAAGGGGTAGTGGTGCGTACGCGACCGGATCGTCCCGATGACCTTCTCGGGCTCAGTGGTGGCGAAGATGAACTTGAGGTGCTCCGGGGGCTCCTCGACGACCTTCAGAAGGGCGTTGAAGCCCGCCGACGTGACCATGTGGGCCTCGTCGATGATGTAGATCTTGTAGCGGCTGCTCGCGGGCCCGAAGAAGGCCTTTTCGCGCAGGTCACGGGCGTCGTCCACACCACCGTGCGAAGCGGCGTCGATCTCGATGACGTCGATCGAACCCGGACCGTTCCTCGCCAGGTCGCGGCAGGACTGGCACTCGCCGCACGGCGTCGGGGTGGGCCCCTGCTCGCAGTTCAGACACCGCGCGAGGATGCGCGCGCTCGTCGTCTTGCCGCAGCCGCGCGGGCCACTGAACAGGTACGCGTGATTGACCCGGTTGTTCCGCAGCGCCTGCTGCAGCGGGTCGGTCACATGTTCCTGCCCGATGACCTCGGCGAACGACTCCGGGCGATAGCGGCGGTAGAGCGCGAGAGACGACACGTATACGAGGTTATAGGCGCCCACTGACAACCACGGCCGCCGAGGGCGAACCGCCCCGGAACGCAAGACGCCCCTCACGCACCCGCCAGAGCCGACCTACCCTTGCTGCCTTCCGGCCCTGGGGGAGTTCAGTCAGATAGCGCCACGTGAGGGGCTGGGCTCCACAGTAGCGGATGCCCGGCCCGAATCACGAGCCCGGTCCCCGGCCGATCACCGCCCCCGGATCATGTTCGCGAGCACCCCCCAACGTCTTGTATTGTTTGCGGCGGAGGATTCGCCTAGTGGCCTAGGGCGCACGCTTGGAAAGCGTGTTGGGGGCAACCCCTCACGAGTTCGAATCTCGTATCCTCCGCCATTGCTCTCACCGGGCAATACGTCGAAGGGCCCCACCGCTTGCGGTGGGGCCCTTCGACGTTCTGTGATTGCGTGGCCGGACACCCGACTGGGAGGTCCTGACATGACCAGTAAGTTCACCGAGCTCGCGATCGACTGTGCCGATCCCCGCGCTCTCGCCCGGTTCTGGTGCTCTGTCCTCGGCTACGAGGTGCAGGACGAGGAGGACGGACTGGTCACCATCGGCTCGCCCGCGGCGCCTGAAGGCAAGGACCGCCCCGGCCCGGTGCCACCGGCGTTGACCTTCGCGCGTGTGCCCGAGGGCAAGACCGTCAAGAACAGGCTCCACATCGACGTCAATCCGACCGACAGGGAGCAGGACGAAGAGGTCCGTCGCCTGCTCGACCTCGGCGCCCGGCACGTCGACGTCGGGCAGGGCGATGTGAGCTGGGTCCCACTCACCGACCCGGAGGGGAACGAGTTCTGCGTCCTCGCGACCCGTCACGCCTGACCGGGGCGCGCACGGCGTTTCCCGGCTCAGGGTTCGTCGGGGTCGGCGACGAGGAGTTGTGCGGCCTCGGTGATGTTGTCGTCGTGGACCGCGCGGGCCATCACGGCGCGGGCCGCCGCGGGCTCCGACTCGGGAGGCACGACCAGCAGGACGAAGTAGTCCCCGTCGCCGCGGGTGAGGAGGGCGGTACCGTCGCCGACCTCGTGGGCGTCGAGATGCACGACTCGGTCGTCGATGATCAGGCGGGTCGGGAGTTCCTCCCAGGCGGCGGAGTCGAGTCCGACCCGTGCGATGGGGCCGAGGCGTGAGGTCAACTCCGTGATCAGGGCGGGCAGCTCGGCCACGATGTTGTGGGAGCGGGGCCACCATGCGCCGTCGAGGAGCGCTTCGCGGGACTGGGTGGTCTCCAGCCTCAGCGGGGCCGTTGCGGGTTCGGCCCCTTGTCGGGCCGCGTCCGGCAGAAGCAGTGGGGGCTGGTGGGGGGTGTCGGATTCAGCCATGGTGGTTCGCCCGCCTCGGTCGTACGGCCGACGCCCACCGGGCCGTACCGATGACGGGGCGGGCGTCGACCGGCGCGATGCCGTCGTAGCTTCACGGTAACCCCGGGGGCCGCGCCCACGCGCGTCGCGGCGGGCGCGACCTGCGGCGGCCGGAGTTACGGTTAAAGCAGTGGAGAGCGGGAGGTGACGGCCATGGAGGCGATCATCCTCATCGGCGCCATCGTTCTCGTGACCCTCATGGGCATGCGCCTGATCCACCGGATCAACGCCCGGCACGACGCACGCATCGCCTCGCACACCTTCAGCGATGTCATGCCAGGAGTCGGCAGACGGAGCCGCAAGCACCACCGGCGGGTCCCCGAAGACCCCTCGGGCCCGGTCGACCGCGGCTGACCCCGGCTACGTCATTCCTCCCGCCGCGGCGGCGCCGCCAGGTGTTCCACCACTTCCGTCAGATCGCTGACCGCCTGCTCGATCTTCCGGCGGATGTTCTTCTGTTCGGTGACCATCGCCGCGAGCAGGAGCCCGGTGAGCGCGGCCGAGCCGTTGAGTGCCTGGAGGTTGACCATGACCTCGAAGAGGGTGTGGTGGCCGAACGGGCCGACGTGGTCGGTGGCCGCCGAGATCCCCAGTACGGACACGAACAGCACGCACGGCGCCGCCCCCGCGAGCTGGAAGCGCAGCGCCGCCCACGTGAGCAGCGGGAAGACGAGGAAGAGCAGGGCGAGGGCGCTTCTCGTGGCCACGGGTGTGATGACGACGGCGGCGACCACCAGGGCCGCGGCCTCCGGCCACCGGCGGGTGTTCCAGGGGGGCCGGGCCCTGCTCAGCGCGATCAGCAGCGGGGTGCCGACGAGTACGCCCATCGCGTCACCGGCCCACCACGCCGCCCACACCGGCCAGAACACGCTCCACGCCAGTTTGCCGGAGAGCGCCAGCACGCCCGCACCGACGGTGGCGCTGAGGAGTATCGGCAGGAGTCCGCCCAGGAAGACCAGGGCGACCCCGTCCCGCAGCCGGTCCATCTCGATGCGGAAGCCGACCTTGCGCAGCAGCAGGTAGGCACACACCGGGGCGAGAGTGTTCGCGGCGACGATCGCGAGGTCGGACGGGCCGAAGGGGCCGATCGACTCGATGAGCATGAAGGCGCCGAGCGCGATGCCCGGCCAGATCCGCAGGCCCATCCAGAGCAGGCAGGTGACGGCGACGCCGGTCGGGAGCCAGAGCGGGGTGACGACCGCGCCTTCGAGGACGATCCGCTGCCACATGCCGACCCGGCCGGTCGCGTAGTAGGCGGCGGCGACGGCGAGGACCCGCAGCAGGGTCTCGGAGAGGCGACGGAGTTCCTCGGTGCGCACCACCGGATCACATAATCACTCCCGTCCCGTGGCGGAGCGTGGCACACGCCGCCGGGGGCCCGCTGTCACCCGGGCAGGACCGCCGGTGGCGGGTCGTGGCGCAGGACCAGTACCGCGGAGTCGTCCTGGTGGCCGGTGCAGTCGGCGACCTTCATCACCGCGGCGGCCAGTTCCGCGGGTTCGGCGCCCGCCCCGGCCGCGACGACCCGGGCCACCCGTTCCAGGCCCGCCTCGATCGGGAACGAGGGACCTTCGACCACGCCGTCGGTGACCAGGACGTACGCGCCCGCCGTCGAGAGGCGGTGCCGGGTGACGGGGTAGCTGGACCCGGGCAGCATGCCCAGCGGCAGCCCGCCTTCGTCCACCGAGATGCCGTACCGGCCGTCGACCGTGGCCCAGACGGCGGGGACGTGGCCCGCACGGGCGGACTCCAGTACCCAGGTCGTCGGGTCGAAGCGGAGAAAGCTGCAGGTCGCGAAGAGATCGCGGTGCATCGACAGCAGCAGGTCGTTGGCCTGGGCGAGCGCCTCGCCGGGGTCCGGGGCGAAGGCGGCCACCGCACGCAGGGCGATGCGGATCTGCCCCATGAAGGCGGCGGCCTCGACGTCATGGCCCTGTACGTCACCGATGGAGAACCCGAGGGCGCCGTCGGGGGTGGCGAAGGCGTCGTACCAGTCCCCGCCGATGTCCAGTCCGTGGCGGGCCGGCGAGTATCTGGCGGCCGTCCGCAGTCCCGGCAGGGCCGGCAGGGAGACGGGGAGCATCTCGCGCTGGAGGGCTTCCGCAAGTTCGACCCGCGCGTGCTGGAGTTCCGCCCCGACGCGTGCCTGTGCGGCCAGGCGGCCGAGCCTGGTCAGCAGGTCGTCGGCGCTCTCGGGCTGGCTGGGACGACGCTGCGTCATGGACCGCTCCGGATACGGAAAACCCCGGCTTCATCATATTTCCGCGGCGTCCCCACCGCCGCTCAGCTCCTGGACCTCGCCGTACGTCGGCGCCGCGGGGTCCGCGACGTACCGGCCCGCCCGTACGTCGAGCGCCGCCGCGACCGCGGCGCCGAGTGCCGCGCGGAACAGGAGCGAGCCGAGGCTGACCCGGCGCACGCCCAGGGCGGCGAGCTCAGGGACGGTGGGGCCTGTGGGGGAGTAGAGGATGTTGAGGGGGACACCGGACGGGCGCAGGTACGCCACGAGGTCCTGGATCGCGGCCGGGTCGGTCAGGCCCGGTACGAAGACGCCGTCGGCGCCCGCCTGCCGGTAGGCGTCGAGCCGGTGCCGGGTCTCCGGCTCCGGCGCGGTCCGCGGGTCCGGGAGCCAGTACGTGTCCGTGCGGGCGTTGACGAACAGGTCCGGTACGGCGGCCTTGACCGCGGCGATCTTCGCCGCGTGGACGGCGGCCGGGGTGAGGGTGCCGTCGGCCCTGCCGTCCTCCAGGTTGATCCCCACCGCGCCCGCCCGCGCCAGCTCACGGGCGAGGACGGCGACCTCGGCCGGGTCGTCGCTGAAGCCGCCCTCCGCGTCCACGGACAGCAGGAACGCTCCCCCGCCCAGGCGGCGGGCCAGGCGCAGGGTCTCCTCGCGGGTGGCTGCGTGGCCGTCGGGGAGCCCGGCCGCGGCGGCCACGCCGAGGCTCGTCGTACCGATCGCGGCGAACCCCTGCCCGGCGAGCGCGGCGGCGGAGGCGTGGTCCCAGGCGTTCGGGAGGAGGAGGGGGCCGCCGGGGTCGTGGTGCAGGGCTTTGAAGACCATGCGGCCCACGCTAGGCGCGGAACGGTTCGGCGCCCGCCGAAGTGTCCGGGAGCGGCGGGCGCCCCTCAGTCGTTGACCGCCGTCAGCAGCACCGCCGCGTCCGTGACCGCGCGCAGGCCGTGCCGCTCCTGCGGGAGCGCGTGGAGCCGGCCCTCCGTGAGCGTCACGTCGCCCGAGACCGCCGTCAGCACGATCTCGCCCCGCAGGATCTGGAGCGTCGCGGCGGGCGGCGCGTTGTGCTCCTCCAGGACCTCGCCCGCCGTCAGGGCGATCACGCTCTGGCGGAGGGTCTCCTCGCGGAGCAGGAGATGCGCGCTGCGGCCGTGGGGGGAGGTCCGGGCTGCGGCGACGTGCTTGTCGGCGAGAGCGTTCAGGTCGTACGTCGTGGTCATGCTTCCAGCGTCCCCCGGAGACCGGCCCCCCGCCACAGGCGCGTGAAGCCCCTACCTCCCGCAGTGCTCCGCCACCAGGTCGGCGAAGGCCCTCGCCAGCGGGGTGAGCGTGGCCCAGCGCCGCACCGCCCAGCCGACGGCGAGGGGCGGCAGGTCCGGTACGGGGACGAGGACCGGGCCGCCGGAGCGGTCCGGATCTCGCCAGCCGGGCAGTTCGGGGACGAGTGCGTGGCCGAGGCCCAGTTCGGCGAGGTGCACGGCGGTGGCCCAGTCGGCGACGCCCGCGTCGGACCCGGCCGTCCTGGTGATCCCGAGCCCGGTGAAGTGCCGGTCGAGATGGGAGCGCGACGTGGACTGTTCGGGCGGCCGGATGAGATGGGCGGCGGCCAGGTCGTCGGGGCCGATCCGGGTCCGGCCGGCCAGCGGATCGTCGGGACGCACGGCGAGGACCCAGGGGAGTTCGACGACGGGGCGCTGCTCGACGCCGCGTTCCGGAGCGCCGATGGTGACCCACGCGAGGTCGAGGTCGTGCGCGGCGAGCGCCTCGTAGGCACTGTGGCTGGAGCTGACCGTCTGGAATTCCAGGCTCGCCCGGGGGTGGCGGCGCCGGAAGCCGACGATGGCCTCGGACATGAAGTGGCGCACGGTCGTCGCGCCCGTGGTGACGCGCACCGCGCCGCTCTCGCCGCGGGCCAGGTCGCGCAGGCGGCGCAGCGCGTCGTCGATGCCTGCGATGCCCTCGGCGGCCGCGGTCTGCAGGACGCGCCCGGCGGGGGTCGGCAGGACACCGCGGGCGTGCCGTTCGAGGAGGCTGACGCCCGCCTCCCGTTCGAGGCGGCGGATGTGCTGGCTCACCGCCGACTGCGTACAGGAGAGGTCGCGGGCGACGGCGCTGAGGCTGCCCGCCGCGCACACGGCGACGTAGACACGGAGATCGTCGAGGGTCACGGCGCCAACGTAGCCATGCCGTCCCCTTCCAAGCCAGAGCTTGGTGCTTCTCAAGTAATTCCTAGGATTGACTTGGATCTCGGGCTCCGAAACGATCTCGGGCGTGGATGCACTTGAAGCAGTGGCCGTCGGAGCGGCCGGTGTCGCCGCCGGCGCGATCAACGCGGTGGTCGGCTCCGGAACGCTCATCACCTTCCCTACGCTCCTCGCGTTCGGCTATCCGCCGGTGCTCGCCAACGTGTCGAACAACATCGGCCTCGTACCGGGCGTGCTCAGCGCCGCGTACGGCTACCGGCGCGAGCTGAAGGGGCAGCGCAAGCGGCTGCTCCGCTTCGGCACGGCCTCGCTGATCGGCGGCCTCACGGGCGCGCTCCTGCTGCTGAAGCTGCCGGCCGACGCGTTCACCTCGGTGGTGCCCGTCCTCATCCTGGCCGCCTGTGTCCTCGTCGTGCTCCAGCCCCGGCTCAGCCGCTGGTCGAAGGAGCGCCAGGCCACGGCGACGCGCACCGACGGCGGCGTCCCCATGTGGCTCGGCGTGCTGGGGACGGGCGTCTACGGCGGCTACTTCGGCGCCGCCCAGGGCGTGCTGCTCATGGGCATGTTCGGCAGCTTCCTCCAGGACGACCTCCAGCGCCTCAACGCGGCGAAGAACGTCCTGGCCTCGATCGTGAACGGGGTCGCGGCGGTCGTCTTCATCGCCGTCGCCGACGTCGACTGGGTGGCGGCCGCGGTGATCGCCGTCGGCTCCACGCTGGGCGGCCTGACCGGCGCGAGGTTCGGCCGCAGGCTGCCCCCGGCGGTCCTGCGCGCGGTGATCGTCGTGGTCGGCGTCACCGCCTCGGTGATCCTGCTCGTACGGGGCTGAGCCCGCGGGCCGTCAGCGCTCGAGGAACGCGATCCGGGCCCGCTTCTCGGGGAGGAACACCTCCGGCAGGTCGATCTCCGGGAGCACGATCTCGGGGCCGAGTGCGAAGCCCGCGCGCTCCAGGAGCGCGACGGCCTTCGTGTTGCGCGCGTCGGGCTCGACCACGATCCGCCGCTTGCCGTGCCCTTCGAGCGCGTACGCGACGAGGACGGTCATGAGCGCTCCGGTGAAGCCGCGGACGGCTCCGCCGGCGGCCGGGGCGATCAGGAAGTGCACGCCGATGTCGCCGTCCTCGACCTCGTAGCACTCGCTGACCCGGTCGGCCTCGGGCTCGTACGTCTGGAAGAGCGCGACGGGTTCGCCGTCGAGGCGGACGAGGTGGGCGTGGTGCGTGGTGAGCGAGTCGAGGTGTTCGTACGTCTCACGCACCTGCTCGCGGCTCGCGCCCTCCATGCCCCAGAACCGGGCGCGCTCCTCGCGCACCCAGCCGTGGATCACGTCGAGGTCGGCGACGGGGTCGACGGGGGCGACACGGACGGTGCCGAACCCTTCGACGGTCCGCTCGTACACGGTGCTCTCGCGCATGGGGGTCTCCTCGGTGAGGCGGTTCCAGTCGGTGATCACGGGGACCAGGCCGCCCCGCAGCCACAGGGGGAGCTGGTCGCGGCGGTGCGGGGAGCCGGGGATTCCTGAGGCGCCGAGAGGTACGACCCACAGGCTGTTCGCACGGTCGGCGACGTCCCACACGTAGCGGGCGGCCGGGCCGCGGGCGCTGAGGTCGGTGACGCCGGGCACGCTCGACGTGGACAGGACGCAGTCGTGGTCGCCGGGCAGGCCCGGAGCGGCCTCGTCGCCGTCCTCAGGCAGTGCCCGCCAGGCGGCGAGCCGGTGCCGGTCGCCCCAGGTCTCCCCGGCCGCCGTCGCCGCGGCGGCTTCCTCGACCGCCTCGCGGACGACCGTCTCCCGGTCGACATCCGGGAATTGATCGGTGGTCAGCAGAGTCTCCAGCGCGTACGCGATGCGCGGCGCGAGGGCCAGCCACGGCCGGAAGACCTCCGGGTACGCCTCCCCCATCCCCGTGAGCGGCGCGAACGCCGGGTGCGCGGCCAGCTTCCGCACGACCGCCGCCCGCACCCGCGCGTACGCGGCGGCGTCCGCGCTGTCCGCGTCCATGTGCCGGTCCCAGGCGAGCAGCCGCTTCGTCAGCGCCTCGGCATCGGGGCCGATGCCGTCGAGGCGGGCCACGAGGTCGAGCAGCGGACGGGCGGAGGCGAGGCGGGTGTCGGTGTGGACGGCGGCCATGCCGGGAGCCGTCCACACGTCGTGCGCGTCGAGCAGTTCCCGTATGCGGTCCGCCCGGTGCGGCGGCGCGAACTCGATACCGAGGGGCGCGGCGAGGCCCCGCTGGTTCGCCATGACCGCGACGGTGCCGACCGGCTCGCGGGGCAGCTCGCGCAGGCCGCGCCAGGCGTGCCGGGGCTCGTGGGCGGGGACGACGCGCAGCAGGTTCTCGGGGTCGCGCTCGGGCACGGCGCCCGCGACGCGGTGCAGGAGACCGCCCTCGGTGTCGGCGGCCTGGACGACGTTGACGGGCTCGGCCCAGCGGTCGAAGGCCCGGTCCACGTCGGCGACGGTGCGGGCGCGGAGCAGGGCGGGCAGCGCGGCGAACCCCAAGTCCTCGCGTACGCGAGGCGGCTGGCGCAGCGCGATGCCCTCGCCCTCGTCGGGCCCGCCGATGACGACCGTCCCGCGCTCGGTCTCGACGACCTCGACCTCCTGCGGCGGCGCGCCCGCCACCTCGAAGGTCTCCACGCTGCGGAACGCGGGCCGCCACCCGTCGGGCCCGAGCGCCTCCACGCCGCCGTCCGGAAGCCGCCGCAGCCGCTCCCGGTACAGGTCCTGGTAGTCGGCCATCGCGTTGGTGATCGCCCAGGCGACGGTGCCGGTGTGGCCGAAGTGACCGATGCCGGGTACGCCGGGGACGGCGAGGCCCACGACGTCGTACTCCGGGCAGGCGAGCCGTATCTGCTGGTAGACGCCCGGGTCCTCGATGTAGCGGTGCGGGTCGCCCGCGATCAGGGGGCCGCCGGTGGCGGTGCGGTCGCCGGTGACGAGCCAGCCGTTGCTGCCGGAGGTGCCGGGGCCGTCCGTGGCGAAGAGGCCGACGGCTCCGGGCCCGATGCGGCGTACGACCTCGTCGCGCCAGAGCTTGCCGGGGAGGCCGGTGAACAGGATGTGGGTGGAGAGCCAGATGCCGAGGGGCGTCCAGGGCCGCCACCGGCCGGGTTCGAGGCCGGCGCGGGCGAACTCCGGTGCGGCGCCGCCGAGTTCACGCAGTCCGGCGTCGACCCCGGCCACGTACGCGTCGAGCCAGCCGCGCGTCTCCTCGTCGAGGGCGCGGTAGCAGCGCCGGGCCGTGTCGTCGATACGGGCCTGCCGGGCGAACCGGTCCCAGCCGGCGGCCTCCGGGCCGAGGAAGGCGGCGGACGTGCCCTGTGAGCGGTGCCGCTCGACCTCGATCTGCCAGCCCCGGTCGGCAGCGGCGTTGCGCCCCTGGGCGTGGGCCAGTTCCCGCACGCTGTCAGCACGGAGATGGGGGATGCCCCACTCGTCCCGGTAGACCTCGACGCTCACGCTTTCCCCGCCCCACCTTCACCGGCCTTACAGATTAGGGCAGCCTAACCTAAGCCAGAAAGGGGTGCGCCGGGGACCGCGCCGCGCGATCATCGACACATGGACGTCACTCTTCACCTCGCCCAGGAGCCGGACGCCGACGCACTCCTCGGCCGGAGCCCGCTGGCCGCGCTCGTCGGCATGCTGCTCGACCAGCAGGTCCCCATGGAGTGGGCGTTCGCGGGCCCGCACACGATCGCCCAGCGCCTCGGCGCCGACGATCTCGACGCGCACGAGATCGCCTCGTACGACCCCGAGGCCTTCGCCGAGGTGCTGTCCACGAAGCCGGCCGTGCACCGCTACCCCGGCTCCATGGCCAAGCGGATCCAGCAGCTGTGCCAGTACCTCGTCGAGCACTACGACGGGGACGCGAGCGCCGTCTGGGAAGGCGTCAAGGACGGCAGGGAACTGCTCAAGCGCCTCAACGACCTGCCCGGCTTCGGCACGCAGAAGGCCCAGATCTTCCTGGCCCTGCTCGGCAAGCAGCTCGGGGTGCGCCCCAAGGGCTGGCGCGAGGCCGCGGGCGCGTACGGCGAGGCGAAGTCCTTCCGGTCGGTCGCGGACATCACGGGACCCGACTCGCTCACGAAGGTGCGGGCGCACAAGCAGGAGATGAAGGCGGCGGCGAAGGCGGCCAAGGCCGCGGGGAAGTAGGACCCCCGGGACGCGTCAGCACACGCCGCGCCCCGTAGCCCATGAGGGCGGATCTCGACCACGTTGATCGTTTCCGGGGCGTCACCGGGGGACATTGACGTCCATGAGCACGCACGCCTCCCCCGTGGGCGTGGGCCGCCGCACCGTGCGCCGACCCGCGTGGGCCCGGGCGCTGCTCATCCTCGTCGCGCTCCTCGGCATGGCGTCCGCGTCCGCTGTCCCGTGCGCCCAGGCCGCGACAGCGCACGCCGCGTCCTCCTCCCCGGAACCCGGCGAGCTCCACCAGGACGCCCCCGACACCGCGCTGCGCCTGCCGACGGCGCACACGACGCGTCTCCCTGCCGAACACGCCACCCTCGTGCCCCGCGCGCGCCCCTTCGCGCCACTCGCGCGCCCCCGTGCGCCCCGCGCCACCCTCAATTCCCTGAACGTCCTGCGCTGCGTCGTCCTGCGCTGCTGACAGGCACGGCTCCGCCCTTCCGGCGGACCGAACCTGCTCACCCCCCACGCACGACAAGGACGACACCCTCATGCCCATCGACCCTTACGCGGTCCTGCACGCCCTCCTGCGCGCCGAAGCGGCACGCGACGGACGCGCCGTACTCCCCGCGCCCGAGACCCAGGACTCCGAGCAACCGACCGACGACAAGGCCCAGGACACGGACCCCCAGGACCGCGCCTGATCCCTCACGGCGGTGGTCCCGGCCCCGCACCCGCGGGACCGGGACCACCCCGGAGGCCCAGGCCCTACCTCCGCCGCGTCCCGAAGAGCGACCGCGAGATCTCCCGTCCCAGCTGCGTACCGACCGACCGGGCAAGCGACTTGAAGATCCCGCTGCCCACCACCTGTTCCACGACCGACGCGTCCTCCTTGGACTTCCCGCGCCCCCCGGAACCCCGCGCCGCCGCCTTCTCGGCCTTCGCCGCCTGAGCCGCCTGCGCCTCGGCGTCCTTGCGCGCCTGCGTCTCGGCCTCCTGGGCCGTCAGCTTCTCGTACGCGGACTCACGGTCGACGGCGTTCGCGTAGCGCGGGTAGAGGACCGACTCCTTCACGGCCCGGTCGAGCGCGGCCGCGTCGACGGGCCCCATCAGCGACTCGGGCGCCCGCAGCCGGGTCGCGGCGACCGGCGTCGGCGCGCCCTTCTCGCTCAGCACGGTGACCACCGCCTCGCCCGTACCGAGCGAGGTCAGCAACTCCTCCAGGTCGTACGCGGAGTGGGGGAACGTCCTGACCGTCGACTTCAGCGCCTTCTGGTCGTCGGGCGTGAAGGCGCGCAGCGCGTGCTGGACGCGGTTGCCGAGCTGGGCGAGGACGTCGGACGGTACGTCCTTCGGCGTCTGCGTCACGAAGAACACACCCACGCCCTTGGACCGGATCAGCCGCACCGTCTGCGTGATCGCCTCCAGGAACGCCTTGGACGCGCCGCTGAAGAGCAGATGCGCCTCGTCGAAGAAGAAGACCAGCTTCGGCTTCTCCACATCGCCGACCTCGGGAAGGTCCTGGAAGAGATCCGCGAGCAGCCACATCAGGAACGTCGAGAAGAGGTGCGGCTTGTCCTGCACGGCGGGCAGTTCGAGTACGGAGACCAGCCCGCGGCCGTCCGGGGCCGTGCGCAGCAGCTCGCCGCTGTCGAACTCGGGCTCGCCGAAGAAGTCGCCCATGCCCTGCTGCTCGAACGCGGTCAGCGCGCGCAGGATCACCCCCGCCGTCGTGGTGGAGAGCCCGCCGATCGTCTTCAGCTCCTGCCTGCCCTCGTCGGAGGTGAGGAACGTGACGACCGCCCGCAGGTCCTTGAGGTCGACGAGTTCGAGGCCCTTCTGGTCCGCGTAGTGGAAGATCAGGCCGAGCGACTGCTCCTGCGTCTGGTTGAGCTGGAGGCACTTGGAGAGCAGGACCGGGCCGAAGCCGGTGATGGTGGCCCGCAGGGGGATGCCCGGGCCGATGCCGCCGAGCGCGTAGAACTCGCTCGGGCAGCCGGTCGGCCGCCACTCCTGACCGACCTCGGCCGCCCGCTGCGTCACCCTGTGGCCCGGCTCGCCCGGGGCGGAGATGCCGGAGACGTCGCCCTTGATGTCGGCGAGGAAGACGGGGACGCCCTGCGCGGCCAGCTGCTCGGCGATGAGCTGGAGCGTCTTGGTCTTGCCGGTGCCGGTCGCGCCCGCCACGAGGCCGTGGCGGTTGAGCATCCCCAGCGGGATCCGGATCTGTGCGTCCGGCAGGCACTGCCCGTCCCACACGAGCGCGCCGAGATCGAGCGCGGGCCCGGCGAAGGCGTATCCGGAGGCGATCTCCAGGGCGGGGGCGGGGAGGGCTGCGGCGGTCGTGACGGTTTCGGGGACGGTGGTTCCGGGCGTCAACCCGGCGCCCCCGTCTACCCCGGAAGAAGGCCCCGCATTCGCCGGCGCAGCCGGGATCGGCTCACTGTCACTCATTTCTGGCCCCTGTCCCCGGATTGAGTGTTCCCGGTTTGCCCCTGTTTAGGGCGTCATTTCCCAGCCTCGCACTCCGTCTCCATGGCTGCGCCCGGAGAGCCGGGCCCGGTAGGCTTTCCGTGTGATCTTCAAGCGCATCGGAAACGGCCGGCCGTACCCCGACCACGGCCGGGAAAGCACCCGGCAGTGGGCGGACGTCGCGCCGCGCCCGGTCCGCCTCGATCAGCTCGTGACGACCAAGGGCCAGCTCGACCTCGAGACGCTCCTCGCCGAGGACTCGACGTTCTACGGCGATCTCTTCGCGCATGTCGTGAAGTGGCAGGGCGATCTCTACCTCGAGGACGGCCTGCACCGCGCCGTGCGCGCCGCGCTCCAGCAGCGCCAGGTGCTGCACGCCCGCGTCCTGGAGCTGGGCTGAGCGACGGGCCATGGGCCCGCGTTGACCCTTTCGGGTAGTACCTGGCGCGGGCCAATGATCATTTAGTAGGAATCACCGCCGGGGCGCACTACGCTGCGCCCATGAGCATGCTCACTCCCCCCGGCATGGGCGGCAAGTACCGCATCACGGGAGACAAGTATCCGCGTATGCGCCGGAGCCGCGGGCGCAGCAGGATCGTGCTCGCCGTCGTCGCCTCCGTCGTGGCGGTCGGCCTGATCGGCTGGGGCACTCTGCAGCTGATCGACGTCTTCACCGGTGGCGGCGACAGGGCCTCGGCCGCGGGCGCCACCGGCGACTGCCGGACGAAGGCCTCCGCATCGTCCTCCGCGAGCCCGAAGATCCTGCCGAAGCCCGGCCAGGTCACGGTCAACGTCTTCAACGCCACGCCCCGCAGCGGCCTCGCCAAACAGACGGCGGACGAGCTGAAGAAACGTGGCTTCACCATCGGCGACGTGGGCAACGCGACGAAGGCGTACGACAAGAAGGTCAAGGGCCCCGGGCTGCTGCTCGGCGCCAAGGGCGCCACCGATGCCGCGCTGCCGGTCCTCGGCACACAGCTCTCCGGCGCCGAGCTGAAGACCGACACCCGCGCCAAGCCGGCCGAGGTCGACCTGATCATCGGCACCGCGTTCAAGCAGCTCACGACGAAGGCGGACGCCGACAAGGCCCTGGCCGCGCTGGCCAAGCCCTCACCGACGTCCGCCACGTCGAAGAAGCACTGCTGAACTGCTGAACCGAATGAACCGCTGAACCGAACGGCCGGGATCCCGCGAGGGGGCCCGTACGGGGTGGCTACTCGGCCGCCCCGTACATCCGGTCGCCCGCGTCGCCGAGGCCCGGGACGATGTACCCGTTCTCGTTGAGCCGCTCGTCGACCGAGGCCGTCACGACCGTCACCGGCGTGCCGGCGAGCTCGCGCTCCATGATCTCCACGCCCTCGGGGGCGGCGAGCAGCACCACGGCCGTCACGTCGTCCGCGCCGCGCTTGATCAGCTCCTGGATCGCCGCGACGAGCGTGCCGCCGGTGGCCAGCATCGGGTCGAGGACGTAGACCTGGCGCCCGGACAGGTCGTCCGGCATGCGTGTCGCGTACGTGGACGCCTGGAGCGTCTCCTCGTCGCGCACCATGCCGAGGAAGCCCACCTCGGCGGTCGGCAGCAGCCGCACCATGCCGTCGAGCATGCCGAGACCGGCCCGCAGGATCGGCACGACCAGGGGCCGCGGGTAGGAGAGCTTCACGCCGGTCGTGCCCGAGACCGGGGTCTCGATGTCGACCTGCTCGGTGCGCACGTCCCTGGTGGCCTCGTACGCGAGCAGGGTGACCAGCTCGTCGGCGAGGCGCCGGAAGGTCGGGGAGTCGGTGCGCTTGTCGCGCAGCGTGGTGAGTTTGTGCGCCACCAGCGGGTGGTCGACAACATGCAAACGCACAATACCTCCAAGGGTCTGAACAGCGAAGATGGTCGCTCCCAGCGACCCTTGACACCAGGCTACCGGCGCTGAGGCGGTATGCCCTGATCAGCCCAGGTAGGGGACTTCCCGACCGTCCAGGAAGTGACTCAGCCTCAGTCGTTGCGTGTGGTGCATGTCGAGGGAGTCAAGGTCACCAGGGGCCACCCATCGGAGTTCCAGGGACTCGTCTGAGACGGCCAAGGTCCCGCCGACGAGGCGAGCCCGGAAGCACACGTTGAACTGTCGGCGCACCTCTCCGTCGGTGTACGCGATCACGTGCCGAGGGTCGGTGTAGGTGCCGACGAGACCAGTGATCTCGACGTCTAGCCCGGTCTCTTCCTTGACCTCCCGGACGGCCGCTCCGGGGAGACTGTCGGCCATCTCCATCCCACCTCCCGGCAGAGCCCACAGGCCGGAGTCTGAGCGCTTCTGGAGAAGGATGCGGCCCCGGTCATCGGTCACCACGGCAGAGGCCGCTACAACCAAGCTGTTGGGCTCGGGGGCTTTGGGGTCGTCGTAGTACTCAGTGCGTGCCACTAACTGACCTCCTGGGCCGTCGACCAGACGGCATCAAAGCTCTGTGCGTACGCGTCGAACATGGCCCCACCCTCTGTGCGGCGGAGGTGCCAGACAGGCGCACCGTACGCGTTCACGCCCCAGACGTGGGCGTTGACCAACACCTGATCGTCTACCCGGTAGAGGCTGTTGTAGAGGGTGGTCCCGTGGGTCCGGATCTCCACTCCTGGGACTCCGACCAAGGGCCGGTAGTGGAGCAGTGCCAGACGGCATCGCGATTCGATCCCGTGCCCGAACTTCTCTTCCTGGCCACGGAGTTGGACGTTTGGGGAGTCGGCGTCACCTAGACAGATACGCACCTGGCATCCGGCCTCTGCCTTCTCCCTCAGTAGGTCGTTGAGTCGGGGGTACGCCTCATGCAGGAAGACGGCTGCATAGACAAGCACGTCGACCCGCTCCTGTGCCGACGACAGAAGGTCGATGAACGCGGACACCGGGAGGTCTGCCCGCTGCTCGTAGAGGGCCACTAGCTCAGGGCTCACGGCCCGTGCCGACCGGGCCTGCCTCAGGGCTGGCCACAGTGCGTGGATGTCCTCCCCCAGGGCCTCAGCCGCCTTGACGGCCGTAGCCCTCCTGGGAACCCTCCCCAGGTTCACCCACCTTTCGACGCTCTTCGGATCAACTCCCGTTGCCTCAGCCAGAGTTGCGTGCGTCCAACCGCCTGCTACCAACGTCGCCCGTAGCCGCTCGTTGCCAGCCATGGCGTCACCCCCTCCTGGTGGTCTCGTGGGGACGTTCTACCCCCATCGGGACGTCCCGAAGTGGGCTTTGCGTGCAGTTCCTACGTCCTAGTTACCGGCCGGACCATGAACCCCCAGTGAGAGGAGTCGGGGATGGCAGTTACAGCAGAGACCAACGCACGCCGGGGCGAGTACGTGACCTACGCCCCCAAGGGGGAGAAGTGCGCCGACTGCATGAAGGAGTTGAAGAGCCTCGACCGCGTATGGCGGATCACTGTCGAGCGGGTTTCGGGACCCCCGGCCCTTGGCCCCTATCGGCATTACGAGAAGTGCCCTAAATAGGAGGCGGTCACATGCTGGCCCCTATCGCCCCCGCCATGCCGATCACCATGCTTGACCCTGAGTTTCCGAGGACTGCGACGGCGAGCAATAACAGCAGGCCCCCGGAAGGGGGACGGCCAGCGAACCAGCAGCAGCCGTCACCACAAGAGAAAGAGAAGGCCCTCTACCGGGATCGGTAGGGGGCTTTCCCTATTGGGTAGCACTCTCTCGTGCCCGACTTTCCCATGGTTCGGGTAGGGGAACGGTCCCATCGAATTCATGCCACTTCGCCCACGCCGGAGGATCGACCTCTAGATCGGCTGCGTAGAACTGCATGAGCCGTTCAACCTCTAGCTTTCGCTCGTACTCTTCGTCTTCCTGCTCAATCCAGAAGGCCATTACTGGTACCTCCTACTCGCATTCTTCCGATTCTGCTCGGAACGAGTGAGCTTACGAGTACCACCAGCACTCTCCGGAATCTCAATACGGTTGAGTAGAGCACTAGCACTGGTCCTCTGCTTGCGGGCCTCCTCGATCAAAGGGTTCATAACCTGCATCCCCTTACGGTTTCCACCCTCGATCATTACGCCGTCACGGCGCACCCGATTGTCCAGAGACTCTGCCTCTGCCAGGTGATGTGCAGCCTGCTCGATATTGAGCAGGTCATTAGGGGATAGCCCGAGGCCGGCTGAGGCATACTGGAAAATCAGCCTTTCCCTGTACTCGTCTACCTTCTTCTTCACTGCCATTAACCCTCCAAAGGGACTACAAAAAGAGGGGACCCCATTGCGGGGCCCCCTCGGGTTACTCACTCACAGGAACTTGATGGGCGTCCTGCTGTCGTTATCAATCGAGATATCCAGAGGGCTGGCACTACCGGTCGGATCCATCCCACCAGCACCGAGGAAACCGGACGTCTCCTCACCCTCGGTCTGCCAGTCGTCGAAACTGCGGATAGGAGAACTAATCTCTCCTCGCTGGTATCCACGGTGCCGCTTGATGAACTCTCGTGCTTCCTTCATCTGATCAGACATTCGCAACCTCCATCTTGGCCTGAGCGGCACGACGGGCGTAATCCTGCTTCTCGTCCTCGGTGAGCTGAGAAACCGACCACTTCCGGATACCGTCACCCGGAATGGTGACTGACTCAAGCTTCGCAAGAGCATCACCAGTGGTGAATTCGGCAGCACTACCGGCAATCACATTCGGGTCCATGCCCCCACGCCCCAGCTTCACCGGCTCGACAAACGCGACTCCATCAGGATCAGCGAAAGCATTCGGCAGCTTGTTGATAACAGCATCACGAGCAGACAGGGCCTCACGGAGAAGAGCGGCAGCCTTAGCAGCATCCTTGTTCCGCTGCTCGATTTCCTTGTTCGCCCAGACTCGGTAAGACTCCGTGCGGTACAGGCGCTGGTATTCGAGCTCCAGGACATCGCGAGTCTCGTGCGCCAGACGGGCGCCAGTCGTGATAGCGGACTCAAGCCTATTCAGCTCCGCGTGAGAGCCGGACAGGTCATCGTGAACGATAGGAGCCGGGGCATCCTTCCCGGCCTCCACAGCGGCAATCAGGGCCTTTTCGTGGTCCTGCTCATTGGTGGCCCTCCGAGCCACAGAGTCCAGGAACGCAACCATCTGGATCTGATGCGAATCAATCTGCTTCTCAACGTAACTCAGTCGCTTAGTAAGCTCCGCTCCCACCTTCTTCACCCCAGTATCATCAGTGGAATGCTCCTGGTATCCGACTGCAAGAGAGGGGATCTCAAAAGGCTTTCGCTTGGTGGGATCGGTCAGATAATCGAGCTTGTCGGCAAGCTTACGGTTCTCCCTTTCCAACTGGTTCACATGAGCCTGATTCACGGGCTGATCCCGGTACTCAAGGGACGGAACATCAAAGTCAAGGATGGGGTTAAAAGTCTCAGGCATGGTTGTTCTCCAATTCATTCAGTAGATCGTCTGCAATCTCAGCCGCTTGCTCCTGCTTCTTCAATTCGTTCTGTTCCTGCTTGGCCCGCTTACGGGCCTGCCGCTCAAGCTGGAATCTCTGGAGCCAACCACGAGGGCCCCGCTCAATCAGCCCCAGGAAGTCACCGGCGGGGCCGCTGTATGCCCGTACGGAGCCGTCTGGGGTAGCCGCAAGGGAAAACCCCACCGCTGCTCCGTTAGCCGCTCCCGGAACCGCTGGTATCACGTGGTGAAGCACACGGGCCGAGTAGGTGAGTCGGACCGGTACCCGATCCTCGGAAGTCTTGAGATCGGGACTCTTATAGAACACGACCCGAGCCCCCTTCGGCTCAAGCAGCCGAGGCACTGCGCTAGCGCTCATCGGTGGACTCCTCCTTAAGCTGCTGTTGGGCAATAGCCAAAGAATCCATCCACCCGTTCATCCTCTTGGGATTCACCCTTCCCGGCTGATGACTGTTGTGGCACCCCGTGTGGTGAGTCCGCTGGGGTGCGATGCGGGCGAAGTACTTCTCTTCAGGGCTCAGGGAGTCCCAATCAATGCACTCCCACTTGGTGCAAGGTGTAACGCTGCCAGTCGTCATGCCGCGTCCTCGGTCCGGGGGAATGTGGGCCGCTGGTACTTCCTAGACCAGTTCTTAGACCACTCACTCTTACATTCCCGGCACCAGGGCTGACGCCCCTGCGAATGGACTGAGCTAAGACCGAACTCGGTGAGCACCTTGTCGAACTGACACTTTGAACATGTCTTCGTAAGCCGCATAAGAACCACCTTTCTTGTGATCCGTCGGATCAATTAGAGGCAAATGAAAAGACCCTCCTGGGGTGAGCAGTCCCAGGAGGGCCAATCCACTGAGGAGAAAGAACAACGAGACGCTAGGTACACATACCAGCGAACTAAGTGGACCCCAGAGGGGCGAGACTCTGTGGCCCCCGAGAGGGCGAGGGGGTGACATAACCGACTCCCTCTCAACCACTCTGAATAAATCCCAGGAAGCTCCGATACTCTCCACTGCAATTTGCGCTACGGTCTGGCCGGCGGGAACGTCCTCCCTGGTCAACATCAGTGACCAACCGCCCAGCGGGCTTCGTCGTTTGCTGGCAGGAACCAGCGGCTAGCGAACTCGACGGCGGGAGTTCCACACGCTCCGAGACTGGGCGTACTGGTCCACGCTCTTACCGCCTACAGCGGGGGACCCAATCCACACAGCCTTATCGGGCTTGGACGGAACATCACCCGGACTGGACTTCTTAGGCCGGTAGCTCAGATTGCGGTGTTCACCAACCTTGATTCCGTGGTATCGCAAACGCTCCGTACGGGCCTCAGCCGCTTTCTGATGGGCGGTGCACCACTTCCTAGGGTTACCGCGCCCACGGCGCTCCTCCGGGGCGTACAGCTCCTTCACGCACCCCGCCCAATGACAGAACTCCATCACCTCAGAAGTGTTGCCCTCCAGGGCAAAGCCAGTGTTCTCAGGAGTCCCCATCTGGAAGAGGTCAGACAGCGTTAGGTCATCGTCGTCATCGTGGAGAGTGAGCCAGTCAGCGGCTCCCCGGTCCCCCACCATGAACCGGTGCCATGTAGGGCAGCGGTCGCTATCGCTAGTGGTACTGCTGAACTCAGGATCATTCTTCTTCAGCCACTCAAGCGTGGCCTTGTCATCTGCACTCAACATCGTCTCAACGCTCATATTGTTCTCTCCCATCAGGAAGGGGGTCCCCGATCGAGACACCCCTGCTTCTTCCTCATACTTCAATTATCTCAGTAGCCACTGACAATCAGCGGGGCCGAATAGGCGGCGCAACATTCCACCGGAGGACAGACAGGAGTTAGCTCCTGGCTTGTGCCGACGGAGGAAGACTAAGCGCAGTCCGGCAGGACAGAGCTACTGAGCATCTGGGTTGAAGATGCGACTGAGATAGCCGCCAAAAGCGGCTACACCATCTGGACATGAGAAAGACCGGCCCCGCCAAGCGCGGGGACCGGCCTTATCCCTACTTCCAGTAGCTCTAGGTGGAAGTCCCTAGATGGACTTCCCTAGGTGTAAAGACACTAGATGGTGTATCTATGAGACACCCCTCCGTAGATTCATGGGCATGGGGTGTCTGTGAGACACATGGTCAGATACGCCGCTTCACGTCGTCCAGCTCGTGACCATGACCATGCCTCGGAATGGTGAGCCAGTACTCGTCTGCCAGACGCTTACCGCTCTCATCCTTCTTGGTTCCTCCGCCAGTCCAGTTGCGGTGGAGCCAGCCTTCCTCGCGGCCATACCTGAGTGCTCGATTCACAGTGGACCGAGATGCACAAGTGACCTCCTGAAGGAGAGATTCACCCGGCCGGGCATTACGGCCAGTCTCAAAGTCAGAGAAGAACGAGAGGGCAGTAAGCACGCCCTTGTATGCGGCGGGAATATCGGGGCAGTTCCACAGCTCCCGCTCCCACTCATACCGCCCCATGGACCGCACACGCTTAGTGCTCTTCTCCGATCCGGTGAGAGAAGACACCGGGGCCGTCTCCTTAGGCTCCACAGCGGGCAGCGTGGGAGTCTCCTCGACGGCAGGCGCATGGGTGATAGGAGCACGGGTCGACTTACGACCGGGGCAAGGGTTGTTATCAGAGCAATGAGTGCTCGGATCGAACGGATCAAACTGGAAGGTACAGGGTCCGTCATGAAATGTATCAATAGCAGTAGCGCTCACGTCATGTCTCCAGTCATAGAAAAAGGGGCCCGGCCGAATGCCGAACCCCTAGGTGTGGGATAATAGAAATAGAAGGACCCCGGACACTTTCCCTGTCCGGGGTCTTTCGTTTCTTCAGTTGTTGAGCTGGCGACCGATTAGGCGGCAGACAGCTCCGCCTGGAACGCCTTCTGAGCGGCAGCACCCTCCGGAGTTGCAAGGTACTCAGCCGCATAGACGGCCGATGCGTAGTCGATGTCGAACACCTCGGTCACTCCGATTCGACCGGTAGGCGTCCCGTCCGGAAGCGGGCCCCCCTTGTGCCAATCCAGGGGTGCCCACGCATGTCCCTCCCTGTCCGTCCAGCCGTCAGGCTCTCCGTCCGGGCCATATGCCGGGGTGGCTTCGATCTCAGAGATATTCATTTCTATTCCTCCTGATTTTGGGTGCACTAGCCCCTTGGTCAAAGTGGTGTCCAGCCTCAATGGTTAAGATCGGACACTGTGAAAGACACCGAACATGCCCAGAAGGTTGCACCGAATAGCTGTGATCTGGGTCACCAGTTCTTTAGATACTTAGAACTCTAACTATCTAAATAAGTCGGCACCGGCTCTGACCAGGAGGGAGGGGGGATACCCCTAAGGCACGGGCACCATGACCACGCCTCTCCGGCCACCAGAAAGACCCGTGAGCGTCCCTCTGGAATCCCGCTACTTCCCGGGGCGCCTGGCTCCCTACCTAGCCAGCCACGCCCCCACCACGGCCAGTGGCCTCCCCGTCGGTGTCTGCGGCCCCCAGGGACCGCCGTGACGCTCCTGGAGTCAGGATGGAAATGGAGCCAGGACCGTAGGTCTCTGGGCACCTGAGGCGTACAGCAACAACACTCCCGTCCTCATTGGTCACCCTCCCGTTCACAGATCGGCTCAAGCCGCAGTCAGTTCGCGAGTCAAGAGGCAGGGCCTAGCCCTAATGCCTAGGGCCTACCCAGAGAATCCAAGAGCGCTAGAACCAGCACTCATCAAGGCTTATCGAAATGGTTTATCGATCCGCTCGTTTCAACGTTTCGCTTTTCTCGTTAAGCGTCACGCTTGGGTGCCCATAGGGGTACGGGGGGAGGGGGGAGGGTCCGGGTGCACGCCTTACGCTGATCGGGACGTCATAGCAAGCGCCCCTCTGCGAGCAAATTCCTGAACCCCCTTTTCCGGAGGCTACGACCCTTGGTGTTACTGGGGTGCAGCCCTATTTGCCTAGCACTACACCCCGGCGTGACGCGCACTGGAAATGAGAAAGGCCCCGGCCAGTAGAACCGGGGCCCCTCGTAGTGACTACCTTCGATTATTCAGAGTTTGCCAGTCTCTCCATCTGTCGCTCCCTCCATGCCTGCGCTGACTCGTAGGCCCGCTCAAGTGCGGCGCCCTGCGTTTGGGAGATCCTCAGGAGTGCAGCCCTCTCCTGCTCCTTGGTCAGGTTGAGTACCTGGAACCCGTAAGGCGGAAGTTCATCGTCCGGGATTCCCATAGCCGTAGCAGCCTTGATGAAGTCACCGAACCAGATGTAGGCAGCCCGCTCCTTCGGGTCGACTCCTGAGCGCCAGAACCCAACCATCACGTTGTGCTCTATCAGGTATTCCCGCTGCTCCTCGGTCGTCATACCTTCCCACTTCTGGCGGAAGGTACGGCCGGTAGGAACGTAGTCGACGGTATCCGGGATTACCGGCTTGCTCTCAAGTTCCTTGATTCGGACCAGGATGTTCCTGCGCTTCTTGAAGTACGATTCCCGGTCGTCGTCGTACCAGCCCTCTTCGTCTTCCTTCTCAATTCGGACGAGACGAGTCCTGTACTGCTCCAATTCTTGCGTGTGATCCTGCCCCTTGGTCTTGACCGCTTTAACTTCTTCGCGGTCCCCCAGGTGCAGCATCAGTGCGGAGTTTACGAACTCTTCCAATTGCTCTTTCTCGATGTACCCAGGCTCACTGCACTGGCTGGCCTTAGTCGAGGAAGAGCAGCGGTACCTCTCGTAGGTCTTGGTCCCGCTCTTGAGCTTGTGGGTCACCCGGTTGACGGTCGCCCTCTGACCGCAGGTCCCGCACTTCCCCACACCGCTCAGCCGGGCCACCCCGCTACGGGCCCTCTGGGGCTTGGAGGCTCGCTCCCCGATCTTGTCCAGGATCTCTGTGCGCTCAGCCTCAGTGAAGATCGGTTCTGCCGTGAACATCACGGGGTCACCGTTGTCCAACTCGGCGACCCGGACCGTGCCAGTCTCCTTGTCGGTGTACTCAAGCTGTCCTGCACAAGAGAGCTTCTGGAATTGGCGGCTTAGGGTCGATGGGTGCCACTGGATCCCCTGCGGTTCCCTCTGCCTCTTCTTGGTCCCTGGGAGCGCCGGAAGAGTGCGCTCATGGTCCCGCCAAGTCAGGACCTCCCGCTCGTTCAGATCAGCGGCGATCTTCCGTAGTGGCTCACCGTCCAGGACCCGGCGCGCCACCTCTCGGAGCAGCTCGGCGTAGGCCTTCTCCTGAACCAGCTTGTAGTGGATCTTGTCTCCGACCTGGATCGGGGTGGGCTTGTACCCGAAGGGCAGGTTGCCCCCTGCCCACATGCCGTTGCGTCGGAGGTAGTCACGGGAGTCCAGGGCGCGCTGGCGGATCTTCCGCAGTTCTCCCGCCGCCTGGGTGGCCTTGGCATAGGCGATCAGGCGTCCCGTCTCGGTGGTGAGGTCGAAGGAAGGGTCATCCTCGACGAACACGCCCTTCTTCCAGTCCATGACGTCTTTCACGAACGCCATGAAGTGGAGGTCATCACGACCTAGACGGTCCTGGGTGCTGATCCAGATGGCATCCCAGTCGTCCCGCTTGTCCTCGGCCAGCCAGGGGCCGAGCTCCGGGCGGTCCTTCAGGTCGATGGAGCCTGACACTGACCGGTCTTCCGTGGCGTGGACCAGACGCGCCCACGGGTTCCGGTGAAGCCAGCTCTTCAGTTTCTCGTGCTGCCTCTCGATGGACGTGCTGGCGTCGTCGTCCAGGGAGATACGAAGGGCCGCCAGGATGCGGACCGGGGCGCCGTCTCCGCTAGTTCTTGCAGGTGACATGGGCACTGTTCAGCCTCTCTTGCTGATTCTGTGTGCTAGTGCGTTGTCGGGTGGTCGACGACGTGGATCCGCATGTCCTCAACAGTAACCGGGTCCGGGCCGCGCCCGTGCTGGCATCAAACCCGCCATCGGAGGGAACGTGGAAATGGCGGACTGGGGTGGTGTGCCTATGCCGGATCAGGGACAGCACGACCGGGGACAGGACCCGGAGCGGGAGGGGACCGAGGACGAGCGCCTGCGCCGACGCGCCCAGTTCCTGCGGGAACTCCGGGAGGCGCGGGAGCTGCGCGACCGGGTCCGTCCACGCCGTGCCAGGGCGGCACGGATGCGGCAGCAGATGCGCATGCGCACGTTCCGCTGGTGACGCCGCGCGAACACAGCGGGCGGAAGACCTCTCCTGAAGCGATGGTTTCTGCCACGATTCCGATTGGGCGGGGCTCGGAACTGCACACCCCGCCTTCCGAGTCCGCCGGGGGGAACTCCAACCGGCACACCTGAGACCAGTGGGAGAGTCACGGTGTACTTCGCCGCACTGCTCGCGCGCACCGAAGACGGGTGGGAAGCGAGCGATACAGAGCTCGACGACGTGGAGGCCCTGTCGGATCTGACCGACCTGGCCCGTGAAGCCTCGGCCGGCGGTGCCGAGGACGACACAGTGCTCGTCTTCATCGAACAGGAGGACGCCTGGTTCGGCGTCCTCCGTGTGGACGGCGAGGAGGATCCTCGTATCTACGTCTCCGACGCGGCAGCGGCCGCCCGGAGTTCGTACGGCGAGATCCTGCTCACCGACGAACTGCTCGGAAAGGATCCCGACCAGGACGAGCTGGATGCCCTGGACCTCGACGGGACCGAGGACGGCGAGCCCGAACCGGCCGACGAGGACGATGCCGGGGACGACGACGTGGCGGCCGCCACCGACGAGGCCGTGCCCGTGGGCCCGATCGGGGACCGGCTGATCCTCGCCGACCTCGGAGTCTCCGAGAGGGAGCTCCTCGCTCTCGACCCCAACGACGCCCTCAGCGAGATCGCCGAGGTCCTGGGAGCGGCGGAGGTCCTCGAAACGGTCCGATAGGTCCCGCCATCCATCATCTGCCCATCCCTCCACGACGATGCCGGTGCCGGCCACGGTCGGCTACATTCCGCCCGTGAACACCGCAGAACAGGCACCGGACCCCGTACGCGACCCCTGGCGGCAGGCCATGCGCCTCGCCGTCCGGGAGGCGCGGCTCGCCGCCGAGGGCGGTGACGTGCCCGTGGGGGCCGTCGTGCTCGCCCCGGACGGCACGACGGTGCTCGCCTCGGGGCACAACGAGCGCGAGGCGACCGGGGACCCGACCGCGCACGCGGAGGTGCTCGCGATCCGGCGGGCGGCCGCGGCGCTCGGGGAGTGGCGGCTCACGGGGTGCACGCTCGTCGTGACCCTGGAGCCGTGCACGATGTGCGCGGGCGCCCTCGTGCAGTCCCGGGTCGACCGGGTCGTCTACGGGGCGCGCGACGAGAAGGCCGGGGCGGCCGGGTCCCTGTGGGACGTCGTCCGCGACCGGCGCCTCAACCACCGCCCCGAAGTGATCGAGGGCGTGCTCGCGGACGAGTGCGCGCAGCAGCTCACGTCCTTCTTCCGGGACCGCCAGCCGGGGCGCCGGAACACCCCGCGGGCGGGCCTGTGACGGGCCTCCCGGATACGGATTTCGGACCACGCCCAACTTGGGCTAGGATCTCTCTCGGTAGCGTGTCCGAGCGGCCGAAGGAGCTCGCCTCGAAAGCGAGTGTGGGGAAACTCACCGAGGGTTCAAATCCCTCCGCTACCGCTGACAACGCCCCTCTTCCCCGGGTCACCGGAGAAGAGGGGCGTTCTGCGTGTCCGGCCATGTCCAGCCGCACGCAGACCGATCGGGCAAAACGCCCCGCCCGCCGGGCCGTTGACGGGAAAACCGGATAACCGGATGAACAGACGTCCGGGATACACTCACGCCCGGCAACAGGGGTCACACGGGACACGGGCACGGGGAGGCCAGAGCGTGGTGCAGACGAAAAAAATAGGTCTCTTCGTCGTCGTCGTGTTCGTCCTCTATGTGATCATCACGGACCCGGCCAAGGCCGCGGACTACGTCCAGATAGGCTTCGAGGGCGTCTCGACCGCCGCTCAGAGCATCGGCGACTTCATGACCTGGGTCGTCAACGGCGGCGGGAACTGAGCTACCTCGTCAGCGTCTGCAAGGAGTGCCCGTGATCCGCCATCTGGTCCTCTTCAAGCTCAACGAGGGCGTCGAGCGCGACGAGCCTCGCGTCGTCGAGGGCGTCAGGGCCTTCCGCGCACTCGGCGGGCAGATCCCGGAGCTGACGTTCTGGGAGTGCGACTGGAACATCACCGACCGCCCCATCGCGTACGACTTCGCCATCAACTCGGCGGTCGAGGACACCGATGCGCTCAAGCGGTACATCGAGCACCCGGCACACCAGGCGGGCGTCGCGCAGTGGCGCGAGTTCGCCACGTGGGTGATCGCGGACTACGAGTTCTAAGAGAATCGCACGGCAAAGCGGCCCTTCACCGGAACGGTGAAGGGCTTTTCTGTGCCCTATGCCCCAACTTGCCCTTCAACACGTACTTATGCGGTGCTTGCACACAGTGCACCTGTCTTGTGATGCTATGACCGCTTTTGACGGATGAGTTGACGGACGAGCTGACGGAGACAGAGGTGGCGTTGACCGTGCCGGCCAGTACAGCGCCTCAAGCACCGCCGCCCGCGAAGAGCCGGGGCGCCGACACCCGCGCGCTCACCCAGGTCCTCTTCGCCCAGCTCAAGGATCTGCTGCCGGGGACTCCCGAGCACACCACGGTGCGTGCCGCCCTCATCGAGGCCAACCTCCCGCTCGTGCGGTACGCGGCGGCCCGCTTCCGCAGCCGCAACGAGCCGATGGAGGACGTCGTCCAGGTCGGCACGATCGGGCTCATCAACGCGATCGACCGCTTCGACCCCGAGCGGGGCGTGCAGTTCCCGACGTTCGCGATGCCGACCGTCGTCGGCGAGATCAAGCGTTACTTCCGCGACAACGTGCGCACGGTCCACGTGCCGCGCCGGCTCCATGAGTTGTGGGTGCAGGTGACCGGCGCGACCGAGGACCTCACCACGGCGTTCGGGCGCACCCCCACCACCGCGGAGATCGCCGAGCGCCTGCGCATCGCCGAGGACGAGGTCCTGGCCTGCATCGAGGCCGGGCGCTCGTACCACGCGACCTCGCTGGAGGCGGCCCAGGAGGGCGACGGGATGCCCGGCCTGCTCGACCGGCTCGGCTACGAGGACCCGGAGCTCGACGGCGTCGAACACCGCGATCTCGTACGGCATCTGCTCGTTCAGCTGCCCGAGCGTGAGCAGCGGATCCTGCTGCTGCGCTATTACAGCAATCTGACGCAGTCACAGATCAGCGCGGAATTGGGCGTTTCCCAGATGCATGTGTCAAGACTGCTGGCCAGAAGCTTCGCGCGGCTCAGGTCCGCAAACAGGATCGAAGCGTAACCGGAACGGGTGGAGTGCCTTTCCCGGCACTTCCCCGCCGAAATACGTCAGTTCCCCGCCACACCCCCCTTTTCCTGCACCGATTCACCCCATCCATGTCGACATGTCACTACAGCGTGTTGCCGACATGTGACATTCTGCTGGAACCGCGTTTGCCGCAGCCCCGCCTCCGGTATTCAGGTGGAGGCTGCGTTCCTTCCAGACGGGAGCGCCCGCCGCGTCCGTCCGCGACCTCAAGGGGGTGGCATGTCCGCAGACCAGGGCAGCTCGAAGGTGCTCACGCTCAGCAAGAGCGCGTCCGCGCCCGACGTGCTTCACAGCTCGCCTGTATCCGGGGCTTCCGAAGCCATCGACACCCGCACCCTGTCCCGCTCCCTCTTCCTGCGGCTCGCCGCACTCGACGAGAACAGCCCCGAGCGTGCCTACGTGCGGGACACCCTCATCGAGCTGAACCTCCCGCTGGTCCGGTACGCGGCGGCGCGCTTCCGCAGCCGTAACGAACCGATGGAGGACATCGTCCAGGTCGGCACGATCGGCCTGATCAAGGCGATCGACCGCTTCGACTGCGAACGCGGCGTGGAATTCCCGACGTTCGCGATGCCGACCGTCGTCGGCGAGATCAAGCGCTTCTTCCGCGACACGTCCTGGTCGGTGCGGGTGCCGCGCCGCCTCCAGGAGCTGCGGCTCGCGCTGACCAAGGCGAGCGACGAGCTGGCCCAGAAGCTGGACCGCTCGCCGACCGTGCCCGAGCTGGCCGCGGTGCTCGGCGTCTCCGAGGACGACGTGGTCGACGGGCTCGCGGTGGGCAACGCCTACACCGCCTCCTCCCTCGACTCCCCGGCGCCCGAGGACGACGGCGGCGAGGGCTCGCTCGCGGACCGCCTCGGCTACGAGGACACGGCCCTGGAAGGCGTGGAGTACCGCGAGTCGCTCAAGCCGCTGCTCGCCAAGCTTCCGCCGCGCGAGCGCCGCATCATCATGCTGCGCTTCTTCGCGAACATGACGCAGTCGCAGATCGGCGAGGAGGTCGGCATCTCGCAGATGCATGTGTCGCGCCTGCTCACGCGGACCCTGTCGCAGCTCCGGGAAGGCCTGATCGCCGACTGAGGCACCGCGCGCGGCGCCGGTGCCGTTGACGGGGTTCCGAATTGACGGACCGTCAGAGACACTGGCGCGATGCGACGAGGATCGATACGCGGCCGCCGAGGCGCCCTGACGGGCGCGACGGCGGCCGTGGTCTGCCTGGGCGGTCTCCTTGCGGCGTGCGGGGGTTCCGGCGGCGGGGACGGTTATGTGGCGGTCGGTGCGGCCGGTGCCACGCCCGACAGGACTCCGGGACGCACGGTGGCGCCGACCGGTGACGTGGAGCTGGTGCCGCTGGACGGGGCCGCCTCGGATCCGCCGGGCCCGTCGGAGTCCGGGACGGGCAGCGGCGAAGGTGGTGGCGGCAACAAGTCCCCCGGTGGCGGCAGCAGTTCGGGGGACGGGGGCGCCGGGGCCGGAGCGGAAGCGCGTACGGGCAGTGGCTCCGGGACACCCGAAGCATCAGGACCCGACGGGTCCGGGCAGCCGTCCACCGGCGCGGGCGGATCCGGCGGCGGGTCCGGCGGCAGTGAATCCGGCGGCTCCGGCGGGTCGACGAGCACGCCGTCCGCCCCCGCCACCCCGAGCGGGCCGGCCGCCCTCAAGGTCGGGGACCCGGAGCGCAAGGCCGCGGACAAGCGGTGGTGCGAGGACGTGACCCTGGACATGGTCAACACCGGTGGCACCGCGGTGCGTTCGGGCACGGTGACCTTCGGGACGCACATCATCGGCGCGCTCGGCATCGACTGGGCCACCGTCGAGTCCACCCAGGACCTCCCTGTGCCGATCGACGCGGGGAAGCGGAAGAAGAAGACCTGGACGGTGTGTGTCGACGCCTGGCGGGTGCCGCTCGGCATGCACGTGGAGACGCGGGACGTCTCCGTGACATGGAAGTGAACGGCTCTCCGGCGAAGAGTGGTGAGCCGGCTCTCCGGTGAAGGGGAAGTGCGCGGCTCTCCGGCGAAGAGAAGTGCGCGGCTCTCCGGCGAGAGCCGCGGCGACCTACTTGAGGGCCAGCCAGGCCACGCCGGCCACGATGACGACGGCGAGCACGATGCCGATGATCAGACCCGCGCCGGGTCCCGACTTCGCCGGGGCAGCCTGCTGGCGCGACTGCGAGGCCGGTTCATCGACGAAGGCGCGGAACATCTGGGTGCTCCCCGCGGGGTCGTAGTTGCCTTCGGGGGCCGGGCCCTGGGGGTTGTGTGCCATGGGGAAGGACCCTAGCGAATACGTGCGGGCGACGCCACACCCATGCTGAGCTGCGGCTTTACATGTGCAACCCCTCCCCTTTACTTGGTTTTTAGGCTCGAACACCCCTTTTCGTTTGCCTGCGGCAACCAACTGTCTCTATGGTTGCCCTAAGCAACGAACGTAGGAGGTGCCGTGGCCGAGCAGAGTCAGTACGAACAGCTCGCCCGACAGTTCAGTGCCTTCGGTGCCGTCAAACGAGACCTCGCGCGGTCCCTGCCGCACGACTGTCCGGCCGGCTCGGCCGCGGTCCTCATGCTTCTCGGCCAGTACGGCGAGATGCGGATGAGCCGCCTGGCGGAGCTGCTCGCCGTAGACATGTCCGTGACCAGCCGCCACGTGGCGCACGTCGCCGAACGCGGCTGGATCGACCGGTCGCCCGACCCCGCGGACAAGCGCTCCCGCATCCTCAGCCTCACCGAACAGGGCGTGAAGCAGATCGAACTGCTCTCCGAGCGGTCGACCGAACTGCTCGCCTACCGGTTGAGCGACTGGTCCGACGACGAGGTCGGACAGCTGATCGCGATGATGAGCCGGCTCCGCGACAGCTTCGGCGACTGCCGATACACACCGCGACTCGCGCAGGCACTTCCGGATGCCACCGAAGAGACCACCCGTACACCCGCTTAAGTAAAGGAACCCCATGGCAACAACCACACCGGCAGGTGTGCGGGGCAACCACGCCAAGCATGGAGGCGCAGCCCCCGGCAGCGGCGCTCCGATGACACACAAGCAGATCATGGAGGCGCTGTCCGGGCTGCTGCTCGGCATGTTCGTCGCGATCCTGTCGTCGACGATCGTCACCAACGCGCTTCCCGAGATCGTCGGCGACCTCGGCGGCGGCCAGTCCGCCTACACCTGGGTCGTCACCGCCTCGCTGCTCGCGATGACCGCGACGACGCCCCTGTGGGGCAAGCTCGCCGACATCTTCAGCAAGAAGGCGCTCGTACAGATAGCCCTGATCGTCTACGTGGGCGGCTCGGTCGTGGCCGGACTCTCGCAGAGCCCGACCATGCTGATCGCCTGCCGCGTGGTGCAGGGCATCGGCGTCGGCGGCCTGTCCGCCCTGGCGCAGATCGTCATGGCCGCGATGATCTCCCCGCGTGAGCGGGGCCGTTACTCCGGCTACCTCGGCGCGACCTTCGCCGTCGCCACCGTCGGCGGCCCGCTGCTCGGCGGTGTCATCACCGACACCTCGTGGCTCGGCTGGCGCTGGTGCTTCTACGTCGGCGTGCCGTTCGCGATCATCGCGCTCATCGTTCTGCAGAAGACGCTGAAGCTCCCCGTGGTCAAGCGGGACAACGTGAAGGTCGACTGGGCCGGTGCCTTCTTCATCACCGCCGCGGTCTGCACCCTGCTCCTGTGGGTGACCTTCGCCGACGACAAGTACGACTGGCTCTCCTGGCAGACCGGCGCGATGGTGGGCGGCGCCGTCGTCCTCGCGCTGATCTTCATCTTCGTGGAGACCAAGGCCGCGGAGCCGATCATCCCGCTGCGGCTCTTCCGCAACCGCACCATCACGCTCGCCTCGATCGCCTCGCTCTTCGTGGGTGTCGCGATGTTCACGGGCACCGTGTTCTTCTCGCAGTACTTCCAGCTGGCGCGCGGCAAGTCACCGACGATGTCCGGTGTCATGACGATCCCGATGATCGGCGGCCTGTTCGTCTCGTCGACCGTCGCGGGCCAGATCATCACCAAGACCGGCAAGTGGAAGGCGTGGCTGGTCTCCGGCGGCGTGCTCATCACGGCGGGCCTCGGACTGCTCGGCACGATCCGCTTCGACACCCCGTACTGGCGCGTCGCGATCTTCATGGCGCTCATGGGTCTCGGCATCGGCATGATGATGCAGAACCTCGTGCTCTGCACCCAGAACCAGGTCGCTCCTGAGGACATCGGTTCGGCCAGCTCCACGGTCACCTTCTTCCGCTCCCTCGGTGGTGCGATGGGTGTCTCGGCGCTCGGTTCGATCATGGCGACGCGCATCACGCACTACGTCAAGGACGGCCTGGCCGACCTCGGCCCCAAGGGCGCTGCCCTGGGCCACGGCGGCACCGGCGGCGGCGCCATCCCGGACCTGGACAAGCTCCCCGCGCCGCTGCGCACGATCATGGAGAGCTCGTACGGGCACGGCATCGCGGACGTGTTCCTGATCGCCGCTCCGATCGCGCTGCTCGCGCTGATCGCCACGCTGTTCATCAAGGAGATTCCGCTGCGTACGTCGAACTCCCAGGCGGTTCCGGCCGCCGAGGCCGAGGCCGAGGCGCTCGTTGCCGCGGCCGCGGGTGCCGGCGCTCCCGAGGCGCCGGAGCTCGTTCCGGCCATGGCCGCTGCGGTCTCCGAGCCGGCCTCCGACGGCGCGACCCAGCGTCTGCAGGCGGTCGCCACGACGGCGGGCAGCGTCCCGGCGACGGCGTCCACCGGTGGCGGCACCCCGGTCCGCGGCTTCGTCCGCGGCTCCGAGAGCGCCCCGGTCCCGCGGGCCGCGGTCACGCTGATCTCGCTCGGCGGACGCCAGCTGGGCCGCGCGGTCTCCCAGGGCGACGGCGCCTACGGCCTCGACGCCCCCGGCGCGGGTTCGTACGTCCTGATCGCCTCGGCCGACGGCTACCAGCCGCAGGCCTCCACGGTCGTCGTCGGCGAGGAGCCGGTCGCGTACGACATCCTGCTCAGCGGCACCAGCGGCCTGAGCGGTGTCGTGAAGTCCGTGGACAGCAAGCTGCCGGTTCCCGGCGCCATGGTCATCGTGACCGACGTCCGCGGTGACGTCCTCGCCACCGGACTCTCCGGCGAGCAGGGCGAGTTCACCTTCGCCGAGCTGGTCCCGGGTGCGGTGACCGTGGCGGTCACCGCGGCAGGACACCGTCCGCTCGCGCTGCCCGTCGAGGTCGGCGGCACCGGGGTCACCCGGGTCGAGATCGGGCTGCACTCCGGCGCGCAGGTCGCCGGTGTGGTCCGGGCCGCGGGCGGTCCGCTGAACGACGCGCGGGTCACGCTCGTCGACGCGGCGGGCAACGTGGTCGCCTCGGCCACGACCGGTCACGACGGCGCGTACGCCTTCACCGATCTGGACAGCGGCGAGTACACGGTCATCGCGACCGGATACCCGCCGGTGGCCACCGGTCTGACGGTCAACGGCGGCGGCGCCGAGGGCCACGACATCACACTCGCCCACCCCGGCGAGTGACGACCCCGGGCAGGGGCGCGCTTCGAGCGGAGACGCGCCCCCGCCCGGTAGTGGGAAAGGGACCCCGGAACCGGTGGCGGCACTACGGCAGGGGACGGCCGGCCGCCACCGGACCGGGGTCCGGCCCGTTTACGGGCCATCGACCAAGGGGCCTCAGCCATCGGCCGAGGGCCCCAGCGGCGGGCGACACGTCCGCGAGAGCGGCGCCGGTATTCCGGCGCAAGGGAGAAGCATGGGACTGAGCGCGCGGATCCGTACCAAGGACGGATGGGCTCTGCCGCACGCCGTCGTGACGGTGACCGACATGACGGGTGCGCAGGTGCTGCGGGCCGAGGCCGACGACGAGGGGGCCGTGCACGACGCGGTGACCCTGACTCCGGGCCCGTACGTGGTGATCGTGACGGCTGTCGGTTACGCGCCGACGGCGTCCACGGCGATGGTGACGGCGAGCGGCCGTGCCGACGTCGGCACGGTGGTCCTGGCCCGGCAGGGCGGCGCGGAACTGCCGCCGCCCGGACCGTGGACGATCGACCCGGTGCACTCCTCGGTGGGCGCGGTCGCACAGCACCTCGGCATCTCGAGCGTGCACGGCCGGTTCACGGAGTTCGGCGGCCGGATCGAGATCGCCCAGGACGTGGAGAAGTCGCGGGTGGAGGCGGTCATCAAGGCGTCCTCCATCGACACGGGCAACGGCATGCGGGACGGGCACCTGAAGACGCCCGACTTCCTGGACGTCGAGACGTTTCCGGAGATCACTTTCCGCTCGACCGGCCTGGAGCCGGCCGGGTCCGACCGCTGGACCGTGCACGGCGAGCTGACGCTGCACGGCGTCGTACGGCCCGTGGACCTGGACCTCAGCTACCTCGGCACGGGCGCGGACCCGTGGGGCGGCACCCGGGCGGCGTTCCGGGCGACGACCGAGCTGAAGCGCGAGGACTTCGCGATGAACTACAACCAGGTCGTCCAGGCGGGCATCTCCGCCATCGGCACGACGCTGAAGGTGGAGCTCGACATCCAGGCCGTGCAGGGGGACGCGCTGCCGCAGATGTGAGGCGGGTTCGAGCGCGGGCGCCGCCGACCGTCGTAGGGTGCGGGACATGGCACCCAGCATCGCGACCAACACCCGTGTCTCCCTGGACGAGTTGCTCGACTTCGTCCGCCCGCGCCACCGCGCGCTCCTGCTGACCGCCCGCACCGACGGAACCCCGCAGGCCTCCCCCCTGACCTGCGGGGTCGACGACTCCGGGCGGATCGTCGTCTCCACCTATCCCGAACGCGCCAAGACCCGTAACGCCAAGCGGAATCCGCGGGTGAGCGTGGTCGTCCTGAGCGACGACTGGAACGGCCCGTGGGTGCAGATCGACGGCACCGCGGAGGTCATCGACTCACCCGAGTCGGTCGAGCCGCTGGTCGAGTACTTCCGCAACATCTCGGGCGAACACCCGGACTGGGACGAGTACCGCGCAGCGATGCTCAAACAGGGCAAGTCCATCATCCGGATCACACCCGAGCGGTGGGGACCCGTGGCGACCGGCGGATTCCCAGCGGCTCTCGCCCCGAGCGAGTAACCAACGGCGGACGGAGCCCGACGCAGCGCCCCGAAGCCTGCGAAGCAGCGCGAGAGACGCAAAAAAAAGGGGCCCGCGCAGCGATGCTCAAACAGGGCAAGTCCATCATCCGGATCACACCCGAGCGGTGGGGACCCGTGGCGACCGGCGGATTCCCGGCGCGCCTGGCCTGAGCACCCGGCCCGGCACACGCTCTAGCGCGAGGGCTGCCGCCGGGCCGCGACCATCGTGTCGATGCCGGCCACCAGCAGGTCGAGCGCCACCTGGAAATCGGCCTCGCGGATGTCCTCCACCTTGTGGCCCTCGGTGCCCGCCATCAGCGCCCGCGCGTTCTCGTAGTCCTCGGCCATCTCCGGAGCCAGCTCGCCGAAGGCGCCCATCGCGTGGTGGTAGTACTCGTCCTGGGTCATCCCGGCGTCCGCGCAGCGCTGTACGAAGTGGCCCTCGATGGTCCCGTACCCGTACACGAACTGGAAGACGGCGGCGATCGCGCCCCGCTGGCCCTGCAGGTCGAGGCCGGTGTCCTCGATGATGCGCTGCACCTGGCGCGAGAACGCCAGCGAGTGCGGGCCGATGTTGAGGAAGTGGCCCGTGAGCGGGGAGGTCCAGGGGTGGCGCACCAGGCTCGCGCGGTACACCCCGGCGAGCTGCCTCAGCGGGGTGCGCCAGTCGCCGCCCGGCGCCGCGGGCTCGGGCAGTTCCATCTCGCCGAAGACGCGGTCGAGGGCCAGTTCCAGGAGGTCGTCCTTGGTGTCGACGTACCAGTAGACGGACATCGCGGTCACGCCGAGCTCGGCCGCGAGGCGGCGCATCGAGAACTTGGCGAGGCCCTCGGCGTCGAGGAGTTTCACGGTGGCCGCGGTGATTCGCTCCCGGTCGAGCGTGCTGGGCGCCTCGCTCCGGCGGGTACGCGGCGTCTTGCCCTCCAGCCAGACGCTCGTCCGCGCCGGACGTCCCGCACGGTCGGCTGCCTTCGCCATGGCGCACCTTCCCAAAGTCCTCGTACCGGCCCGGTTCCGGCAGCGGACCGGAAGGGCCCGGTCCGCCACCACCGATGCTAAGTGCAGCTACGCCGCGGCCTTCACCGCTGAGTCTGCCCGCTCCGCCCTCCTGAGCAACGCCGCGGCGAGGAGGCCGCCCACGAGCACGGCGACCGCGCCGACCAGCTGGCTGGTCTCCAGGCCCGAGGAGAACGCGTCGGCGATCCGCTCCCGCTCCGCCCCCGACTTCGCCGCGGCGAGCGCCGCCGGGAGCGAGGCCGCGGAGACGGATACGAGCGCGGCGAACCGGGAGTTCAGCACGGCACCGAGGACGGCCACACCGAGACCGTTGCCGAACTCGGCGAGCGTGCCGTTGACTCCGGCACCGACGCCCGCCTTCTCCGGCGGGATCGCGCTCATGATGGCGTTCGCCATGGCGGGCATGGCGACGGAGATGCCCGCGCCCATCACGACGAGGCCGAGCAGCATGCCCCCGTACGAGTCCCCGCCGAGCAGCGCGATCGCGGCGAGGCCGGCCGCGAGGCACGACATGCCGGTGGCGATGGTCGCGGGAGTGCCGAGCTTCGGCAGGATGCGCGCGCCGACGCCGGTGAGGTTGAGGACGACGACCGTCAGGGCCATGGGCGCCGTGCGCAGACCGGCCTCCAGGGCTCCGTAGCCGAGCACGAACTGGAGGTGCTGGGTGAGCAGGAAGAGCGAGCCGCCCATGCCGAAGGCGACCAGGATCGCGCCGGCGACGGCCCCGGTGAACTGCTGGTTGCGGAAGAAGTGCATGTCCAGCATCGGGTACGGGATCCGCAGCTCCCACACGACGAACGCGGCCAGGACCACGAGGCCGACCAGCGCGGAGAAGCCGACGTGCGCGGACGTCCAGCCGTGCTGCGGGCCCGAGATGATCGCGTAGACCACGCCCGTCATACCGACCGTGGACAGGAGCGCGCCGACCAGGTCGGGCCGGTCGCCGAGCCGGTTCTTGGACTCGGGGACGAGTGCGAGGACCGCGATCAGGCCGATCACCGCGACCGGGATGTTGACCAGGAAGATCGCGCCCCACCAGAAGTGGTCGAGCATGACGCCGCCGATGAGCGGGCCCGCGGCGAAGCCGAGAGAGTTCACGGTGGCCCACAGACCGATCGCCCTGACGCGCTCCGTGTCGTCGAAGATCTGTACGACGACGGCGAGCGTGGTGGTCATCAGGAGCGCGCCGCCGACACCCATGCCGGCACGCGCGGCGATCAACTGTCCGGTGGACTGGGCGAGTCCGGCGACCAGCGATCCGGCGCCGAACAGGACGAGCCCGGCCGCGAGCATCTTCTTGCGTCCGTAGCGGTCGGCCGAGCTGCCCGCGGTGAGCAGGAGACCCGACTGGACCAGCGAGTACGCGTTGATCATCCACTGGATGTCGGAGGTCGAGGCGTCCAGCTCCCGGGTGAGGGAGGGGATCGCCACGTTCAGGACGGTGTTGTCGAGCAGCACGGTGAGCTGGGCGAGGCAGATGACGCCGAGGATCAGCCAGCGCTGCGGATGGCCGCCGCCGGTGGCGGCCGTTGAGTTCTCGGCGGTCGTCGCCGTCATGTCCGGATCCCCTTGTACGGTGTATGTCGAGTGACGTCGTACACCGTATAGCCGCCCCCGTGCGGCGGCCAAGTCACTTTTCGGCGCCGGACACCCGCTAGCGTTCTCCCGCCTGAAAACTGACGAGTGAGGGGTCGGATGTCCATGCACCGCCGCACACCGCAAGTTCTGCTCGCCGCCGCACTGTTGGGGGGACTCGCCGCCGCGCCGCAGGCGCAGGCCGCCGGGGGACCACCGCCCGTCCCGCTGCGCATCGCCACGTACAACATCCACGCCGGTTCCGGCATGGACAACGTCTTCGATCTCGACCGCCAGGAGGCGGCGCTGCGCGCCCTGCACGCCGACGTCATCGGGCTCCAGGAGGTCGACGTCCACTGGGACGCGCGCAGCCAGAACCGGGATCTCGCCGAAGAGCTGGCGGACCGGCTCGGGATGCATGTGTCGTTCGCGCCGATCTACAGCCTCGACCCGGCCGAGGAGGGAGCGCCGCGCCGCGAGTACGGGGTGGCGATCCTGTCCCGGTATCCGGTCCGCAACGCCGTGAACCACGAGATCACCCGCCTGTCGACGCAGGACCCGAACCCGGTCCCGGCGCCCGCCCCCGGCTTCGGGGAGGTCGAGCTGAAGGTGCGCGGAGTGCCGGTCCAGGTCTTCGTGACGCACCTCGACTACCGGCCCGACCCGTCCGTACGGGCCGCGCAGGTCGCCGACACCCGCAGGATCATGGCCGGGGAACGTACGTCGCCCAAGGACCGCCAGATCCTGCTCGGCGACTTCAACGCGGAGCCGGGTGCCCCCGAACTCGCCCCGCTGTGGAAGGAGCTGACACCGGCCGACCCGGGGGCGTACACCTTCCCGGCGGCGGATCCGGTCAAGCGGATCGACTACGTCGCGGTGGGCGGGGGCGTCCGGGTACGCGACGCGGCGGTGGCCGAGACTCTCGCCTCGGACCACCGCCCGGTTGTCGCCGATCTGTCGCTGGACAGGAGTTAGAGCAGACCTAGGACTTCGGCTGTGTCAGGTCGTAGAAGGTCGCGCTGCCCACGGTGACCTTCGTGTAGTTCTTCTCGACCCAGGACTGGATCTTGGAGGCGGAGCCGCTGCCGCCGCCCATCCCGCCCATGCCGCCACCGATGAAGTAGTGGATCTTCCCGTCCTCGACGTAGCTCTTGAACTGGGCGAGCGTCGGGGACGGGTCACTTCCGTTGAAGCCGCCGATCGCCATGACGGGCTTGCCGGTGGAGAGCTGGTAGCTCGCCGCGTTCTGCGAGCCGATGGCCGCGGCGGCCCAGGTGTAGTCGTCCGCGTTCTTCTCGACGAGCGCCTTGGCCTTCGCGCTGACCTGGGCGCCGTTGAGGAGCCCGCCCATTCCACCGCCGCCCGCGCCACCGCGTTCACCCATGCCGGCGCCGCCGGGCATCGTGCCGGTGCCGCCCTGCTGCTTGCCGTTGCCTGTGCCCTGGTTCTGGCCCTGGCCCTGGCCCTGGCCCTGGCCCTGGCCGGGCATGCCGCCCGTCGGGGGCTGGCCCATGCCGCCACCCTGCCCGGCCTGGCCGGGCTGCTGCCCCTGGCCGGCCTGCTGACCCTGCTGCCCCTGACCGGCCTGCTGACCCTGCTGGCCCTGGCCCGGCGGCTGCATCCCGCCGCCGAACATGCCGCCTTCACCGCCACCGGGGCCGCCGCCCCGGCCGCCCATCATGCTCGCCCCCGCAGGACCGGCCGTCACGATCGACCCGCTGTGCCCGGTGTCGAGGGTGCTGATGGTGTACGCGGTCGGCCCGGCCAGCGCGGCCACAAGGCCCACCCCGGCGGCGCCGAGCGCCAGTTGACGGTTCAGCCGGCCCGCGACGGCGATGCCGAGGCCCGCCGCGACGCCGCCCACGAGGATCACCCAGCGCAGCCACGGCACGTAGTCGGGCGTCCGGTTCAGCAGGACGTACGACCACACGGCCGTCACCGCCACCGTGACGCCGAGCGCGGCGGACGCCGTGAGCCTGGCCCGCTCCTCCCACAGCACGCTCGCGCCCATGCCGACGAGCGCGGCGGCATAGGGGGCGAGGGCCACCGTGTAGTACTGGTGGAAGATCCCGGCCATGAAGCTGAAGACGACCATGGTCATCACCAGCGAGCCGCCCCACGCGAGGAACGCGGCGCGTGCCGTGTCGGTGCGCCGCGCCTTCCAGGTGACGACGACACCGGCGACGAGCAGCAGCAGCGCGGCGGGCAGGAGCCAGGAGATCTGGCTGCCGATCTCGGAGTTGAACATCCGGTCGATGCCGGTCTCGCCCCACTGGCTGCCGCCACCGCCCATGCCGCCACCGCCGCCGCCGACGCTGCCGGTCTCGTCGCCGTTGATCCGGCCGAGCCCGTTGTAGCCGAAGGTCAGCTCGAGGAACGAGTTGTTCTGGGAGCCGCCGATGTAGGGGCGCGAGGACGCGGGCCACAGCTCCACGACCGCCACCCACCAGCCGCCCGCGACGACCATCGCGAGCCCGGACAGCAGCAGCTGTCCGATCCGCTTGAGCGGCCTGCCCGGCGCGAACACCGCGTACAGCACGGCCAGCGGCGGCAGGATCAGGAACGCCTGGAGGGTCTTCGCGAGGAACGCGAGGCCGACGGCGACGCCCGCCCACACCAGCCACTTCGTCCGGCCGTTCTCCATGCCGCGCAGGACGCAGTAGACCGTGACGGTCATCAGGAGCGCCAGCAGGGCGTCCGGGTTGTTGAAGCGGAACATCAGGGCGGCGACGGGCGTGAGCGCGAACGCCGCCACGGTGAGCAGCCCGGCCGCCGCGCTGAACCGGCGCCGCACGGCCGCGTACAGGACACCCGCCGTCGCCACGCCCATCAGGACCTGCGGGACGAGGATCGCCCAGGAGCTGAGGCCGAAGATCCGCACCGAGAGCGCCATCGGCCACAGCGACGCCGGGGGCTTGTCGACGGTGATGGCGTTCGCCGAGTCGAGCGACCCGAAGAACATCGCCTTCCAGCTCTGGCTCCCGGCCTGCACGGCCGCGGAGTAGAAGGAGTTGGCGTAACCGGAGGCGCTCAGGTTCCACAGGTAGGCGAGCGCCACGACGAGCAGCAGACCGAGGAACGCGGGGCGCGCCCAGCGCGGATCGTCGGACCGGCCGCGCCAGACCCGGGTGAGCGGGGGCTGCTTCGGGCGGCCGTGTCCCTGGCCCGCAGCGGCCGGTGCGGCCGGGGGCGGTGGCAGCGCGGGTGCGTCGGCGGGGAGGTGGGGCAGGGTCATCGTCCGGTCCTCAGTTCGTGGTCGTACACAGGTCGGGAGGCGTGCGGCGCGCCGGATACCGGCGGCGACGCAGGGGCGGGCGGCTCGGGGAACACCCAGGCGCGGAAGAGCAGGAAGCGCAGCACCGTCGCCGCGAGGTTGGCGGCGACGAGCACCGCGAGTTCCGTGGAGTGCGCCGGGTCCGCGGAGGCGGCGCCGAGCGCGGCGAGCGAGCCGCTGGTCAGGGCGAGCCCGATCGCGAACACGACGAGGCCCTGCGCCTGATGGCGGACGGCCCGGTCACGGCCGCGGACGCCGAAGGTGAGGCGCCGGTTGGCGGCCGTGTTGGCGACAGCCGACACGAGCAGGGCCAGCGCGTTGGCGACCTGCGACCCCGTGAACGTACGGAATCCGGAGTAGAGCAGCAGATAGACGAGGGTCGACAGGACGCCGACGACACAGAAGCCGACCAGCTGGCGGGCCAGTCCCCTGGGCACGCCGGGTACCTGGCGGTCGCGCGGGTCGTCGCCGAAGGGGCGGGCGAGCCGGTCGAGGGGGAGCGCGCCGACCGCGAGCGCCCGGCCCACGCGCCACACGCCCTTGAGGTCGTCGGTGGCCGTCTTCACGATGTGCACCGTCGAGTCCGGGTCGTCGACCCAGTCGACCGGCACCTCGTGGATACGCAGCCCGGCCCGCTCGGCCAGGACGAGCATCTCGGTGTCGAAGAACCAGCCGCTGTCCTCGACGAGCGGCAGCAGGACCCGCGCCACATCGCGCCGGATCGCCTTGAAGCCGCACTGGGCGTCGGAGAAGCGGGCCTGGAGGGAGCCCCGCAGGATCAGGTTGTAGGCGCGGGAGATGAACTCGCGCTTCGGCCCGCGCACGACACGTGAACTGCGCGCGAGACGCGAGCCGATCGCCAGGTCCGAGTGGCCCGAGATGAGCGGGGCGACCAGCGGGAGCAGCGCGTTGAGGTCGGTGGACAGGTCGACGTCCATGTAGGCGAGGACGGGCGCGTCGGACGCGGACCAGACGGTGCGCAGGGCGCGCCCTCGGCCCTTCTGCTCCAGGCGGGCGTGCCGGACCTCGGGGAGCGCGGCCGCCAGGGCGGCGGCGACGTCCGGGGTCGCGTCCGTGGACGCGTTGTCCGCGATCGTGATGCGGAAGCGGTAGGGGAAGGTCCCGACGAGGTGCTGATGCAGCCTGCGCACACAGGGACCGAGGTCCCGCTCCTCGTTGTAGACCGGGATCACTACGTCCAGAACCGGTGCATCGCCCACGCCGGCCGGGAGGTGCTCCCGTGCAGGCAGCACCCCCAGGGAGGGGTCGGTGCCCGGAGAAGAGTCGGTTCGCATGACACCGACATTCGCCAACTGCCCTGTCAGACCTGTGTGGTGAGACTGTGGCCCGCCTGTGAGTGCGTGACGGGTTCGGCACACGCCGGCAGATGGACGGTGAACACGGTCCGGCCGGGCACGCTGTCGACCGTCACCGCGCCGCCGTGCGCGGCCGCGACCGCCTGCACGATGGCGAGGCCGAGACCGGTCGAGCCGTGGGCCCGGGAGCGGGAGGTGTCGCCTCGCGCGAACCGCTCGAAGACGTGCGGGAGCAGCTCGGGCGGTATGCCGGGGCCGTTGTCCTGGACGTCCAGGCAGACCCACGGCCCGTGCCGGTGCACGCGCGCGGTCACGGTGGTGCCCGGCGGCGTGTGCGTACGGGCGTTGGCCAGGAGATTCACGAGCACCTGGTGGATGCGCGGCCCGTCGGCGAGCACGAGAGCGGGGTCGTCCGGCAGTTCGAGCCGCCACGCGTGGTCCTGGCCGGCCGCGCGGGCATCGCTCAGCGCGTCCACGACCAGCGGCGACAGGTCGGTCGCCTCGTACGACAGGGGGCGGCCGGAGTCGAGTCGCGCGAGCAGCAGCAGATCTTCGACGAGCCCGGTCATGCGGTGGGCCTCGGACTCGATACGGCCGAGCGCGTGCCGGGTGTCGGGCCCGGTCTCCTCACGGCCGCGCCGGGTGAGCTCGGCGTAGCCGCGGATCGAGGCGAGGGGGGTACGCAGCTCGTGGCTGGCGTCCGCGACGAACTGACGCACGCGCGTCTCGCTCTGCTGACGGGCCTCCAGCGCTCCGTTCACATGGTCGAGCATGCGGTTGAGGGCGGCGCCGACCTGGCCGACCTCGGTGCGCGGGTCGGCCTCGGTGTCGGGGACCCGTTCGTGGAGGGCCACTTCGCCACTGTGCAGGGGGAGTTCGGAGACGCGGGTCGCGGTGGACGCGACGCGGCGCAGGGGCCGCAGGGCCACGCCGACCATGGCGGCGCCGGCGAGCGACGCGGCGACGAGACCGGCCGCGGTGACGCTGATCTCCACGACGATGAGGGTGCTGAGCGTGTCCTGCACCTCGGTCTCGGGCAGGCCGACCACGGTGTTTCCGCCCGGCTTCGAGGAGATCCGGTAGTCGCCGAGCCCGGGCACGCTGACGCTGTGCGTCTCCCCGTCCTGCGGCACGTTCTCCAGCGCGGTGATCTGCGCGCCCGTCAGCGGGACGATCGGGTTGTCCCGGTCGGCGACACTCTTCGCGGCCTCGGTGACGCTTCCGTCGGACTCGACGAGTGCGCCGATGGTGCCCGGCCTGCTCGGACCGCCGAGAAAGTTCAGGTTCTGCGCCTGTCGCTCCGGACCGGGACCGCCCGTCGACTGGACGACGGCGCCGCGCACCTGCTTGTCGAGCTGGTCGTACAGATAGGTGTGCAGCGCGATCGTGGTCACCGTCCCGATGACCGCGCACACCAGGGCGATCAGCGCGACAGCCGTGATGACGAGCCGCTTGCGCAGGCTGCGCGGCTGCCGCCGCCCGCTCATGAAGCGACGGGCACAGCGGGCTTGATGAGATATCCGGCGCCGCGCCGCGTGTGGATCATCGGCTCGCGCCCGGCGTCGATCTTCCGGCGCAGGTACGAGATGTACAGCTCCACGACGTTGGCCTGGCCGCCGAAGTCGTAGCTCCAGACGCGGTCCAGTATCTGCGCCTTGCTCAGGACCCGGCGCGGGTTGCGCATCAGATAGCGAAGCAGCTCGAACTCGGTGGCGGTCAGATGGATGCCGTCCCCGCCTCGCGACACCTCGTGACTGTCCTCGTCGAGCGTCAGGTCACCCACGACGAGCACGGACTCGCTGCGCCGGTCGGTCGCTCCCGAGCGGCGGATGAGCCCGCGCAGCCGGGCGACGACCTCCTCCAGGCTGAACGGCTTGGTCACATAGTCGTCGCCGCCGGCCGTGAGCCCGGCGATCCGGTCCTCGACGGCGTCCTTCGCGGTCAGGAAGAGCACCGGCACATCCTGGTGCTCGCGCCGCAGCCGGCCGAGCACGGACAGGCCGTCCATGTCGGGCAGCATCATGTCGAGCACGATGGCGTCGGGCCGGAACTCGCGCGCGGTCTGCACCGCGCCCATCCCGTCCGCGGCGCTGCGGATCTGCCAGCCCTCGTAGCGCAGGGCCATGGAGAGCAGCTCGGTGATCGACTGTTCGTCGTCCACGACGAGGACCCGGACGGGGCTCCCGTCCGGCCTCAGCAGTTCGGTACGCCCCTGGGGCGAGGTCGCGGTCATGTTCCACACCTTGCGCGCCCGCTCTGAGAACCGGCTTTCGGCAACCTGTGAATTCCCTGAGAAACGCACAGCGGGCGCTCAGGGAGGCGTCAGCCCGAGGGAGCAAGGCCGAACAGCCGTGCCCCGTTCCCGTGGCACACGGCCCGCAGCCACTCCTCCCCGAGGCCGAGCCGCTCCAGGGCCTCCAGCTGGTGGACATAGGGGTACGGAATGTTGGGGAAGTCGGTGCCGAGCAGGATCCGGTCACCGAGATCGGCGAGCCGGGCCAGCTCGCCGCGGGGGAACGCGGCAAATCGTTCACTGAAATCGGTGAACGCCATCGTCGTGTCGAGGCGCACCTCCTCGTACCGCTCGGCCAGGTCGAGGAAGTCCGTGTACTCGGGCATCCCCATGTGGGCCACGATCACCGGGAGCCGCGGATGCCGGGCGAGCAGCCGGGCGACCGGCTCGGGCCCGGTGTGCTTGCCGGGCGCGGGTCCCGAGCCGCAGTGCATGACCACGGGGACACGGGCGTCGGCGAGCATTCCCCACACGGGGTCGAGCAGTGCGTCGTTCGGGTCGTAGGCCCCGACCTGCACATGCGCCTTGAAGACGCGCGTGCCCGCCTCGACGGCCTCGCGCACGTACCGGTCGACGCCCGGCTCGGGGAAGAACGTCGACGTGTGCAGACAGCCGGGGGTCCGGCGCGCGAAGTCGACGGCCCACCCGTTGAGCCACTCGGCCATGCCGGCCTTGTGCGGATAGAGCATGGACGTGAAAGCCCGCACCTCGAACTCCCGGAGCCGCGCGAGCCGTTGCTCCTCTTCCTCCCGGTACGCGATGGGCCAGGCCATCCCGGTCAGTGGCCCCGCGGCGTCGAAGTACTCCCACACCTTCTTCAGGACCCGCTCGGGCATGAAGTGCGTGTGCACGTCGACGATCCCGGCCAGGCCGTGCCGCTCCCGGAACCGGGCGACCCGCTCCGCCTCGCCGCCGCCCGTCGCGCCGCTCTCCGCGTTACTCTCCGCGCTCAAATCCGTGACTCCGTTCGACCTTGGCGACATGGAGCGAGTAGCTCTCGTACCACTCGGCGCGGCCGCGCCGCTGGGCCTCCCGGTGCTCCCTGTTCCCGGCCCACTCCTTGAGCCCTTCCTCGTGCCGGAAGTAGGCGACGGTGATCCTCAGCCCGCTCTCGGAGGCCGCGAAGTCCTCCCCCAGGAACCCTGGTATCTCGCTGACCAGCTCCGACATCCGCTCGGCGGTCGCTCCGTATCCGTTGTCCCCCGGCGTGCGCACCGAGGTGAACACGGCGGCGTAGTAAGGCGGTTCGAAGACGGGCACGGGCCGGACAGTACGGGCAGGACCGGCGCCGCTCTCCGGCCCGACAGGCGCTACTCCGTGATCACTCATGTCCCTCACGATGCGGCCCGGCGACGGACGGTGTCCACCCCCATTGCCCTACGGGAAGCGAGACTTGACCATTCGGTCGACGAAGCCTGCCGCCCTCTCCCCGCCCGGCGGGAGGACGGGCCGGCCGATGCCGCTCAGAACAGCCCACCCTGCAGCGCGGACGCCTCTTTCACCGGTTTCACCGGCACGGAGGACACCACGTCCGCCGCCGCTCTCTCCGCCTTCCCCAACGCCTCCAGCTGCCACCCGCCGAGCAGCCGGGTGTCGACCACGAGCCGCCGCGCTTCCGCAAGCTCTCGGCTTCGCTCGATCGGGGGAGGCCCCGTTCGCTCCACGAGATGCAGATCCGGCCCCGCGGCGGCGACCAGCGTTCCGATGACCACCCCGCCCTCGACCAGCTCGCTCACGACGACCCCCACGCCCCCGAGCCGCCCGGCCCCTACCCCGCCCTCTGTCCCGGCCCCCGTCCCGCTTCCCGTCCCTGTTCCGCCCTCGATCCCGAAGATCTCCGCGTGGTCGACCACCTCGCACGGAAGCCGCTCCAGCGACTCGGGCCACCCGGCGAGCGCGACGGCCGTGGCATGCGCCGTCACCAGCTCCGCGGCCCGCTCACCGGCCGGGGGCAGCGCCGCCCGTACGGCCCGCTTCTGCGCGTACGGAATCCGGTCCGGAACGCCGAGCGCGCTGCGCAGCAACTCCTCCGTCCGCCGTGCCGCCATGAGCGGCCCGCGCCCCAACCACGTGAACGCGACGGCCCCTTGTTCGAGCAGCCGGGCGGAACCGCGCCCGACCCCGGTGATCCCCACCTTCACCATCCCGCTCCCGAACCAGGCGAGATACACGTGGTACGGCCTCGGGTCGCCCGCCATCGTGTCCGCGGCGACGGAGTGCGCCCGGTCGATCCCGGCGCACTCGGCACACTGGGCGCGCGTCCCCCGCCCGGACAGCACCGCACCCGCCGGACACGGCGTACGCCGCCCGGACCGCCACACCCCGAGACATCTGCGCCCGCCCACGGCCCGGAAAGCCAGCACGTCCCCGAAGGCGAGGGGACTCTCGCACTCCCCCTTCCCCTCCCCGTACCACCCCAGGGCGGGGCCGCCCCCGACCCGCCACCGCACCCCGGTGCACCACCACGTCATGTCCAGGACGCTACTCCCGGGCACTGACATCGCCGGGGCTGCGGGACGTTCCTGCTGTTCGGGTTCGGGGCCGTGATCAGGGGTGGGGACCGTGGCAGCGCTCGGCTTCCTCTTCATCGCGTTGCCGTGCCTCGCGATCGCCGCCTTCACGGGCTTCGCCGCCTGCCGGGCCCAGCCGCCACAGGGCGTTCAAGGCCCTCGCCGCCGCGCTCCTGACCGCCGGCCTGACCTGCGCACTGGTACCGATCGGCATCATCGTCTGGTTCCTGACGCTCTAGCCGGAGCGGGAGCACATCGGAAACGATGAAGCATGCGACCGGATGACTGGCACCTCACCGAAGACGTCGACGCCTTCCTCGCCCGAGCCGGGGACTTCCTGCGTTCCCGCCCCGCTCTGCACACCACGCCGCTGACGACGACCGAGAAACTGCGAACGCTCGGCGCGGAGGCGTACAGGGCCGATGCCCCCGTCTTCGGCTCCCTGGAGCGAGCGGGCGAGGTCCGCGCCGTCTTCTACCGCCGCACCCGGCACGGTCCCCTGAGCCTCACCCCCGTCACCCCCGCGGACGCCGACGCCCTCGCGGCCCGTCTGGCCGGCCTCGGCCTCGTCCTGCCCGTCGTGAGCGCGGCCCACGACACCGCCACCGCCTTCGCCGAGTCCTGGCAGCGGCACACGGGCGCGACGCCGACACTCAGCACACGGATCCGTCTGTACCGCCTCGGCACGCTCACCGCACCGGAGCCGGTACCGGCGGGCCGGGGACGACGCGTGGGCGAACAGGACCGCGAGCAACTCTTCCGCTGGCACCGTGAGTTCGCCGCCGACGTAGGGGAAGACGTCACCATCGACGCCGACACCTGGGCCGACACCCGCTTCGGCGACAAGCACTACACGTTCTGGGAGACCCCGGACGGCACCCCTGTCTCCATGGCGGGCATGACCTCGCCGGTCGGCGGCATGGTCCGGGTGGACCCCGTCTACACCCCGGCCCACCTCCGCGGTCGCGGCTACGCGGGCGCGGTGACGGTCGAGGTGAGCCGAGCCGCCCTGGCCGCGGGCGCCAAGGAGGTCGCGCTCTACGCAGACCCGGCCAACTCCACCAGCAACGCCCTCTACCGACGAATCGGCTACGTCCCCCTCACCGAATGGGCCGTGTACGACTTCGCACACTGACGGCGGCACAGCCGACGTCAGGCACACCGTCACGACGGGAAGAGTTCCGTCGCTGTGCTTGTCGCTACCGCTTTCGAGGTCACTACGGCTTTCGAGCCCGCCGCGTCTCGCCCCAGTGCCCCCGCAGCCCTCACGGCCGTGGTGGCAACTGCGGCGCTCACGCGGAGCCGATCCAGCCCATCGGCCTGTCGTGCATGACCATGGTCCCGAACCGGAGAAAGAACGTGAGCAGCACCCAGGACGCCGCCCAGTCCTCGACCGCCTGCCTGTCGGGGCGCCGGATCCTCACGCGCCGCAGGCCAAGGGGTCGCCAAGTCGGATGGCCAGACCTCGTCATCGCATAACGCAAGAGGCCCCCGGATCTCTCCGGGGGCCTCTCATCTGTGTGCACTCGGCAGGATTCGAACCTGCAACCTTCTGATCCGTAGTCAGATGCTCTATCCGTTAAGCTACGAGTGCTTGTTCTGTTTTTGTCTCGGTCCCGGCCCCTTCGGCCCGTTCCCGGCGACAGGAAGAACATTACATGACTGCCGCCGTCATGTGAAATCCGTTCGCCGCACCCCTTGTGAGCTGGGCAAACACCGCCTTGTGGGTCTGAAACGCCGAAGCCCCGGTCCATCAGGACCGGGGCTTCGGATCTTGGAGCGGAGGCGGAGGGATTTGAACCCTCGATGGGCTTTAAGGCCCAAACCGCATTAGCAGTGCGGCGCCATAGACCGGACTAGGCGACGCCTCCAGCACGACCCCCCGCGCGAGCGCGAGTGGTGCGTCCAGATGATGACACAGCATCGCGCGGTGTCACCAATCGGCCCCCACGGTACTAGGCGTCCAGGCTGGAGACAAAGCACTTCTGTTCGTCCTCGTGTTCCCCGGCCCACCGCAACATCGCGGGCCGCCCGGCGTTAGACGCGGTGGAACCGCTCGGGACGGTGCGGTTCCCCGGTCTTCTCTTCACCACTCATTCGTGGAGCCCCTCATGTTGCTGCGCCGCATCGCCCTCACCGCCGCATCCGCCGCCGCTCTCTGCGCGGTCCCCGCCGCCGCCCATGCCGACACGGGGCCGCTCGGCCTCCCCCAGTTGTTCGCCGGGCCCGCCGCCCAGGACCAGCTACGGGTCTACGTCACCGGCACGGGTGACGGAAGGGACGGGACGTACGAGCTGGAGTGCGGGCCCTCGGGCGGTACCCATCCGGAACCCGCGAACGCGTGCGCGCGGCTCGACGAGCTGTCGGCGAACGGCCACGACCCGTTCGCGCCGCTCTCGTCGGACGCCCGGTGCACGATGCAGTACGGAGGCCCCGCGACGGCCCGCGTCACCGGAACGTGGCACGGCCGGCCCGTCGACGCGACCTACAAGAGGACCAACGGCTGTGAGATCTCGCGATGGCAGGGGCTCGTTCCCGTGCTGCCCGCGACCGGTCGGTGAACGAGGGCGGGCCATTGTGTGGGGAACGTGCCAAGGCGCGGCGCCGCTCCGGACACCCTGTGAACAGGCAGAAGCCCGCGCATGCGTCGCCGTCACGCGGCCGGGTGGGGCCGCGCACCCACCCATCTTCATTCCACGGGCACATGTTCCTCGTGCGACCTCCCTCTCATCCGGCGCCGCGACCGCAACCTCTGCCCGTAGACTCCCTCCCGTGACATGCCGCGAGCCACGTAGGAAGATGGCTCGCGCGGTCGGCAAGGTGCGGTAATCAGGGAGGAAGCGTCGTCGTGAGCAGCAGGCCATCCCGAGGCGCTGCTCGCCTCGCAGCCATACTCGACGCGCTCCCGGACGCGCTGGTGCTGGTCAACGCCAACGGGACCGTCGTCAACGCGAACACCATCGCCCTGGAGGCCTTCGAGGCCCCGGGCACCGCTCTCGTGGGGCGCGGACTGCTCGATCTGCTGCCCGAGTTCGACTCGCGGCTCATCCCCGGATCGATGCGCAGGCCCGACACCACGGACGAGCGCGGGCGCACCAAGCCGACCCGGATGATGGCCCGCCGCACCGACGGCAGCGAGTTCCCCGTCGAGGTCACCAGCGCCAATCTCGCCGACGGCCGCGACGCCGTCGACGGCTACGGCAACAGCTCGTACGGGAGCGGGAGCTACGGCAGCGGCGCCTCCGAGCTCCTGATGCTCGTCGTACGCGACCTGTCGGGGACCGTCGACACCGAGGCCGAACTCGCGCGTTCGCAGCGCCAGACGGAGATGATCCTGCGTGCCGCCGCCGAGGGCGTCGTCGGCACCGACACCGACGGCCGGATCGTGCTCGTCAACCCGGCCGCCGCGCAGATCCTCGGGTTCCGCGCCAGCGACCTGGGCGGGCAGGAACTGCACGCGCTCGTCCTCCACTCACGCGCCGACGGCGAGCCGTTCCCGTACGAGGAGTCCCCGCTCGCCGACACCCTGCGCTCCGGGCGCAAGCACCGGGTGCGCGGGCAGGTCCTGTGGTCGAAGAGCGGCGCGCAGGTGCCCGTCGACATGACGACGGCGCCCGTGCGTGACGGTGACCAACTGGTCGGCGCCGTGATGACGTTCACCGACCGGCGGCCCTACGACGAGCTCGTCGCGGAGCACGCGGAAGAGATCGACCGGCGCGACAAGGAGACGGAGCGCGCCGCCACGGAGCACGCGGAGACGCTCGCCCGCACCGTCGAGGAGCATGAGGCGCAGACCGCTCGTGCCGAGGAGGAGCACGCGGCCGAGCTCGCCACGATCACCGAACAGCACACCGAGGAACTCTCCGCCGAGAAGGACCGGATCGCCGCTCTGGCCGAGCGCGAGAAGGACCGTTACGAGGCGCTCGCGGCCCGGCACGAGCAGCTCCTCGCCGTCCTCGGCCAGTCGCTGCGCGGCCCCCTCGACGAACTGCGCGGCCAGCTCACCACCCTGGCCGCGGACGACGCGGGCCAGCTGTGGCCCGAGGCCAACCAGATCCTGCACCACCTCGCGGCCGGCTACAGCCGCATGACCACGCTCGTCGACAACGTGCTCGGCTATCAGCTCCTCGACTCCGGCGACGTGCAGCTGACCCGTACGAACGTGATGCTCGACGCGGTCGTCGCCGCGGGCGTCGACGGGGCGGTCGAGCTGATCGGGCCCGGGCGCGCGCAGTTCGCCGTGCACGCCCCGCCCATCGAGGCCGAGGTCGACGCGGCGCGCCTGGCCACCGCGCTCGCCCACCTCGTCGCGGACGTCGCGGGCATCGACGCCACCGGCAACGCGCGCGTGGGCGTCGTTCCGACGAGCGGCGTCGGCGGATACGTGGACTCGACGATCGTCGTGGCTGCGGCGCTGCGCGGCGAGAGCGTCCGTATCGAGGTGCGCGGGCCCTACACGGGCGGCGACCCGGTGCACGAGCCCATCGTGCGCGGCATCGTGCGAGCGCACGGTGGTGTGCTCCAGACACATGTGGTGCCCGGGATGAGCGGCAGCGCGTACGTGCTCGAGGTGCCGATCGGGGGCGGGGCCGGGGCGGTTCCGGTTGCCGACCCGTCGGGTGTCGTCGGCGCGGCCGGTCCTCATACGTCTGTTCCCGGTACGGCTGTCGAGGTCGCTTCGGCGGCTGGTCCGGCCCGTGCGGAGACCGGTGCCGAGGTCGGTGTGGGGCTGCCCGAGCAGGCGTCGGGTACCCGCGTCGGGCGGCGGCGGGCACGTCGTGCTTCGGGCGCGTCGGTGGACTCGTTCCTGGAGAGCGGTGTCGCGGGTGCCGCGGGTGCCGCGGATGCGGTGCCGGGTGCCGACGAGGCCGGGCAGGGCGGCGGCTCGGAGGCTGCCGCTCCGACCGGGCGGCGCAGGCGGCGGGCCGAGGAGTCCGCGGCGGCGGGTGCGCCCGGGAGCGCTCAGGGGCAACTGCCTGCCCAGGCCACGCAGACTCCGGCGGGCGGGACGCCTGCCGGTGACGCGGGGGCCGGGACCGGTACGGGGCGTCGGCGCGGGAGGCCCAATCCGGCTGAGGTCGCCGTTCCGGCGGGAGCCGATGCCGGTCCCGGCGCCACCGAGGGTTCCGTGATGACCGCTGCCGAACACGCGGCTGGATCCCCCGCCCTGGGGGAGACCGTGCCGCCGCAGGGTGTGCCGGTCGGAGCGTCCTCGGGCCGCCGTGCACGGCGCAACCCCGAGCAGGCCGCGCTGCCTGCCGGTGGATCGGGAGCTTCGGGTGCATCGGGGGCTTCCGATGCGTCCCAGGCCGGCCAGAACGTCCCCGCCGGGCGCCGCGCGCGCCGCGCTCTCGGCAGTGCTCCGGAGCGGGAGGCCGAGCAGGCCGGCGCCGCGCGCACCGTATTCGCGCTGCCGCCCGCGGAGGCCGACCGGACGACGCCCGAGCCGGGCACCGCCACGGACGCCGACGCAGATATGACTACGGGTACGGGTGCTGACGGCGAGCAGCACGACGCCGCGCAGCGTCACCCCGCCGACGACCACACTCCGCCACAGCCCCACCCTGTCCAGACGGTTCCGGGCGCGCGCGCCGCGTTGCCGCCGGAGAACGGTGCCAGGCCCCGCGCCGCGCAGCCCCTCCCCGCGGAGGCCCCGTCTGCTGACCCCAACTCGACTCAGGGCCGCGCCATAAGCGTACGAACGCTGGGGCAGGGCGTTCCCTTCGGACGTCAGATCGCCGAGCAGCAGCGCCCGTCGCGGCCGCAGCCGCCGGCCCCCGGCACGGCCCAGTCTCTGCCGAACCCGGCGGTTCCGAACCAGCAGGCGAACTCGCGGCCGAACGCGCAGGCGCCCGCACAGCCGAACCAGACCGGCCCGGCGACGGGCAAGCAGCCCGGTCCGCAGGCCAAGCAGCCGTCCGGCGCGCAGGGCGGTCCGTCCGGCCCGAAGACCGGGCAGCAGCCCGTTCAGTCGCCCGGCGGCAACCCGTCGCTCCAGGTCCCGCTGCCCCCTCAGGTCCCGCAGCCAGCGGCGGCCCCGCAGGAGCAGACGCAGCACACGCTCGGCGGCTCCGGCCGTCGCCGCAGGCTGTCCACCCGGCCGGACCCCGCCGGGACCCAGCCGGAGACCGCGGCCCGCCCGCACCCGCAGTCCCCGTCGCAGTCGTCGCCGGCGCAACCGAAGGGTCAGCCCCAGACGCCGTCCGGCCAGTCCCAGCCCGGTCAGCCGCAGTCGCTGCTTTCGTCGTCATCGGAGGGTCGCGGGCGTTCGTACGCGATCGGCGCCCCCGACCAGGACGCCGACGAGGGTCCCGAACCGCTGGACGGGCCCGGTGGCGCCGTCGAGGTGGCGATCCGGCCCCAGCCTCAGCCGATGGACGACGAGCTGCCCCCTGAGCCGCTCGACAACCCGCGCCGTCTCCTGGTCTGGCCCGCGCCCGACGCGACCACGCAGCAGGCCCTGAGCGACCGCGGCTACCGCCCGGTGACCGTGCACTCCCGCGAGGAGGTCGACGCGCAGATCGCGGCCTTCCCTGCCGCGCTCTTCGTCGACCCGCTGACCGGACCGATCACGCGCACCGCCCTCCAGTCGCTGCGCCAGGCCGCCGTGGCCGCCGAGGTTCCCGTCCTGGTGACGGCCGGGCTCGGACAGGCGACGCGCGAGGCGGCGTACGGGGCGGATCCCGCCGTCCTGCTGAAGGCCCTCGCGCCGCGGGACAGCGAGCAGCACCCGTCGCGCGTCCTGCTCATCGAGGAGCGCGAGGAGATGGCGCTCGCGCTCACCGCGACGCTGGAACGGCGCGGGATGCAGGTCGCACGGGCGAGTTCCGACGCGGACGCGGTGACGCTGGCCGCGCAGATGCGGCCGAACCTGGTGGTGATGGACCTGCTCCAGGTACGTCGCAGGCGCGCCGGAATCGTCGACTGGCTGCGCGCGAACGGCCAGTTGAACCGCACGCCCCTCGTCGTCTACACCGCCGCCGTCGAGGAGGCCGACCTGCCGCGCCTGGCCGCGGGCGAGACCGTCCTGTTCCTGGCGGAAAGGTCGACGAGCGATGAGGTGCAGGGCCGGATCGTGGACCTGCTCGCGAAGATCGGCACCAACTAGCGGTCACTGCGAAACCCACAACTGACAAACAGGGGCGGCCCGTTCGGGCCGCCCCTGTTTCACGTGAAACCGTCGCCGAGCTCTGAGCTCGGAGTAGTGCCGCGGGCTCAGAGCCCTGGCGCCGCGGACTCGGAGCCGTGGTGTCGCGGACTCAGAGACGTGGCGCTGCGGGCTCAGAGCCGCGTGATGTCCAGCTCTCCGTCCGCGTACTGCTTGCGCAGCACCTTCTTGTCGAACTTGCCGACGCTCGTCTTCGGTACCGCCGTGATCACCGTCCAGCGCTCCGGGAGCTGCCACTTGGCGACCTTCTCGCCGAGGAAGGCGCGCAGGATGCCGAAGTCGGCGCTCGCGCCCTCCTTCAGGACCACGGTGGCGAGCGGGCGCTCGCCCCACTTCTCGTCGGGGACGGCGACGACGGCCGCCTCGGCGACGTCCGGGTGGGACATCAGGGCGTTCTCGAGGTCGACGCTGCTGATCCATTCACCGCCGGACTTGATGACGTCCTTGGCGCGGTCGGTGAGGGTGAGGAAGCCGTCGGGGCTGATCGTGCCGACGTCGCCCGTCCTGAGCCAGCCGTCGTCGCTGAACTTGTCGGAGGGGCGCAGCGGTTCGCTGTCGGGGCCCGAGTAGTACGCGCCGGCGATCCACGGCCCGCGGACCTCCAGCTCACCGGCCGACTCGCCGTCCCAGGGCAGCAGTTCTCCGCCCGGACCCGACAGTCGCGCCTCGACGCCGGCCGGGAACCGGCCCTGGGTGAGGCGGTACGCGAACTCCTCGTCGGTGCCGACCGCCGCGGCCGGCGGCCGGGCGACCGTGCCGAGGGGGGACGTCTCCGTCATGCCCCAGGCGTGGCAGACCCGCATGCCGAGCTCGTCGAAGGCCTTCATGAGCGAGGGCGGACAGGCCGAACCGCCGATGGTGACCTGCCCGAGCGAACTCACCTCGCGGGGCTTCGCGGTGAGCTCCGCGAGCAGGCCCTGCCAGATGGTGGGGACGGCCGCAGCGTGCGTGGGGCGCTCGCTCTCGATCATCTCGGCGAGCGGCGCGGGCTGGAGGAAGCGGTCCGGCATCAGCATGTTCACGCCGGTCATGAACGTCGCGTGCGGCAGGCCCCACGCGTTCACATGGAACTGCGGCACCACGACGAGCGAGGTGTCCTCGTCGGTCAGGCCCATGGACTGCGTCATGTTGACCTGCATGGAGTGCAGGTAGATCGAACGGTGCGAGTAGACGACGCCCTTGGGGTCGCCGGTGGTGCCGGAGGTGTAGCAGAGCGCGGCGGCCTGGCGCTCGTCGAGCTGCGGCCAGTCGTACGTCACCGGCTTTCCGGCGATGAGCTCCTCGTACTCGTGGACCTGGGGGCGTGCTCCGTCGAGGAGCGAACGGTCGCCCGGCCCGGAGACGACGATGTGCTCGACACCCGTCAGGGACGGCAGGAGCGGCGCGAGCAGCGGCAGCAGGGAGCCGTTGACGATGATCACGCGGTCGGCCGCGTGGTTGACGATCCACACCAGCTGCTCTGCGGGGAGGCGCAGGTTCAGGGTGTGCAGTACGGCGCCCATGGAGGGGATCGCGAAGTAGGCCTCGACGTGGTCCGCGTTGTTCCACATCAGGGTCGCGACGCGGTCGTCGTCCACGATGCCGAGGTCGGCGCGCAGAGCGTGCGCGAGCTGGGCGCTGCGGTCGCCGATCTCGGCGAAGCTCCGCCGTTGCGGCCCGCTCTCACCGGTCCAGGTCGTCACCTGGGAAGTGCCGTGGATCGTCGACCCATGGGTCAGGACCCTCGAGATCAGCAGTGGTACGTCCTGCATCGTGCTCAGCACGGCGTCCTCCCGGTGGGCGCTACGGCGCAGTAATGTTCCGCCGATTCTCACCGCATACCACTCGGTATGTCACTAGCCCAGGGAATGATCGATCAGCGAGTGGTCCCGGTCAGCCCTTGGCGGGGCGCAGCTCCGGGTCCTCACGGAGCTTGCCGAGGGCCCGCGAGACCGCGCTCTTGACCGTACCGACGGACACTCCGAGCACCTCGGCCGTCTGCACCTCGCTCAGGTCCTCGTAGTACCGCAGCACGACCATCGCGCGCTGCCGGGCGGGCAGCTTCATGATCGCGCGCCACATCGCGTCGCGCAGGGCCTGGTGCTCGGCCGGATCGGCCGCCGCCACGGTCTCCGGCTCGGGCAGCTCGTCGCAGGCGAACTCGTCGACCTTCCGCTTACGCCACTGCGACGTACGTGTGTTCAGCAGGGCCCGGCGCACATAACCGTCGAGCGCCCGGTGGTCCTCGATGCGGTCCCACGCCACATACGTCTTGGTGAGCGCGGTCTGGAGCAGGTCCTCGGCATCGCACGGGTTCGAGGTCAGCGACCGGGCGGTCCGCAGCAGTACGGGCTGCCGCGCCCGCACGTACGACGCGAACGACGGGTACGACTTGTGCGGCGCGTACGGCGCCGAACGGGCGGCCGGCACGTACGGCACCGGGTGGGAAGAGTGAGGCGTCATCGCGGCTCGCGGCGCGCTGCGCGTCGCGGCATCCGATGCACTGGAGCAGACAGGCGCCATGGTTGCGGTCATGGCTCCACGCTAGGAGCGCCCCCTACCCTCGCGGATCGGCCGCAGGTCCCGAAGCGGTGTCCGCCTCAGGTTGTAGGAGTGGTGGTATCCCCACCTCCTGAAGGTGGAGGACGCGGGACGCACCCCTGAGGGTTCATCCCTGAGAGCCATTCCATGGGCTTCCTTCCACTCTGCCACTCCCGCGGACCGGGGCGACTCATCTGATGCGGGCCACCGGCGCGTGCACCAGATTCCGGTCGATGACGAGGGTCCGCCCGCCGTGCCGCTCCTTCACGTTTCCCGCGTACTGGTGGATCCTGCGCCGCGAACTCCAGGCGGAGCCCCGCAGCACGGGCTCCCGGGCCAGCCGGGGCCGCGTGTGCCAGCGTGCGAACCAGATCACCGCCGGCAGATCCCGCACCCCCGCCCGCGCCGCGGCACGCATGTGTGCCACCCCGGAGTCGGCACTGCTGTAGAACCCGGGCACGTAGCCCTTCTCGCGCACCTGCCGGTCCCAGCCCCGCACGAAGGTGAGCGTCGTGCGGGCGCACTTCTTCTGCCGGTACTTGTATGCCTCCATGTCGAGATAGAGCGGGCTGCCCGCCCGGATACCGACGGCTCGCGCAGTGCGTACGGCGTCCCGCCCCTCCTGCGCGCCCTGGCGCCAGGCGTGACGGCCGATGCGATAGGTCTTCTTGAGGCCCGCGACGACACACGGCGACTGCGAACCGACATACACCGGCAGCACCCGCCACCCCAGCCGCTGCACCTCTTTCATCCAACGGTGCCCGAGCCGGGGCTGATGAGGACAGGCCCGCCCACGGCCCCCGTAGTACACGCCCACCGCCCCGTACTTCGACGACCGCCAACGCCGCATGGTGTCGAGCGACGGCGTCATGCACGTGTCGAACGCCAGCCCGTGGAACATCCGCGGATTGGTGACGGCAGGGGTCAGGGGTTCGGAGGGGGGACCGCCGGCGGCGGCCGGTGCCCCCGGGGCCAAGGCCGGGCCTGGGGCTCGGCCGCCGGATGCGAGGTCTCCGAGTGCGGAGCCGGGGTCGGTGGCGAGGTCGGGCAGGGCGAGGTCAGGCAGGTCGAGGCCGGCCAGGGGATCAGGGTCGGCGTCGGGGTCGGCGTCGGGGTCGGGGTGGGGGTGGGCGTCGCGCATCGGAGTCGGCTGGGGGACGCCGGGTTCGTCCCACGCCGACGCGGGAAGGGCGGTCAGCGCCATCAGGAGCACCACCAGACCCACGACCAGCTTCCAACGGTGCCTACGGCAAGTGCTGTGCATAGAGCGAGTGAAGGGGCCGGGGTGCGGACCGGACCCGGGACACACCCCGCGTTCAGCCGTCCGCTCCCAGAATCAGACCCGATGTGGGGACGCCGGTCCCCGCCGTCACCAGCGCCGTGGCGGCGCCGGCTATCTGGTTCACCGCCGTGCCCCGCACCTGTCTGACCGCCTCCGCTATGCCGTTCATCCCGTGCAGGTACGCCTCACCGAGCTGCCCGCCGTGGGTGTTGAGCGGGAGCCGGCGCTCCGCCACGAAGTCCGCCGCCTCACCCGGCCCGCAGAACCCGAACTCCTCCAGCTGCATCAGCACGAACGGCGTGAAGTGGTCGTAGAGGATCCCCACGTCGATCTCACCCGGCGCCAGCCCCGCCGACCGCCACAACTGCCGTGCCACGACCCCCATTTCTGGCAGGCCCGTCATGTCGTCCCGGTAGAAACTCGTCATCTGTTCCTGGCCACGCCCCGCCCCCTGCGCCGCCGCCGTGATCACGGCGGGACGGTGCGGGAGGTCGCGGGCCCGCTCGACACTGGTGACGACGATCGCCTGCCCGCCGTCGGTCTCCTGACAGCAGTCGAGCAGCCGCAACGGCTCCACGATCCACCGCGACGCCGCGTGATCCTCCAGCGTGATCGGCTTCCGGTGGAAGTACGCCGCCGGATTGGTGGCCGCGTACGCGCGGTCCATGACGGCGACATGACCGAACGCCTCCGGCCCCAGGCCGTACGCGTGGAGGTAGCGCTGCGCCGCCATCGCCACCCATGACGCGGGCGTGAGCAGCCCGAACGGCAGTGCCCAGCCGAGCGCCGCCCCCTCCGCCGACGGCTCCCGATGCTGCACCCCGGAGCCGAACCTCCTGCCTGAGCGCTCATTGAACGCCCGGTAGCAGACGACCACTTCGGCCACCCCGGTCGCCACGGCGAGCGCGGCCTGCTGAACGGTGGCGCACGCCGCACCTCCGCCGTAGTGGACCCGGGAGAAGAACGAGAGGTCCCCTATTCCGGCCGCCTGCGCGACCGTGATCTCCGGACTGGTGTCCATGGTGAACGTGACCATGCCGTCGACGTCGGCGGGGGAGAGCCCGGCGTCGTCGAGCGCCTCGCCCACCGCCTCCACCGCGAGCTTCAGCTCACTGCGCCCGGAGTCCTTGGAGAACTCGGTCGCCCCGATCCCGACGATCGCCGCCCGCCCGCCGAGACTGTCCTTCGCCCGCACACTCATGCCGGCCTCCCCGACACCGAGGGACGGGCCTGCGCACTCGTGCGGTGCGCTGGGCTCACGGAACTCGGGAGCGTGACCGTCACCGTCCCGGTGACGTGCGTGCCCAGCCCGTTGACCCCGACGATGCGCACCACCACCGTGGCATCCCCGCCGTCGGACCCGCCCCCGCTCCCGTCTCCGACCTCGGCGATCGTCCCTGTCAACACCATCGTGTCCCCTGGATAGTTGGGCGCCCCCAGCCGTATGGCGACCTTCCGCAGAACCGAGGCAGGGCCGAAGTGATCGGTGATGTAACGGCCGACGAGCCCGTTCGTCGTCAGGATGTTCATGAAGATGTCGGGGGAGCCCTTCTCCTTGGCGAGCTCCGCGTCGTGGTGCACGTCCTGGTAGTCACGGGACGCGATGGCCCCGGAGACGATCAACGTCCGGGTGACCGGGATCTCCAACGGCGCCAGCTTCGCGCCGACCCCGGCCCCGATCCCTGTCGAGGCATCCACCATCACCATTTCCCCCTCCTCCCGATCCCTTGCCGCCCGATCCATTGCCTCCCCCTTCACTTCCGCGCCGTCCACGTCGCCCCCGCCTCCTCCGTGCCGCTCCCCTCGTCACAGGCGATCAAGTCACCAAGCTCCGCGAGCAGTTCACCCCCGCATCCCAGATACGCGTCGAGCTGCCTGCCCCACAGGAAATGCCGGTGCACGGGATGCTCCAGGTCGGCGCCCATGCCGCCGTGCAGATGCTGTCCGGCGTGCACGACCCGTCTGCCCGCTTCCGACGCCCACCAGGCCGCGGTCAGCGCATGGCCCGCGTACGGCAGCCCCTCGTCCCGTCGCCATGCCGCCTCGTACGCGGTGACACGGATGGCCTCCGTGTCCATATGGGCGTCGGCCGCCCGGAGTTGAACCCCCTGCTTCGCGGCGAGCGGTCTGCCGAACTGCTCCCGCTCGTTCGTGTACTCCACAGCACGCGCCAGCGACCCCGCGCAGACCCCGGCCTGGAGCCCCGCGAACGCGGTCCGCGCCATCGCAAGGACGTCGTCGTACGCACCGGGCCCGCCGATCCTCTCCGCGGGCGCGCCGTCGAGAACCAGCCGACCCGCCGACCAGGGCGCGGTGAGCTCGACCGTGTCGCAGCCGGCATCGGCCGTACGCACTCTCCACAGGCCCCGGTCGGCCGCCGCCACCAGAACCCAGGTCGCGTCCCGGAGCCACGGGACCCAGGGCACCACCCCCGTGAGCCGCCCCTTGCCCCCGCCCGTCCCTGTCTCCTCGGCCTCCGTTCCGTCGACCCGCACCCCCTTCTGCGCGGGGAACGCCCCCGTGGCCACCTCCGTCCCGTCCCGCAGCCCCGGCACCAACCGGTCCCGCTGCTCGGGGGTGCCATGCCTCGCCACCGCGAGCAGTCCGTACGCGCAACTGGCGGCGAACGGCACCTGCGCCGTCGTCCGGCCCTGCTCCTCCAGCATCAGCACGAGCCCGAGCAGCCCGGTCTCCTCCACCGCCTCCGGCAGCCCCGCCGCGCCGAGCGCCTTCCACAGCTCGGGGTCCGTTCCCGTGCCGGCCGCCGCGAGGCGGTCGGGGGTCGACAGGTCACCGAAGATCCGCGCGGCCAGGTCGGCCGCGGCCGCCTGGTCCTGCGTAGGCGTGAAGTCCACGTCAGCCCTTCCGTCCCGTAGCGACACCCGTAGCGACCCCCACAGCGGCGCCGTCACCTGCCCGGAAGACCGGCAGCTCCAACTCCCCGTCCACTCGGAGGAATTCGAGCCGGACCGGCATCCCTATTCGGACCTTGTCGTACGGCACCCCCACCACGTTGCTGATGATCCGGACGCCTTCGGCCAGCTCGATCAGCCCCACCGCGTACGGCGGGTCGAAGGCGGGGAAGGACGGGTGGTGCATCACCACGTACGAGAAGACGGTCCCCTCACCGCTCGCCTCGACCGTGCTCCAGTCCTGCGAGGCGCACGAGCCGCACCCCGGCAGCCAGGGGAAGCGCAGCGTCCCGCACTGCTCGCAGCGCTGGACGAGGAGGCGGTGCTCACGGACCCCTTCCCAGAACCCGGCGTTGTCCCGGTTGACCACCGGACGGGGCCGCCGTGGCTGCTGCTCCCGCGCCGGCTCCACCGTCAGCCCTGCCCGCGCCGCCGGGGCGTACTTGAGGATCCGGAAGCGATGCGTCCCGGCGAGCTCGCCGTCCGCCCTGACATCCATGCGCGTCGTGACGAAGTACCCCGTGCCCAGCTTCGTCGTCTTGCGCTCGGACACCGACTCGATCACCGCGTCGAAGGTGATCGCGTCGCCGGGCCGCAGCGGACGCAGATACTCCTGCTCGCAGTCGGTGGCGACGACCGAGGTGTACCCCGCGCCGTCCAGCAGCGCGGACAGCTCGTCATAGGCGCCACTGCGCCCCTGATGCCCGGAGAGCCCACCCATCGTCCAGGCCTGGAGCATGGTCGGCGGCGCTATGGCGTCGGGCCCCTCGTACGCGGGACTGGTGTCGCCCATCGCCTCGCACCAGTGCCTGATCATCGGCTCGTTGACCAGGTCCCTGCCCCTCCCCGCGGTGGCCGCGGGCAGCCCTTCGAAGGCCTTCAGCGCCTCGTACGTCATGTCGCCGGTCACCGCCGCCCCCTCCTCATCCCGAGCCGCATCGTCGCGACGATCTCCCGCTGCACTTCGCTCACGCCGCCCCCGAACGTGTTGATCTGCGCCGCCCTGTTCATCCGCTCCAGCTCCCCCTCCGCCGTCCCACCCCAAGCACCACCGCCCGACCCGTCCCCAGCGCCACCACGCACGTCACCACCAGCCCCACCCCCGAAGGCTCCCGGCGACCCGGCACGGACCAGCGCCGCGTCTCCCGCGATCTCCTGACACATTCGGTACACCTCGACCGCCGATTCGGTTCCCATGACTTTCACGCCGCTCGCGTCGCCCGGCGCGAGCCGCCCCGCCCCGACATCCCCCACCAAACGCCAGTTGAGCAGGCGCGTCGCCGCGAGACGGGCATGTACCTCGGCCAGCCGCGACCGCACCCACGGCAGGTCGATCCGGCGTTCCCCTGTCACCGGATCGGGTGAACGAACCGCTTCGAGTACCGCCGCGTAGAAGTCCTCCGCCTGCATCCCGATCGCTGCCAGCGCGACCCGCTCATGGTTGAGCTGATTGGTGATGAGGCCCCAGCCGCCGTTCTCGTCCCCGACAAGACTCGAGGCGGGGACGCGGATCCCGTCGTAGTACGTGGCGGTGGTGGTCAGCCCTCCGACGGTCTCGATGGGCGTCCAGCTGAAGCCGGCCGCGTCCGTCGGCACGAGGACGATCGAGATGCCCTGGTGCTTGGCGGCCACGGGGTCCGTGCGGCAGGCCAGCCAGATCCAGTCGGCGTTCTGCGCGTTCGACGTGAAGACCTTCTGCCCGTCGATGATCCAGTCGTCGCCGTCGCGGACGGCCCGCGTCCGCAGCGAGGCCAGGTCGGTCCCCGCGGACGGCTCGCTGTATCCGATCGCGAAGACCAGCTCTCCCTTGAGGATCCGCGGCAGGAAGTACGCCTTCTGTGCCTCGGTCCCGTACTTGATCAGGGTCGGCCCGACGGTGTTCAGGGTCACCATGGAGACGGGTGCGCCCGCGCGATACGCCTCGTCGAAGAAGACGAACTGTTCGTCGGGACCCCGGCCTTGGCCTCCGTACTCGACGGGCCAGCCGAGCCCGAGGAGGCCGTCGGCACCGATGCGGCGCAGCAGGCGCCTTTGGGCCGTCCGGTCGTCGTGGGCGGGCGGCCCGTCCGGCATCAGTTCCCTGAAGTAGGCGCGCAGTTCGGCGCGGAGTTCATGCTGGCGCGCGGTGGGGGCGAGGTGCACGGCGGCGGCCCTCCCGGACCTCGTACGAACAGGGGTCTCTGACTTTTGTTTCTGACTGACCGTCAGATTCGGTACGACTGTCCGCCAGGTTCGGTACGGGTGTCAAGGGATCAGCACGCGCGCGTGAAGGGCCGACCGGCGCGCGAAAACGCCTGTGCGGCGATGCCGAAGCACCGCCGCACAGATGTCACGCACCCCTGGCAATGGCCCCCGCCGACAGGAGCCTGCGGGTCACCAGAGCTTGGTGAAGTGCACCGCGATGTTCTCGTTCGACTGGTTGACGACAGTGAAGGCGGAGCCGTTCACCTGGGCCGTGTTGTTCTGGTTCGAGGCGCCGGAGCCCACCGCCTGCTGCTGCGTGGTGGACGAGTTGCCGTGGTTGTTGCCACCGACACCGCTGCCGCTCACGGTCGCCACACCCGCGTTCGATCCGTCGTCCGCGAAGGACCCGTTGTCGGCCATCGCCACCCCCGAGAAGAGGGCTGCCGCGAGGGGCAGGGCGGCGACGGCAGCGAGGGCGCGGGCGGTACGGATGTGTGCCATGTCAATTCCTCCAGGAACCGGTAACTACTGTTTGCTCCAAGGCAGTTGGCCCACCGCCTCGGTCGTTGCTCACGACGTCGCGAGATCAGAATTGCCCACCGAATCCCCGTCGAACCAGGGCGGAAGGCTGCATTCCCTCGCAAGCGTGAGGACATGTCGATAAACCTGCTTCACACCCTTAAAGGCCCAGCTCAGCCCGGATTGCGTCCGTCCGGCGCGGGACGGGTCAGCCGCCGCAGGGGCTGAAGCGTTTCGGCACATTTTTGGTAAATGCGCTCCACCCGGGCGAGCCCCTCTTCCTTTACTCGAACATTCGTACGAACATGGATGCATGGCCACCACCGACCGGCATGCCGTACCCCTTGCGACCCTGGCCCTCGCCCACGCGCTCTCCGCCGCCGAGCGTGGACTGGCCGTGATCCCGCTCTCCCGCACGAAGCTCCCCGCCCTGCGCTCCCCGCACCGCGACGAACCCGACCCGGCCCCGTGTCACGGCGAATGCGGCCGCCCCGGCCACGGCGTGTACGACGCCACGACCGACCCGGGCCGTATCCGTGACCTCTTCGCGGCGGCGCCCCGAGCCACCGGCTACGGCATCGCGTGCGGACTGCCCCCGCACCACCTCATCGGTGTGGACCTCGACACCAAGTCCGGCACGGACTCCTCGTCCGCACTGCGCGAACTGGCGCTGCGCCACCTCTTCACGATCCCGGACACCGTCGTCGTGGCCACTCCCAGCGGCGGCCGTCACGTGTGGCTCTCCGGACCGCCGGACGTCGTGGTCCCGAACTCGGCGGGACGCCTCGCGCCGGGCATCGACATCCGCGGCGCGGGCGGCTACCTCGTGGGCCCTGGATCGCGCACGTCCCAGGGGGTCTACAGCGCGGTCCCCGGCACCGCCCACCTGCCCGTCGCGCCCTGCCCACCGGCACTCCTGCGCCTGCTCACACCCCCGCCACGCGTGCACCACCCGTCACCGGCGCATGCCGGCCAACACGGCCAGGGCCTGGTCCAGTTCGTGCTCGCGGCACATGAGGGACAGCGCAACACCCGTCTGTTCTGGGCCGCTTGCCGCGCCTACGAGAGCGACCTCGGCGACAGCCTCACGAACGCCCTCGTGGAGGCCGCGACCCGCACGGGCCTGACGGAACGCGAGGCCCGCTCCACGATCGCCTCAGCGGCCCGCCTGACCCAGCACAACGACGCGGAAGCGTAGGACGCGACGTCCCGGAGGGCCGGGCCCCCCACACCCGGACGACCTCGCCCCCAGGACACGCGTAAGGGGCGCCCGCCATAGCGAACGCCCCTTACGAATATCTGCCTACCGGCGGTGGGTGTGGGATTTGAACCCACGGTGACTCGCGCCACGACGGTTTTCAAGACCGTTCCCTTAGGCCGCTCGGGCAACCCACCCTCGCCCCGTCGGCGACCGGCGGAGCGAGGACCAGGGTAGCGGGTTCGGCCGGGAGTTCGGTCAGCTGTCGCCCTTGCGCTCGCCGAGGACCACGTCGACCGTGTGCTCCGCGCCGCCGCGCTTGTACGTGATCTTGACCGTGTCGCCCGGCTGGTGCGTCCAGATCTGGCCGATCAGGGTCGGACCGCTGTCGATCACCGTGTCGTCGAGCTTGGTGATGACATCACCGGGCTTCAGGCCGGCCTTGTCCGCCGGGCCGTTCGCCGTGACCGCGGACGAGCCGCCCGCGCCCTGCTCGGTGATCTTCGCGCCGTCACTCTGCTCGTCCAGCGCGACCGAGGCACCGATCACCGGATAGACCGGCTGGCCCGTCTTGATGAGCTGCTTGGCGACGTTCCGCGCCTGGTTGATCGGGATGGCGAAGCCGAGGCCGACCGAGCCGGACTGGCCGGAGCCTCCGATGCCGCCGCTGCTCCCCGGCTGGATCGCCGAGTTGATGCCGATCACCGCGCCCCCCGCGTCGAGCAGCGGACCGCCCGAGTTGCCCGGGTTGATCGACGCATCCGTCTGCAGCGCGTTCATGTACGACGCCTTGCTGCTGCCCGAGCTGTCACTGGAGGCCACCGGGCGGTTCTTCGCCGAGACGATGCCCGTGGTCACCGTGTTCGACAGGCCGAAGGGCGCGCCGATCGCGAGGGTCGAGTCACCGACGGCGACCTTGTCCGAGTCGGCTAGCGCCAGCGGCTTCAGGTTCGACGGGGCGTTCTTCAGCTTGATGACCGCGACGTCGTAGCCCTGGGCACGGCCGATCACCTCGGCATCGTACTTCTTGCCGTTCGAGAACGTGGCCGAAAGCTTTCCTCCGTCGGCCGCGGAGGCCACCACGTGGTTGTTCGTGAGGATGTGGCCCTGCGTGTCGTAGACGAAGCCGCTGCCGGTGCCGCCCTCGCCGTCGCTGCCCTCGGCCTCGATGGTGACCGTGCTCGGCAGCGCGTTCGCCGCGATGCCGGCGATCGACGCCGAGTCACGCTTGAAGCCGGCCGGGTTGTCCGAGGCGGAGACCGTCGTCGAGCCCGAATCACCGTCGTCGTTGCGCTCGGCCGCCCAGTAGCCGATGCCACCGCCGACACCGCCCGCGATCAGGGCCGCCGCGACCACCGCGGCCAGCAGCCCGCCACGCCGCGGGCCCGGCTTGTGCTCCGGAGGCTGGTAGGAGGCGCCCCAGGAGTGCCCACCGCCGCCGCCGTCCGCATACGCGGGAACGGCGGGCGGCGGAGGCGGCCAGCCACCCGAGGCCGCGTTCGCGGCCTCGTGCGGCCCGCCGGGTCCCTGTGCAGCCCCCGAGGCCGCGCCAGGACCCTCGTGCGCCCCCGGCGCCGCGCCGTCCACCGGCGGCATCGCCGCGGTGGGTGCGTCGGCGGGCCCCGGAGGAGGTGCGGAACCAGTGGAAGCGGGTGCGGGAGTAGCGGGAGATTCCACCGGCACGGGAGGTGCGGACGGGGCTGGGGGTACCGAAGTGCCCTCGTTCTCGGTGCTCACAGCTCTTCTCCTCGATCCACGGCTGTATCAGCTGATTCCATCTGCATTGCTGTTTGTATGCGGTCAGCTTTTCCCACGGGACGTCAGGGCACCATAAGGCGTTCCTGTGTGTCCGGTGCCATCCTTTACGCCGGGCGAAACCGACGCATCCCCTGGGCGGCCCAGCGCCTCGCAATGGCACCATGACGCGGTGACCCTCGCACGACAGCAGCAGATCCAGGTCGTCGCCCACCGCGGAGCCTCCGACGAGGTCCCCGAGCACACGCCGGCCGCGTACAGAAGGGCCATCGAGGACGGTGCCGACGCCCTCGAATGCGATGTCCGGCTCACCGCTGACGGTCATCTCGTCTGCGTGCACGACCGCCGCGTCAACCGTACGTCGAACGGACGCGGAGCGGTGTCGGCCCTGGAACTGGCGGATCTCGCCGCCTTGGACTTCGGCTCCTGGAAGAACAGCGAGGCCGGCCGCACCAGCACCGAGGGCCCCGACTGGGAGGACACCTCCGTCCTGACTCTGGAGAGGCTGCTCGAACTGGTCGCCGACGCGGGCCGCCGCGTGGAGCTCGCCATCGAGACCAAACACCCCACCCGCTGGGCCGGCCAGGTCGAGGAACGCCTCCTGGCGCTCCTCAAGCGGTTCGGCCTGGACGCCCCGACCGGAGCACCGGACGATCCGTCCCCGGTGCGCGTCATGAGCTTCTCGGCCCGCTCCCTGCACCGCATCCAGGCCGCGTCCCCCAACCTGCCGACGGTCTACCTGATGCAGTTCGTCTCGCCCCGCCACCGCGACGGCCGCCTCCCCCGGGGAGTGCCGATCGCAGGCCCGGGCATCCGGATCGTGCGCAGCAACCCCGGGTACGTGCAGAAGCTCAAGCGGGCGGGCCACCAGGTGCACGTGTGGACGGTCAACGAGCCGGAGGACGTCGACCTGTGCGTCGGCCTCGGCGTCGACGCGATCATCACGAACCGGCCCCGCGCGGTCCTGCGCCAGCTCGGGAGGGGCTAAATCCGGCCACCTCCCTCACAGGGAGTGCTCCGGCGCGTTCGCTCCGTATTCGATCGTTACGAGTGCGTCACTGAGCGTGGATTGGCCGGTTTCCGGTCCAGTCCATTGGGGCATTCACACCGTGGCGTGGGGCAAAGGAGGTCTCGGGGGTGGCGTTGGTGGTGGCACAGGAAGTGCCCACGTCGTCGAGCATGGCCGTACCCCATGGCCCTGCGGGCGTGGGCGAAGCACGGCACCGGATGCGTGATCAGCTGCGCGTCGGCGGGGTCTCGGAACCGGTCATCGACGATGCCGTACTGATCCTGTCGGAACTGCTGAGCAACGCCTGCCGGCACGGCAGGCCGCTGGGCGACGACTTGGCCGGGGACGGAGACGTCCGGGCCGCTTGGAGGGTCGATGCGCGGGGCTGTCTCACCGTCGAGGTGACGGACGGTGGTGGTCCGACCCGCCCGGTTCCGGCCACGCCCTCGGTCACCGCGCACGGCGGCCGCGGGCTCAACATCATCTCGGCACTCGCCGACGACTGGGGCGTACGTGACGACGCCCCCGGCGAAGTCACCGTCTGGGTGGTCGTGCACAAGGACGTGCGCTCCGAAGCCGAAACACAGGGGCAGGGCAACTTCGCTACGCGCGTGGCGAGCCGCGCCCCCGCGGGCATGTCCGACCTCGATTTCGCGGACGCCTTCGAGGACTTGGGCTGAAACGCGCTCCGGCCCGGCGACCCGGCCTGATCCCCGCCCCCGGCCGTACGAGGGGCTAGGCTCGCGCCCGTACGTACGAGAGCCGTAACCGGGAGACACCCAAGATGGCCAAGAAGCGCCCCCAGACCAAGGGCAAGTCGCACGTCAGCAGCGGGGAGATCCCGGTCGTCGGCGCCCGTGAACCCTGCCCCTGCGGGAGCGGCCGCCGCTACAAGGCCTGCCACGGCCGTGCCGCCGCGCACGCGGTGACCGAGCTGGTGCAGCGCCCGTTCGAGGGTCTCGCGGGAGAGGGCGACTGGATCGCGCTGCGCGAGCTGGTGCCCGCCGCGACGGTGCGGCTCACCCTCAAGGAAGGCCTGCCGGACGGCGTTCCGTCCGTGACACTCGCGACGGTGCTTCCGATGGCGTGGCCCGCACTGCGCCGCGACGACGGCTCGGTCCTGCTCGGCCTGCAGAACGACACCTCCTCGGGCGACATGAGCCGCGACCTCGCCGACACGCTTCAGCGCGCGCTCGCCGCCGAGCCCGGTACGCCGGTGCAGGCGCGCCGCGCACCCGCCGACGGACCGCGTCTGCAGGACCTGCTCGACCCCGCGGCCGCCTTCGAGCCGGTCGTGCACACGGGATTCGAGTTCTGGGTGCCCGACTCGGAGAACGCGAGCCCGGACGTCGCCGCCTCCCTGGAGCGGGCCAACGCGGCCGCCATCCCGACCGTGAAACTGTCCGGTGTCGACGGCGCGTACTGGTGCGAGACCCCCGACAAGAACCACCTGCGCTGGGTCATGCCGCACCCCGAGGAGCAGCTGCTCGACGCGCTCGCCCGGCTGCACGCGGCCGGCACGTCCTCGCTCGGCGAGGGCACGCGCCTGGTCGGCTCGTTCCGCGCGCACGGTCTGACCGTTCCTGTCTGGGACCTGCCCACCGGGATGAGCGCCGAAGATGTCGAGAAGCCGGCGGCCGAGTTCGCCGAGCGGCTGGCGGCGGCCCTCGGCTCCGAGGCGCCACTGACCGTCGAGGAGCGCAGGGCGCGCGGCGGCCTCACCAACCGACAGGTGACGCTCAGCTGACCGACCGGTCAGCCACAGGGAGCCCTCAGAACGGGTGACTCCGGTCACAACTCCCCGTAGCGGCAGGTGAATCCGCATACGAATAGCCGAGATCGAATTTGCTAACGGCCGATCTCTTGTTACCGTTCGAGTAGCCCGGTTGCTGGTGCATCCCCCGTCGCCAGCAACCGGGTCCTTGTTTTTCCGGGACTTCCCCGTGGGCCTGCGCCCGGGAAATCGTTCCGCTCGCTCAGCGTCAGGCCGGCGTCGGCGCGTTGCTTCCCGACCTGAGCAGCAGCGGCCCCGCGTCCCCGGCTCCCGCGAACTCCGCCACCGCCGAGTAGTCGCTCGCCTCACCCGAAGTGCGCTCCCGCGGCGTGTCACACGTCCCCGGTTCGTCCTGAGCACCCACCGCACAGTGCATCTGCACGGTGTGGTTTCCCGGCGCCATCAGGGTCAGCACGGAACTCAGCGGCCCTCCTGTCGCGTTCCGGTAGAAGGTCCTCGCCCATGTGTCCCGCCCCTGGGTCAGCACGCAGGTCTGCGCCTCGATGCCGTCGGGAGAGGCGAGTTCGGGTCCGCACCGCGCTTTCGTGGCGACGCCGAGTCCGGCAAGGAGGGACGTGCCCGGCGCTCGCTCATGGGACCGGCGCGCCTTGCCGGCCGTGTCCGACGCCGAGGCGGCCGCCGGGTCGCTCGTACCTGCGCCCGGTTTGTCGTCGACCTCGTCGGTGGCGCTCGTGCTGCCGGCGTTACCGGCGGACCGTTCGCCGGAGTTGAGGCTGTCCTCCGCGGCGGTGTCGCCGACGGGGCCCGCGGACGCGCCCGCCAGCGGGAGAAGAACGGTCAGGACCACGACCGCGAGAAGACCGAGCAGACGGAGGCGCGAATGGGGTCTCCCCTGTTCGAGGCCGGTCGAGAGCCTGGGGAAGGAGGGCATGCGCCGAAGATATCGGCGCCGCCCCTTCGCACCCCTCGCCGCGCGCCCAATTCCCCTACAACTCGGGCGCGCTCACACCCGTACGAGTGAGAGCATCCACCACCGCGTCCACCACGGCCTCCACATCGGGCACCCAGGGTGCCGCGGAGCCGGGCAGCGGGGCGCGTTCCCAGCGGACCTGGCCAAGGCCGGTGTCGGACGGAGGCAGTGCCAGATAGCCGCCCTCGCCGTGGAAGCGCAGGGACCCCGGCACCCAGTCCTGGGCGTAGAGGAGCTCGCCCAGCTGCTCCATGGAGTAGGGGGCCACCAGGATGAAGAGACGATCCCTCGTGGCCACGACCGGGCCGAGCCTGATGTCCGTACGGTCGAGTGCCTTGAGGGCGCGGGCGCCGGCGACCGAGGGGAGGCTCACGGCGCAGGGGGCGCGACCGCCGCTCGCGCCCGCACCGGCCCCCGTGGCCAGCACGATCGGCGCGGCCGGACGGTTGGTCCACCACCAGCGGATCATGCGCTCGTCCGTGGTCGCGGCGAGCAGCCCCGGGTCGAAGGGGTGCGCGCCGGGCACCGTGCACTCCGGGTCGGGGCAGGCGCAGCTGACGCCGTCACGGCGCCCCGCCCCTACGAGCCCCACTCCCGGGATCACGGGCCACTGCCATGCGGTCGCGAAGGTCTGGGCCGCGCTGAACTGATCAGACTTCCCGTTGTTTCGCCTGGACAGGAGCCTGCGTCGCCTTCCGAGGATCTCGCGCATGAGCGCTCGTTCCTTTCCGTAGACCGAAGAGAACGCTGTGGGCCATCACACCATGTGTCGATCACTTCACTGAGCGTACGTACTGGGAGCGCCACACCCCAGCCATGAGCAGGGGGAACCCCTATTGTCCGAGCGCCGGCCGCGCACTTGAAAAGCCTGGCGTGGGGTGGCGGCGCCTGGCGTTTACCGTCGCGCGTGTTACTCGCCGTCTCCGCCACGGGAGGATGGGGCACGGTCGTCGGTGGTTAAGACGCCCGGGTCCGTCGCCAGGTTCCGGGTCGATCCCAACTGCCCCTGGCCTTCTCCGAGTACGTACCCATCACGACCGCTGTGACGCTCTGTCGAACAATGCCAGTCGACCGCAATATGCCCTTACCCGCGGCACTTTTTGGCCAAGTTCGATCAGAGATCACTAATGCCGCACAGGCCTCCTGGACACCAGGAATCCCAGCAGGACAATGCTGGACATCCCCTCATCAGTGCGTGTAGATGTGGAGGCACTGCTGGCGGCGCAGAATCACATGGGGGTTTGCGATGCTATTGAGCAATACGCACCGGTCGGAAAGCCGGACACCATGACAACCCCGCACTTTCCGAAAGTGGCTGGAATCGATTCAACGGTTCCCCCACCGGCACAGACTGTCGCGCCCGCGTCACCCACGCCCGCGCCCCCTTCCTCCCCCGGAGCGCCCCCAGCGCCCGCTGCCCCCGGAGCCCCCGGAGCGCTGATCCAGGACCGGCTCGCCGGCTGGGTCTCCGACCTCACCACGCTGCACGAACTCACCGAGCGCCTGGCCAGGACGGCCGTCATGGACGACGCCCTGCACGAGGTGCTCCGCGCCGGTGCCGCACTCGTCGGCGCGCGCCGCGGACTCGTCGTCCTGGAGCCCGCCGACGGCCTGGGCCCCGACACCACCGTGGGGCTCGGCCTCGCCCGCGCCGACCTCGGCCACATCGAGACGGTGCCGCGCGGCGCGACCTCGTACGGAAGGATCCTCGACCGCACGGACGGGACCGGCGAGCCCGAGGTGCACGCCGATCTGCTGTCCGAGGACGGGCTCGACCCGCGGCACCGCGAGGTCGCCGCCCGGCTCGGCTACGCGGCGAGCTTTGCGCTGCCCCTCGCGACGGAGGCGGCGGGTCGGCTCGGCGCCGCGGTGTGGCTCTACGACGAGCCCGCCGAGCCCGTCGAACGCCAGCGCCACCTGGTCGGTCTGTACACGCGCTACGCCACCGAACACCTCGCGCGCCTGCTCGAACTGGAGCGGGCGCGCACCAAGTCCCGCACCATCGCGGAGGAGTTGCTGCCGCCGCGGCTCCCGCGGGTCGCGGGCGTCCAGCTCGCCGCCCGGCACCGCACCGGCCCGCGAGGCGGCGGCGACTGGTACGACGCGCTGCCGCTGCCCGAGGGCGCGCTCGGCCTCACCGTCGGCTCCGTCACCGGCTCCGGGGCGAGTGCCGTCGCCGCGATGGGCCGGCTCAGGGCCAGCCTGCGGGCGTATGCGGTGATGGAGGGCGAGGACCCCGTCGCCGTCCTGTCCGATCTGGAGCTCCTGCTCCGGCTGACCGAGCCCGCGCGCAGCGCCACCGCCCTCTTCGCGTACTGCGAGCCCGCCCTGCGCAAGATCGTCCTGGCCGGGGCAGGGCACAGCCCGCCGCTGGTGATCGGCGAGAGACGCACCGAGTTCGTGGAGACGTCGCTGTCCGCGCCGCTCGGCATGCTGGCCTGCTGGGAGGCGCCGAGCGTCGAGTTCAGCCCCGAGCCCGGCGAGACCGTGCTGCTGTACACGGACGGCCTGCTGCACCGCACCGGTGACCCGATGGACCGCGCCTTCGCCCGCCTGCACGCGGCGGCCGCCGGTGTCCCGCGCACCATCCGCAACGACCCCGGCGCGATCGCCGACCACGTCCTGCACACCGTCCTGCCGGACGGGCTCGACGCCGCCGACAGCGACGAGGACGTCGTGCTGCTCGCCGCGCGCTTCGAGTGATTCCGGTGACCGGGGCGGTACGCCCCGTAGCCCCCCGATGTAACAGGTCTTCCGGCCCTGGGCCCCCTTCCGTACGACCGTACGATGGAGGGGGTCCACCGTTGTACCCAGGCCGCACCCTTGGCCGTTCCCCAGGGCCGTATCTAGGAGGAAGACGTGTCGGAGGAGCTCACCCCGGAGAACCCGGAGATCTCTCAGACCGAGAGCGACGAGCCGATCAAGCAGCGCAAGAACGGCCTGTACCCGGGCGTGTCCGACGAGCTCGCCGCGAGCATGAAGTCCGGCTGGGCCGACACCGAGCTGCACGGCCTCGAGCCGATCGCGCAGGCGTCCGAGACGGCCGCCCGCCGCGCCGCCCTCTCCGCGCGCTTCCCCGGTGAGCGCATCGTCGTCCCCGCGGGCAATCTCAAGACCCGCTCGAACGACACCGAGTACGCCTTCCGCGCCTCGACGGAGTACGCGTACCTGACCGGCAACCAGACGGAGGACGGCGTCCTCGTCCTCGAGCCGACGGCCGCCGGGCACAACGCGACGATCTACCTGCTGCCGCGCTCCGACCGTGAGAACGGCGAGTTCTGGCTCGACGGCCAGGGCGAGCTGTGGGTCGGCCGTCGCCACTCCCTCACCGAGGCCGAGCAGGTGTACGGCATCCCCGCCTCCGACGTGCGCGAGCTCGCCGGCAAGCTGGCCGAGGCCACCGGCCCGGTCCGCGTGGTGCGCGGCCACGACGCCGGCATCGAGGCCGCCCTCGCCGACAAGGTGACCCGCGAGCACGACGAAGAGCTGCGTGTCTTCCTCTCCGAGGCCCGCCTCGTGAAGGACGCCTTCGAGGTCGGCGAGCTGCAGAAGGCCGTCGACTCGACGGTCCGCGGCTTCGAGGACGTCGTGAAGGTCCTCGACAAGGCCGAGGCCACCAGCGAGCGCTACATCGAGGGCACGTTCTTCCTGCGCGCCCGCGTCGAGGGCAACGACATCGGCTACGGCTCGATCTGCGCCTCCGGCCCGCACGCCTGCACCCTGCACTGGGTCCGCAACGACGGCCCGGTCCGCTCCGGCGACCTGCTCCTCCTGGACGCGGGCGTGGAGACGCACAGCCTCTACACCGCCGACATCACGCGCACGCTGCCGGTCAACGGCCGCTACACCGAGCTCCAGAAGAAGATCTACGACGCCGTGTACGAGGCTCAGGAGGCCGGTATCGCGGCCGTGAAGCCGGGTGCCAAGTACCGCGACTTCCACGACGCCGCGCAGCACGTGCTCGCCGAGAAGCTGGTCGAGTGGGGCCTCGTCGAGGGCCCGGTCGAGCGCGTCCTGGAGCTCGGCCTCCAGCGCCGCTGGACGCTGCACGGCACCGGTCACATGCTCGGCCTCGACGTCCACGACTGCGCGGTCGCCCGCACGGAGACGTACGTGGACGGCACGCTGGAGCCCGGCATGTGCCTGACCGTCGAGCCCGGTCTGTACTTCCAGGCGGACGACCTGACCGTGCCGGAGGAGTACCGCGGCATCGGTGTCCGGATCGAGGACGACATCCTCGTGACCGAGGACGGCAACCGGAACCTCTCCGCCGGTCTGCCGCGCCGTTCGGACGAGGTCGAGGCGTGGATGGCTCAGCTCAAGGGCTGAACCACGCGCGCGTAGAGAAGCGTTTGCGAAGTGGCCGGGCACGGCAGGACGGTGCCCGGCCGCTGTCGTGTCCGGAGGGGGTCAGGCGGAGACGAGGGGCGCGTTCTCGCGCCACTTGAGCACCTTGTCGAAGCTGACCACCGCGCCGCCCCTGCCCGGCCTGTTGACGAAGTGGACGTGGTCCGCGAGCTCATGGATGAGGCAGAGTCCGCGGCCGTGCTCGGCGTGGTCGGGGGCGGGCTTGAGCAGGGTGGTGCCGCGGCCGCGCAGCGCCGGGAAGCCGGGACCGGAGTCGGCGACCTCGATGCGGCAGGTCTCGCCCTCGAGGTAGGCCGTGACCCGGTAGGCGCCCGCGGGATCGTCGGGGTCCGGATCGCCGCCGTGCTCGACGGCGTTGGCACACGCCTCGGTGAGCGCGACGGACAGGTCGTACGAGATGTCGGGGTCGACGCCCGCGGTCTCCATGGTGTCGATCAGCAGGCGCCGGGCGAGCGGAACGCTCGCAGCCTCGCGGCGCAGGTGCAGAGACCACCAGATGCTCATGCTCCAGCCTCCAGGCCGCGGCTCGACATACCGATACGTATTGCCGCAACGGCCCCCGTGCAATCGCGTGGTTCGCGTGATATCGCCCATACGGCGGACGCGCGCACCGGTGGCGGCGGTGTACGGAGTCGGCCGCAAGGGGGCGGGGCGGAAGATTCCGGACCTTGCGGACCTGCCGTATGAGGCGGGTAAGCCCAGTGCGATGATGAGCCCGCCATGTCTGCCCCCCACCAGCGCGAGGCGCGCACCGGAACGGATGTCCGGCTGCTGAGGGCCGCGGTGTTCACCGCGGTCTGCGTCGCGTTGTCCGCGGCCGGACATGTGCTCGCCTCGTGTGCCACCGTCCCCCTGTGGACGCTGGGCGTCGGGTTCCTCGCGGTGTTCGCCGTCGCGGCGCCGCTGGCCGGGCGCGAGCGCTCGCTGCCGGGCATCGCCGCCGCTCTCGCGGTCGGCCAGACCGGTCTGCACACCCTCTTCGGAGTGGGCCAGCACGGCACCATGACGATGGCGCAGACCGCCCAGGAACCCTCGGTCGTGGAGCGCGCGGCCCGGCTCATGTGCGGCACGGGCATGGCGGCGATCAGCCCGGCGCAGGCACAGAAGATCTTGTCGGACGCCGGCGTCGAACCCGGTTCCGGAACGGCCATGCACCACCACGCCGTCACCGGAGCGGCCACCTCCATGCCGCTGCTGCCGTCCCTGCCGATGCTGCTCGGGCACCTGCTCGCCGCGGTCGTCGCGGGCTGGCTGCTGCGCCACGGGGACCTCGCTCTCGGCCGCCTCGTCCGCCTCTCGGTGAACTCGGCGCATGGAGTCGCCCAGGGGGCGCTCGTCCGTTCCCTGCGCGCCGCTCTCGCTCTGGTACGCGCCCTCAGGGCGGGTCTGCCCGGGGCTTCCGAAGCGGCGCCCCACGTGGTGCCCATCGAGCTCCTCGCGCCACTGCCCCTGCGCACGACGGCACTTCAGCACTCGGTGATCAGGCGCGGCCCGCCCACGGGCGACGCGTTCCGTCTCGCTGCCTGACACGACACACGTACTCCACGCGGGCCCTTGTAGGGGTTCCCGCACAGCGCGGAGGGGTGTCGTGCGGCACGCGCGCGTGCCCCTCTCCCGGTGCGCGCACCCACCGTTCGCCTGATCCCGCTGAACCCGAGTGGAGTGGTCTCTGCCATGAAGAAGATTTCCCGCGTCGCCGTAGTCGGTGCCGGCGCCGCGTCCGCCGTCCTGGTGCTCTCCGTCCCCGCCTTCGCACACGTGAGCGTGCAGCCGGAGGGCGTCGCCGCCAAGGGCGGATACGCCGTCGTGAACTTCAAGGTGCCGAACGAGCGCGACGACGCCGCGACCACCAAGGTCGAGGTCAACTTCCCGACCGACCACCCGCTGGCCTCGGTCATGCCCGAGCCCATCCCCGGCTGGACCGCCAAGGTCACCAAGTCCAAGCTCGACAAGCCGCTGGAGATGCACGGCGAGAAGATCGACCAGGCCGTCTCCCAGGTCACCTGGACCGCCGACGGCTCGGGCAAGGACAAGGGCATCCAGCCCGGCTTCTTCCAGAAGTTCCCGCTCTCCATCGGGCAGCTGCCCGAGGACACGGACGAGCTCGTCTTCAAGGCGATCCAGACGTACGACAACAAGGAAGTCGTGCGCTGGATCGAGCCGCAGGCCAAGGGCCAGGAGGAGCCGGAGAACCCGGCGCCCACCCTGGAGCTCTCGGCCGCGACCGAGGACCACCACGGCGGCGCCGCGGCCGACGACAGCGCCAAGTCGGGTGACGACAAGGCGGCCACGGCCGCGTCCTCGTCCGACAGCTCCTCCGACGGCTCTTCCGGCAGCGACACCACCGCACGCGCCCTCGGCATCGCGGGCATCGTCGTCGGCGCCGCCGGCGTGGCCTTCGGTGTGCTCGCGGGACGCCGTCGTACCAACAGCTGAACCAGCCGCGGGTGTGCACCGGGGCCGGCGCAGGCGGCGGCCCTCCGCGGCCGCCGGCCGACCCCGGTGCACACCGGCCCGCCTCACATCTGGGACATTTCTCTATGCGCTCTCCCCGTAAGACCCCGCACACGGCTCCTCGCCAGGCCCTCCGCAAGAAGACGCTGCTCGCCGCCGGGCTCATCGCCGCGGCGTCGCTCACCCTCTCCGCCTGCGGCAGTGGCGACGACAGCAACAAGCCCGTCGCCGATGTCTCCGCCGAGACCGGTTCGAACAAGGCCGCGACCGTCCTCGACTCGCCCTTCAAGAAGCCGGACCTCGTCCTCACGGACACCCACGGCAAGAAGTTCGACCTGCGCGAGCAGACCAAGGGCAAGCCCACGCTGATCTACTTCGGCTACACCCACTGCCCCGACGTGTGCCCCCTGACGATGAGCAACATCGCCGTCGCCAAGAAGGCGCTGCCCAAGGCCGAGCAGGACAAGCTCCAAGTCGTCTTCGTCACCACCGACCCGGACCGCGACACCGCGCCCGTCCTCGGCAAGTGGCTCAAGGCACAGGACCCCGACTTCATCGGCCTGACCGGCGACTTCGCCACCATCCAGGGCAGCGCCCGCACCCTCGGCATCTCCATCGAGCCGACGCAGAAGGACAAGAACGGCAAGCTCGTCTCGATGCACGGCACGCAGGTCATCGCCTTCTCGCCGAAGACCGACGCCGGGTACGTCCTGTACGGCGAGGACGCCACCGTCGACGACTACACCAAGGACCTTCCCAAGCTCATCAAGGGGGAGCAGCCGTGAGGCGTACACCGCTCGCCCTCGGCGCCACCGCGCTGGCGGCCGGACTCGCCCTCACGGCCTGCGGCTCCGGCGACTCGTCGGCCTCGGCGTCCTCCGGCAAGCCCGCGGTGAAGGTCGGCGGGGCGTTCATACCGGCGCCCGCGGGCGGCGACATGGCGGCCGGCTTCTTCGTCGTCCACAACAGCGGTGGCGCCGACACGCTCACCTCGGTGACCAGCGCCATCGCCCAGCAGGTCACCCTCCACAGCACCAAGGGCGGGGTGATGAAGGAACAGAAGTCCTTCCCCGTCCCGGCCGGCGGCGAGCTCGACTTCGAACGCGGTGGCAACCACCTCATGTTCGAAAACCTCAAGCAGACGCCCAAGGAGGGCGACAAAGTGTCGGTGAAGCTGCACTTCGCCAAGTCCGGCACCGTCACGGTGACCTTCCCGGTGAAGGCCGCCACCTACAACCCGACGGCGAAGTCGGCGCACTCGTCGATGTCGTCGATGTCGTCGCACACGTCGCACACGTCGTACTGAGAGGGGCTGACCGTTCGTGAAGACCATCGCTCCCCGCTTCCGGCACCTGTTGCTGCTGCTCCTCGCCGTCACCGGCGCACTCCTCGCCGGCGCCGCGCCCGTCTCCGCGCACGCCGCGCTGACCGGGAGCGACCCGAAGCAGGGCGCGGTGGTCGAGCAGGCCCCCACCCGGGTGTCCCTGACCTTCTCCGAGGAGGTCGCGATGTCCGACGGCTCCGTGCGGGTCCTGGACCCGGCCGGGAAGCGCGTCGACACCGGGAAGACGACCGACCTCGGCGGCACGACCTACGGCGTCCCCCTCCACTCCGGGCTGCCCGACGGCACGTTCACCGTCGCCTACCAGGTCGTGTCGGCCGACAGCCACCCCGTCTCCGGGGCGTTCACCTTCTCCATCGGCGCCCCGTCCAAGACCACGGCGGCCCTGCCCGACCAGACCGCGGGCGGCGGCGTGGTCGGCGGGCTCTACGGCGTCGGGCGGTACCTCTCCTACGCGGGCTTCATCCTCACCGTCGGCGGCGCGGCCTTCGTCCTCGCCTGCTGGCCGCGCGGAGCGGGCGTCCGCCCCGTGCAGCGGGTCGTGGTGGGCGGCTGGATCACCCTCACCGGCGCGACCCTCGCCATGCTCCTGATGCGCGGCTCCTACACGGGATCCGGCGCGGTCGGTGACATCTTCGACCTCACCCTCCTCGGGCAGGTCCTGCAGACCAAGTCGGGCGCGGCCCTGGTGTCACGGCTCCTGCTGCTGGCCGCCGCCGCCCTCTTCATCGCCGTGCTCTTCGGCGCGTACGAGAAGCGGACCGACCCCAAGGAGAAGAAGGACCTCACCTTCGGACTCGCGATCGGCGGCGCGGTCGTCGCCGCCGGTCTCGCCGCGACCTGGGCGATGGCCGAGCACGCCTCCACAGGCATCCAGGCCGGACTCGCCATGCCTGTCGACGTACTGCACCTGCTCTCGGTCGCGGCCTGGCTCGGCGGGCTCACCACGCTGCTCGTCGCCCTGTACCGGGCGCCCTCGATCGAGGCCACGGCCGTCCGGCGATTCTCCCGGGTGGCGTTCTGCGCGGTCTCCACGCTGGCCGCGACCGGCCTCTACCAGTCCTGGCGTCAGGTCGGTTCCTGGTCGGCGCTCACCGGCACCCGCTACGGGCAACTGCTCCTGCTCAAGATCGGGCTCGTCGCCGTCCTGGTCGGCGTCGCCTGGATCTCGCGGAAGTGGACGGGACGCCTGTCGGAGGGGCTCGCCGCCCCGGAGGCCGCCGCAACCACCGCGATCGAGGAGCACACGCGCTCGGAGGAGGCGGTGACGGTACCGACGGGTGGCGCGTCGAAGGGGTCGTCGGGGTCGTCGTCGGGGGACGCCAGGGGCAATGCGGGCTCCGGCCCCGGTGCCGATACGGGATCCGGCTCCGGCTCCGATGTCGACGACAAGCGGTCCGCCCAGCTCGCCCGGCAGCGCGCCGCGCTCGCCACCGCCCGTGACAAGCGCATACGGGACGCCGACCCGGGCCGCTCCGGACTGCGTCGCTCCGTACTCACCGAGGCCTGTGTGGCCGTCGTCCTGCTCGTCGTCACGACCGTGCTCACCTCCACCGAGCCGGGCCGCACCGAGGAGGAGGCCCAGGCCGTCACCGCGGCGGCCTCCCAGCGGTCGGGGCCGCTCTCCCTGAAACTGCCGTTCGACACGGGCGGCCAGGACGGCAAGGGCACACTCCTCCTGGACATGGATCCCGGACGTACCGGCAGCAACGACATGCACGTCTACGTGGAGCGCCCCAACGGCAAGGCGTTCGACATCCCCGAGGTGAAGGTCTCCTTCACTCTCGCCGCGAAGAAGCTCGGCCCTCTGCCGGTCGTTCCCGATCACATCGCCACCGGACACTGGAGCGCGAGCGGCGTACAGATCCCCGTGGCGGGCGGCTGGAAGATCGCGGTCACCGTGCGCACGTCCGATATCGACCAAGTGACCGTCAACAAGAACGTGAAGATCGGCTGAACCACACCATGGCTGACTCCGAGAACCGGACCGACTCCGGCATCTCCCGACGACGGCTCCTCGGCACCGCGGGCGCGACGGGCCTCGCCCTGGGCGCCGTGGGCGGCGCCGCCGGGTACGCGACCGCGTCGTCGAACTCCCCCGACGCCGCCGCGTCGCTGACCTCCCTCGGCGCGGACCGCGTGATGTTTCACGGGAAACATCAGCCCGGCATCACGACCCCGATGCAGTCCCGCGGGCACTTGATCGCCTTCGATCTCGCGCCGGGCGCCGGACGCAAGGAAGCGGCGGCCCTGATGCGCCGCTGGTCGGCCACCGCCCGGCGGCTGATGGCCGGCGAGACGCTCGGCGACTCCGACACCGACGTCGCCCGCGACGCCGGCCCTTCCTCGCTGACGCTCACCTTCGGCTTCGGCCACAGCTTCTTCTCCCGTACAGGGCTGGAGAAGCAGCGCCCGACGGCTCTCGACCCGCTGCCCGACTTCTTCTCCGACCACCTCGACAAGGCCCGCAGCAACGGCGACCTGTGGGTGCAGATCGGCGCGAACGACGCGCTGGTCGCGTTCCACGCCCTGCGCGCGGTCCAGCGGGACGCGGGGGAAGCGGCCCGGGTCCGCTGGCAGATGAACGGCTTCAACCGCTCGCCCGGCGCCACCTCCCACCCCATGACCGCCCGCAACCTCATGGGCCAGATCGACGGCACGAACAACCCGAAGCCGGCCGACGCCGACTTCGACAAGCGGATCTTCGTGCCCGCTTCGGACGACCCCGCCTGGATGGCCGGCGGCTCGTACGCCGTCGTACGACGCATCCGCATGCTGCTCGACGACTGGGAGAAGCTGTCGGGGAAGGCACAGGACGACGTCATCGGGCGCAGGAAGTCCGACGGCGCGCCCCTGACCGGCGGCACCGAGACCACGGAGCCGGACCTGGAGAAGACCGGCGCCGACGGCAAGCTCGTCATCCCCATCAACGCCCACGCGCGCATCACCCGGCCCGACCAGAACGGCGGCGCCGCGATGGTCCGCCGCCCGTTCTCGTACCACGACGGCATAGGCCACGACGGGGTCCCGGACGCCGGGCTGCTCTTCGTCTGCTGGCAGGCGGACCCCCTGCGCGGCTTCGTCCCGGTGCAGCGCAAGCTCGACCGGGGAGACGCCCTGTCGGACTTCATCCGTCACGAGTCGAGCGGGCTGTTCGCGGTGCCCGGCGGGGCAGGCGAGGGCGAGTACGTGGGGCAGGCGTTGCTGGAGGCCCATTAGGGTGACCAATATGTCAGCCAGCTACGCGTATCTCGGTCCCCAGGGCACCTTCACCGAGGTTGCTCTGCGCACGCTCCCGGAGACCGCCACCCGGGAGCTCGTCCCGATGGTGTCCGTGCCCGCTGCACTGGACGCCGTACGCAACGGCGAGGCCGAAGCCGCGTTCGTGCCGATCGAGAACTCCGTCGAGGGCGGCATCACGACCACGCTCGACGAACTGGTGGCCGGTGAGCCGCTGATGATCTACCGCGAGGTGCTGCTCTCGATCACCTTCGCGCTGCTGGTCAGGCCCGGTACGCAGGTGTCGGACATCAAGACGGTGACGGCCCACCCGGCGGCCCAGCCGCAGGTCCGCAACTGGATGAAGGCGAATCTCGACGAGGACGTGACGTGGGAGTCCGCGGCGTCGAACGCGGACGGCGCGCGCCTGGTGCAGGAGGGCCGCTACGACGCGGCGTTCGCGGGCGAGTTCGCGGCCGAGCGCTACGGCTTGGTGCCGCTGGTCACCGAGATCCACGACGCGGAGAACGCGCAGACGCGGTTCGTCCTCGTCGGCAAGCCGGCCCGCCCCGCCGCGCCCACCGGTGCGGACAAGACCTCCGTGGTCATCTGGCAGCGCGACGACCACCCGGGCGCGCTGCTCGAACTGCTCCAGGAGTTCGCGGTGCGTGGCGTCAACCTGATGCTGCTGCAGTCCCGGCCGACCGGTGAAGGCATCGGGAACTACTGCTTCGCCATCGACGCGGAGGGCCACATCTCGGACCGCCGCGTGGGCGAGGCGCTGATGGGGCTCAAGCGGGTCTGCCCGCAGGTGCGCTTCCTGGGCTCGTATCCGAGGGCCGGGGTCACCGTGGCGGACGTCCGGACTCCGCGGACGGGGACGTCCGACAGTGACTTCATGGCGGCGTCGGACTGGCTCGCGCGCTGCCAGGACGGCCGTTTCTGACGCCTTCGGGTTCCAGGTCACGGCCTCTTCGGGCATACGGGCTCTGATGGCTTTCCGGCGTCTTCGGGCGCCGGATTTCGACGTTCCGAGAACCAGTCCTACCTGCAGATTTTCGCCATCCACAGAAGTTATCCACAGGTGTGCTTCTCGACCTGGGGACAAGTCGACACCATCTCGCTACATGGTCGACAAATCGCCCTACAGCCCTCAAGTCCGTCCACAGGGGCGCACGTCACCCCTCGTCCACTCTTTTCCTTTGATCAACTCTATAGAGCGAACCATTTCCACTCGAAAGTGCGTGTGAGATGGGTTTGGATCGGGAATCCTTCGCCGCGCATGCGGCTTTCGGAACGATCTCTTCCGGTGTCCACAGATCTTTCGCACAGCCTGTGGATAACTTCCCGGAGAGCCGCATTCCTGTGGACAACCCCGCCTCCAAGTCCCGCTGCGCACAAGGGGATTTGGTCAAGCGACTGTGCCGCGTCTGCCCCATTTCGGGGAATGGACCCTTTTCATTGACCGGCGTCCACAGCGTCCGACCGGTCCCGAGAAGATCCATTTCGGCCACGCGCTTCACCGCGACTGGCCTCGCATTGCCGAATTCACATTCCGGCATATCGGTCATAAGGTAACGCACGGGATATCGGTTCGTGCGGTGGAACCGCGCACCGGTAGCCTTGAGGGGTGATTGACCTTCGCCTGCTCCGTGAGGACCCCGACCGTGTTCGCGCCTCCCAGCGCGCCCGTGGAGAGGACGTCGCCCTCGTCGACGCCCTGCTCTCCGCCGACGAGCGGCGCAGGTCGTCCGGTCTCCGCTTCGACGAGCTCCGTTCCGAGCAGAAGTCGCTCGGCAAGCTGATCCCCAAGGCCTCCGCCGACGAGCGGCAGGAGCTCCTGAAGAAGACCGGCGAGCTCTCCGCCGCCGTCAAGAGCGCCGAGGCCGAGCAGCGCGAGGCCGACGAGGAGACCCAGCGCCTCGCCCTCCTGCTGGGCAACATCGTGCACACGGACGTCCCGGTCGGCGGCGAGGAGGACTTCGTCGTCCTCGAGACGCACGGCACGATCCGCGACTTCGGCGCCGAGGGCTTCGAGCCCAAGGACCACCTGGAGCTCGGCGAGGCGCTCGGCGCCATCGACGTCGAGCGCGGCGCCAAGGTGTCGGGCTCGCGCTTCTACTACCTGACGGGCGTCGGCGCGCTCCTCGAACTCGCCCTGGTGAACGCGGCGATCGCGCAGGCCACCGAGGCCGGCTTCATCCCGATGCTGACGCCCGCCCTGGTGCGCCCGCGCGCCATGGAGGGCACGGGCTTCCTCGGCCAGGCCGCGGAGAACGTGTACCACCTGGAGAAGGACGACTACTACCTGGTCGGCACCTCCGAGGTCGCGCTCGCCGGGTACCACATGGACGAGATCCTCGACGCGGACAAGCTGCCGCTGCGTTATGCCGGCTTCTCGCCGTGCTTCCGCCGCGAGGCCGGTACGTACGGCAAGGACACCCGGGGCATCTTCCGGGTGCACCAGTTCGACAAGGTCGAGATGTTCTCGTACGTCGCTCCCGAGGACGCCGAGGCCGAGCACAAGCGGCTTCTGGAGTGGGAGAAGCAGTGGCTGACCGGCCTCGAGCTGCCCTTCCAGGTCATCGATGTGGCGACGGGCGACCTCGGGTCCTCGGCCTCACGCAAGTTCGACTGCGAGGCGTGGATCCCGACGCAGGGCAAGTACCGCGAGCTGACCTCGGCGTCGAACTGTGACGGCTTCCAGGCCCGCCGCCTGTCCATCCGGATGCGCGACGGCAAGAAGGTGCAGCCGCTGTCGACCCTGAACGGCACGCTGTGCGCGGTGCCGCGCACCATCGTGGCCATCCTGGAGAATCACCAGCAGGCCGACGGCTCCGTGAGGGTGCCCGAGGTGCTGCGTCCGTACCTGGGGGGACGAGCCACTCTTGAACCGAAGTAGATCTTGAACCGAAGTAAATGCAGTCTGGAGCCGATCAACAAGTGAGCCACCCCGCTCCGCTCGATCCCTCGTTCCCGTACAAACTCGTCGCGACCGATCTCGACGGGACGCTCCTGCGGCCCGACGACACGGTCTCCGAGCGGACGCGTGAGGCGCTCACCGCGGTCACCGCGGCGGGCGCCGCCCACATCATCGTGACCGGGCGGGCCGTGCCCTGGACCCGGCACATCCTCGATGACCTCGGCTACGAGGGCCTCGCGGTGTGCGGGCAGGGGGCGCAGGTCTATCACGCCGGCGAGCACCGGCTGCTGACGTCGGTGACGCTCGACCGGCAGCTGGCCGGTCTCGCACTCTCCAAGATCGAGGCGGAGACCGGGCCGCTGGCCCTGGCCGCGAGCCGTGACGGCCTCGAGGGCGAGGTCATCGTGGGGCCCGGCTACCAGGTGCAGGAAGGCCCCCTGCCGGTCATCCCGTTCACGGATGTCACCGAGCTCTGGAAAGCGCCGCTGAACAAGGTGTACGTGCAGCATCCCGGCATGACCGACGACGAGCTGGCCGCCGTGGCGCTGGCCGTGGCCGGTGATCTGGTGGGCGTCACGATGGCCGGCGAGGGCATCGTCGAACTGCTGCCGCTCGGACTGTCCAAGGCGACCGGTCTCTCGCTCGCCGCGCGCCGGCTGGGCGCGAAGGCGGCCGACACGATCGCTTTCGGCGACATGCCCAACGACATCCCGATGTTCGGCTGGGCGGCGCACGGCGTGGCGATGGCCAACGCCCACGCGGAGCTCAAGGCCGTCGCCGACGAGGTCACGACGTCGAACGCGGACGACGGCATCGCGGTGGTCCTGGAACGCCTGCTGGGCTGACGGCCTGCCGTCGCCACAGCCGTCTGCGGCTGCCTCCCCCTGACGGGGGCGGCATCGAAAAGTCTGGGTGGGCGGCCCGCGCACCCGGAAGGTGCGCGCTCGAAGCGGCCGCCCCGGGCAGCCTCCCCGTGAGCCGGCTCGTACGGAGTGAGTAACTACTCCGGAGCCTGCCGTGGGCTGCCCTGCCGGGAGCTCGACGGAATCTTGACCGACACGTCTCGCTCCTCTCCCAGCAGGCGGGCGCCGTGCGCGGCGCGGTTACAGAACTACTGTGCCCTTACTGGGAGTTGGGTGCCACCGAATAAAACCGGGACCGGCACGCGGCTAGCGTCTGCGCCACTTGCGGCGTCGGGCGCGGCTGAAGAACCAGCCCGCGGGAGGCTTGTCGGAGCGCCACGGCTGGGGCTCGGGGGACTCGTTCCGCCAGCGGGCGGCGAGCATGCGGGCCCGCGCGGACGGCTCCGTGGTCTCGGCGGACCGTATGAAGTCCTCGTCGAAGGTCACGTCCTCCCATGTCTCGTCCCGCTCGTATTCCGGATCCGCGGCCATCTCCACTCCTCCTGGAACGGGTGGTCCCCTTCCTGGAAACGGTGCGCTCTCCTGGAAGATCGCTCTCCTGGAAAACAGGTCACCCTCCCGACCAGTGTCCTGATGGGAGGGTGAAGCCGCTGTCAAGAGCCGTCACTCCTCGCCGGCGAGCTTCAGCGTGCGCAGCTTCTGGCCCGCGTACCAGGTGGCGAGCACGGTGACCCCGGCGAGCAGGACAGTGGCGAGGGGCAGGCCGACGTCCGAGGTGATCAGGTCGCCGCCCGCCACCTTGTGGGCCACGGCCAGGGACCACTGCTGCACGCTGAGGGTGCGCGCACCGGCCACGAGTGATCCGAAGAGCGCCTCCCAGACCAGGGCGTAGACGAGGCCGAAGACCACCGCGTGGCGCGTGATCGTGCCCAGGAGCAGGAAGAGCGCGGCGTACGCGATGGAGGCGACAAGGGCCGCGATCGTGTAGGCGACGGCGATCTGCTGCCCGTTCCCGTTCAGGATCAGGCCCGCGACGAGCGTGGGGACCGCGGAGAACACCATCGTCACGGCGATGGCGACGATCAGCTTGGTGAAGATGATCGTCGGGCGCTTGATCGGCTTCGCGAGGAGGTAGACGACGGAGCCGTCGTCGATCTCGGGGCCGATCGCGCCCGTGCCCGCGATGACGCCGATGATCGGCACCATCGTGGCGAGCGCGAACCCGCCCAGGACGTCGGCGGCGATCTGGTCGTCCGCTCCGGTGAGGCCGCGCACGAGCGCGGAGATGGCGATGAGCAGGATGGGCAGGGCACACAGGATGAGGGCCCGGCGGCGGCCGAGCAGGGCTCGGTAGGTGAGCCGGGCGACAGTGGGGTCGTACATCAGGGCCTCCTACGCCGCGACCAGATACGAGAACACGGACTCGAGGGACTCGTCGGACGGCGAGACCGTGAGCAGTCTGATGCCGTGGGCCTTGGCGACCTGGGGCAGCAGGGTGGTGAACCGGCCGAAGTCGACGGCCTGGACGCGCAACGCGCCCTCCTTGAGGTCGACCTCGATGCCCGCGGTGGAAGGGTCCGCGATCAGCGCGGCCGCGAGGGCGCGGTCGTCGCTGGAGCGGATGAGATAGCGGTGCGGGCGGTCGGTCATCAGGCGGCGGATCTTGCGGAAGTCACCGCCGGCTGCGTGGCGCCCGGCGACGATCACCTCGATGTGGGAGGCGAGCTGCTCGACCTCTTCGAGAATGTGGGACGAGAAGAGGACCGTGCGGCCCTCGGCGCCCATGCGGCGCAGGAGGTCCATGAGCTGCATGCGCTGGCGCGGGTCCATGCCGTTGAACGGCTCGTCGAGCAGCAGCACGGACGGCTCGTGGACAAGGGCGGACGCCATCTTCACGCGCTGCCGCATGCCCTTGGAGTACGTCGAGATCTTGCGGTCCTGCGCGTACTCCATCTCGACCGTGGCGAGTGCCTTCTGCGCCTCGTGCGTGCCGAGGCCCTGCAACTCGGCGTTGGCGACGACGAATTCGCGGCCGGTGAGGAAGTCGTACATCGCCTCGCGCTCGGGGACGATGCCGATATGGCGGTAGACCTGTTCGTTGCGCCAGATCGGCTCCCCGTCGAGGGTGACCGTTCCGTTCGACGGGGCGAGGAAGCCGCCCATCATGTTGATGAGGGTCGACTTTCCCGCGCCGTTCGGGCCGAGGAGGCCGGTGACGCCGGGGGAGATCGTCATCGTGATGTCGTTGACCGCCACCACGTTGCCGAACCAGCGCGAGACGTGGTCGATGTTGATCGTGGTCACAGTCCGACCTTCCGGTAGCGGCGCATCAGGAGGCCGTAGCAGCCCGCGATGAGTCCGAGCACGACGAGCAGATAGACGACGCCCTGGCCGGTCGAGGGGCCGTGTCCGCCGGGGAAGGCGGAGGTGGCGCCGAGGAAGGCGGTCTGCACGCCGTCGATGAGGGTGACCGGTGAGAAGAGGCCGAGCCACGTGATCGCGCCGCCGTTGTCCTGCGAGTCGGCGATGGCCTGGACGGTGGAGACCGCTCCGTAGGAGATGGTCATGACGGCGATGACGGCTGCGATGCCGAAGCCGCGGCGGGGGGTGACCGCCGAGACGACAAGGCCGATGCCGGCGAAGAGCAGTGAGAGCAGGGCCACGGAGACCAGTCCCTGGGCGAATCCCTTGGTCTGTTCGGCGAAGTCGAGCTTGGCGAGCAGCGCGCCCACGTAGAGCACGATCAGCGGTGCCGCCGTGAGGGCGAAGAGGGCGGAGGTCATGGCCGCGAACTTCGCCAGGACGTAGTCACCGCGCTCGATGGGGCGGGAGAAGTACAGGGGGACCGTCTTGAAGCGCAGGTCGCGCGAGACGGACTGAGGTGCCTGGGAGGCGAGATAGAGACCGATGACGGCCTGCAGGAGGATCGCGTAGCGCGTGTAGTCGACCGGCAGGTCCTTCATCTTGGTGGTGACGGCCACCGCGACCATGATCAGCGCGGGGACGCACATCACGACGAAGAGCAGCATCGGCAGCACTTTGGACTTGGCCGACCGGCCGAGGCCGTAGGCGCCGCGCAGGCTCTGGGAGAAGAGCGAGCGGCGGGCGTAGGCGCGGCCGAGGCGCGGGCCGTCGTAGTGGCGGTAGCCGATGTTGTGGATGCGGGTCTGCTCACCGGCGGGGGTGAGGGACTGCTCAACCGCCATGGGTGACCGCCTCCTTCCGCTCGTTGTCCGTCTCTGAGCGGAAGACTTCCGCGATGTGGTGCCTGCGCTGTTCCATCCGGATCAGCCCGAGGCCGAGCTCGGCGACGATGTCCCGCACGAGGTCGTAGGTGTCGTCGCTCTGGGTGGTGATCAGCACCGTGTGTCCGGCGCCGGGCAGCTCTCCGCCGGTCGCGGTCTCGATGCCGCGCAGGGCGAAGGCCTCGCGCAACGCGCGCGTGCCGTCCGGGTGTTCGTCGGAGTCGGTGACCTCGATCGCCAGAGTCGTCGTGGTCTGGGTGAAGTCCGTGGTGGAACTGGAGCGAAGGAGCTTTCCGCCGTCGACCACGACGACGTGGTCACAGGTGCGCTCGAGTTCGCCCAGGAGGTGCGAGGTGACGAGGACCGAGATGCCGAAGTCGGTGTGGACGCGACGGATCAGGTCGAGCATGTCGTCGCGGCCTACCGGGTCGAGACCGTTCGTCGGTTCGTCGAGGAAGACGAGCTGCGGGTCGTGGACAAGAGCCTGCGCGAGCTTCACGCGCTGCTTCATGCCCGTCGAGTAGCCGCCGATGGGGCGGTAGCGCTCTTCGTAGAGGCCGACGTGGCGGAGGGTGTCGGCGGTGCGCTCGCGGGCCGCGGTGGGCGGCAGGCCCGACATGCGCGCCATGTGGACGACGAACTCGGTGGCCGAGACGTCGGGCGGCAGGCAGTCGTGTTCCGGCATGTAGCCGACGCGTTCGCGGATGGCGGCGCCTTCGGTGGCCACGTCGAGGCCGAGCACGGCGGCGCGGCCCTCCGTGGCGGGGGACAGACCCAGAAGGATCTTGATCAGTGTGGACTTGCCGGCTCCATTGGCTCCGACGAGTCCCGTCACACCGGGCCCGATGTCCATGGAGAGCCGGTCAAGCGCGGTCACCCGGGGGAACCGCTTGCTCAGGCTTTCGGTCGCGATCACAGTCACACCTCGAAGGTAGTGGCGCAGACCACACGGATCGTCAGACCAGGGGCTTGTCCCTGTCTCAGACTCGAGTACTACGGGTCCCTAGGGGTTCCTCCCTGAGTCGCTCCCCGTGACCTCCCGGAGTTTTCCACAGGTGCCCGTGCACACCCCTTGACGCAGCCGCCAACCATTGTCACATTCATCAGTGTCAAGTTACGAGCGCGTACGGCAACGGACCGGACACGGACGGACGGTGGCATGACCCCAGCAGTGGTACGTGAACTCTCCGCGGAGTTGCGGGGGTTCAGAGAAGTCCAGTCCCTCGCGTACGAGTGCGCGGAGGCGGTCGCGGCGCAGCTCAAGCCGGGCGTCACGGAGCGCGAGGCCGCCCGGATGCAGCGGGAGTGGCTGCGCGAGCGCGGGGTGCGCGACTGGTTCCATCTGCCGTTCGCCTGGTTCGGCGACCGCACGGCGTTCGCCGGCTTCCGGATCCCGCTCCAGTTCTTCCCGACGAACCGGAGGCTGGAGGCGGGGATGCCGTTCATCCTCGACATGGCCCCGGTCTACAAGGGGTTCACGGCGGACATCGGCTACTCGGGCTCGCTCGGCCTCAATCCCCTGCAGGACAGGCTGCTCGCCGACCTGGAGGCACATCGCGAGCTGATCGTGCGCGAGGTCCGTGAGCGCCGTTCCCTGCGGGAGATCTACGAGGACGTGGACCGCCTCATGGTCCGCCAGGGCTATGCGAACCGGCATCGCGCGTACCCGTTCGGGGTGATCGCGCACAAGGTGGACCGGGTCGAGGAGCGCCGGATCTCCCCGACGCTGTTCGGCTTCGGCACGCAGTCCCTGAAAGGGCTCGCGAGCGACGCGATCCATGGGCACCGCGACGGCTGGTCCCCGCTGTGGTCGCCGTACAAGTTCTCCGACCATCCGCCGCAGCCGGGCCTGTGGGCGGTGGAGCCGCACCTCGGCTTCCGGGGTACGGGCGCTAAGTTCGAGGAGATCCTGGTCGTCACCGACTCCAAGGACCCCGAGCAGAGCGCGTTCTGGCTGGACGACGATCTGCCGCATGTGCGGCGCTGGGCGGAGGGCATCTGATGGCGGAACTCAAGGGGCTGGCCGGAGCGCGGGAGCGCTGGGTGAGCACGGGCGGTATCGAGCTGTGCGTGGCCGAGCTGGGCGACCCGACCCGGCCCACGGTGGTGCTCGTGCACGGCTACCCGGACTCCAAGGAGGTGTGGTCGGAGGTCGCCGAGCGGCTCGCCGACCGCTTCCATGTGGTCCTGTACGACGTGCGGGGGCACGGCAGGTCGACGGCGCCGACGCCGCTGCGCGGCGGATTCACCCTGGAGAAACTGACGGACGACTTCCTCGCGGTCGCCGACGCGGTCAGCCCGGACGAGCCGGTCCATCTGGTCGGCCACGACTGGGGCTCGGTGCAGTCCTGGGAGTTCGCCACGGTGCAGCGCACCGAGGGCAGGATCGCGTCCTTCACCTCGATGTCGGGCCCGTCGCTCGACCACTTCGGGCACTGGATCAAGAAGCGCATGGCGCGGCCGACGCCCCGGAGAGTGGGCCAGCTGCTCGGCCAGGGCGCCAAGTCCTGGTACGTGTACATGCTGCACACGCCCGTGCTGCCCGAGCTCGCCTGGCGCGGGCCGCTCGGCAAGCGCTGGCCGAAGATCCTCGAACGCATGGAGAAGGTGCCGGCGGGTGACTACCCGACACCGTCCCTGCCCTCGGACGCCGCACACGGCGCCTGGCTCTACCGGGACAACGTACGGGCGCGGCTGAGCAGGCCACGCGCTGACGCGTACGCGCACGTGCCGGTGCAGCTCGTCCTGCCCCTCGGCGACATCTTCCTGTCCGAGCGGCTCTATGACGAACTGGAGCTGTGGGCACCGGGACTGGTCCGTCGCACGCTGCCGGCCAAGCACTGGGTGCCGCGCACCCGCCCGGATCAACTGTCCGCGTGGATCACCGAATTCGTCCTGGCGAACGAGGAGCGGGAGACGGGCGCGCCCGCGCGGCGCACGAAGGCCACGGGCAAGCACGCCGAGCGCTTCGGCGGCCAGCTCGTGCTGGTCACCGGCGCGGGCAGCGGCATCGGACGGGCCACCGCCTTCGCGTTCGCCGAGGCCGGCGCGCGCGTGGTGGCCGTCGACCGGGACACGGAGAGCGCGACCCGCACCGCCGAGATGGCCCAGCTCATCGGCGCTCCCCAGGCGTGGGCCGAGACCGTCGACGTCGCCGACGAGCAGGCCATGGAGAAGCTCGCCGAGAAGGTCGCCGCCGAGTACGGAATCGTCGACGTGCTGGTGAACAACGCGGGCATCGGCCTGTCCGGGTCGTTCTTCGACACCACGCCGGAGGACTGGAAGAAGGTCCTCGACGTCAATCTGTGGGGCGTCATCCACGGCTGCCGCCTGTTCGGCAAGCAGATGGCCGAGCGCGGACAGGGCGGCCACATCGTGAACACGGCGTCCGCCGCGGCATTCCAGCCCTCCAAGGCACTGCCCGCTTACAGCACGTCCAAGGCGGCCGTCCTGATGCTCAGCGAGTGCCTGCGCGCCGAGCTGGCGGGCCAGGGGATCGGTGTCTCCGCGATCTGTCCCGGCCTCGTGAACACCAACATCACGGCGACAGCCCGCTTCGCCGGGGTCGACGCCGAGGAGGAGAAGCGCCGCCAGAAGAAGTCCTCTCGCCTGTACGGCCTGCGCAACTACCCGCCGGAGAAGGTCGCCGACGCGATCCTGACCGCCGTCGTGCGCAATCAGGCGGTCGTCCCGGTCACACCGGAGGCCCGCGGCGCCCACCTCATGTCCCGCTTCACGCCCAAGGCCCTGCGCGCCGTCGCACGGTTGGAGCCGCCGTTGTGAGCACCCAGGAGAGCACCGGGCCCACCGGACACACGGAGCTCACCGGGCACCACGCGATCGCCCCGCGCCGCGTCTCCTTCGACTGGGAGACGACGCCGCTGCACTGGATACCGGACGAGCCCACGGCGACCCACGTCATCAACGTGCTGCACCTGCTGCTCCCGGCGGGGGAGCGGAGGTTCGTGAAGGTCTTCAAGGAGGGCCTTCCGCTCGTCGACGATCCCGAACTGCTGGGGGACGTCAAGGGGTTCATGGGGCAGGAGGCCACGCACAGCGTGCAGCACGCGTACGTGCTCGACCATCTGGCCGCGCAGCGGCTCGACACCGGGGACTTCACGAAGTACGTCGACTTCCTCTTCGAGAGGCTCCTCGGCGAGCGGCCACCGCTGGGCGCCCCGGTCTCCACCCGGGAGTGGCTGCGCTTCCGTCTCTCCGTCGTCGCGGCGATCGAGCAGTTCACCGCGGTCCTGGGGAACTGGGTGCTGCACGCCGAAGGGCTCGACGCGGCGGGCACGGACGAGGTCATGCTCGACCTGCTGCGCCGGCACGGCGCGGAGGAGGTCGAGCACCACGCGATCGCGTTCGACATGTACCAGCACTGCGGCGGCGAGGGCCCGCCCCGCTATGCCCGCCGGCTCGCGGGCATGGCCGTCACCGCTCCCGTGATGCTGTACCTGTGGGCCTGGGGCGCGGCGTATCTCATACGTCACGACCCTCAGCTCGCCGGACGGACGCGCTACTCGCCCGCGGAACACAACAGGGCGGTGCGCAAGGGACTGCTGCCCAGCTGGCGGGAGCTGGGTGCGGCGATACCCCGCTATCTGCGGCGGTCGTACCATCCCTCGCAGGAGGGGTCGCTGCGCAAGGCCGTCGAGTATCTGGCGCAGTCGCCCGCGGCCAGGACGGCGGCGGGTGCGATCGGCCGGACCGCTCTGTCCTAGGAACTTTCGTCCGGCCCGCAACGCGGTCGACGTCCGGACCCGGGTCGGCGCCGCCTTCCCACAGGCGCGGCGGCCACAGGCACGGCAGAGGGATGTGAAGCGTGACGGAACAAGCTGTGGCCGAGTACCGGATCGAGGACCTGGCGCACCGCAGTGGCGCCACGGTCCGCACCATCCGCGCCTACCAGGACCGCGGGTTGCTCCCCCGCCCCGAGCGGCGCGGCAGGGCCAATGTGTACGGGGACACGCATCTGGCCCGGCTGCGGCAGATCGCCGACCTTCTCGACCGCGGGTACACCCTGGCCTCGATCAAGGAGCTGCTCGAGGCGTGGGACGCGGGGCGCGGGCTCGGTGGTGTGCTCGGCCTGGTCGCGGAGGTGGACGGGCCGTGGACCGACGAGAAGGCCGACCGGATCTCGCGCGCCGATCTCGCGGCACGATTCGGAGGCAGCGAGGACGAGGCGGCCGTCGCCGACGCGGTGGCGCTCGGGATCCTGGAGCAGATCCCGGGGCACGAGGACGAGTTCCTGGTGCCGAGCCCTCAAGAACTGTCCGTGGCAGCCGAGTTGCACGCGTCCGGCGTCCCGCTGCCCGCGATATCCGCTCATCTGAGGGAGTTGAGGGGGCAGATCGAGCACATCGCTACCCGTTTCCTGGAGTTCACGACCGAGCATGTCTTCGCGCGCTACCTCGGCCCGTTGCCCCCGACGGACGCGGAAGCGGCCGAGGCGGCCTCGCTCGTCCGCAGACTGCGGCCGCTCGCGCAGCAGTCGGTCGACGCCGAACTGGCGCGTGCCATGAAGCTGTTCGCCACTCGGCACCTCCACCGGCACCTGTCGGAGGGCCCGATCGCCTCACATGCGGAGGAGGCCCATTCGGTCGCCCTCCCTGCCGACACGATCCGTGCTGTGCAGAGCCTTGTTGGTGCCGAGAGCATCGCCGAGTTCATCGCCGCCGCAACCGAACGAGAAGTACAAGCAAGGGCATTGGACACCCTCACCTCAAACCATCGCAAATCCACCTCTGTTGATCAAATGCCGCCAACGGTATGACGGTTGTCCACAGAAACGCCAAATACCCTGTGGATAACCGGACTTGGCTGTGGATCAAACCTGCGAACAGAAAAATCACGTGCGCGAGGAGTGAGACGCCCGCCACTCTGACGGGATGGATGAAAGACGCACCGTCAAGGTGTCGAAGTACCTCTCGAAGCATCTGCGGCACCAGCCGCAGCGGATCGGACTGACCCTCGACGAGGGCGGCTGGGTCGAGATCGGGACGCTGCTCGCCGCGGCAGCAGCCCACGGATTCCGCATCACACGGGACGAGCTCGACCATGTCGTCGCCGCCAACGACAAGCGGCGCTTCGCGATCGAGGGCTCCCGGATCCGCGCCAGCCAGGGCCACACCGTGGACGTCGACCTCGGGCTGCCGCCGGCCACCCCGCCCGCGTACCTCTACCACGGCACCGTCGCCGCGGCTCTGGGCCCGATCCGCGCCGAGGGGCTGCGACCCATGAGCCGGCACGACGTCCATCTCTCGCCCGACCGCGAGACCGCCACCCGTGTCGGCGCCCGTCGCGGCCGCCCCGTCGTGCTGTCGGTCGACGCGGGAGCGATGCACCGGGACGGCCACACGTTCCGCGTCAGCGCCAACGGCGTCTGGCTCACGGAGGCCGTTCCACCCCGCTACCTGCGGTTTCCCGGCTGAGACCGACCGAACCCGCGGGACGCGGTCCCCCACGGCGCCCTCACCCCGGCCCACACCCGGCGCGCGCCGCTTAGGCTCTGGGGCATGAGCGATCAGCCCCGTCAGCCCACGCCCGCCCTGCGCCTGAGCACCGTGATCCTGCCCTACCGCCGCTGGCACGAGGGCAGCCGAGCCGCGTGGCAGCGCGCCGAGGAGCTGGGCTTCCACACCGCGTACACCTACGACCACCTGGCCTGGCGGACCTTCCGCGACGGCCCGTGGTTCGGCGCCGTGCCGACCCTGACCGCCGCCGCGTCCGTCACGGAGCGGATGCGCCTCGGCACACTCGTCACCTCGCCGAACTTCCGGCACCCGGTCACGCTGGCCAAGGAACTGATCTCCCTCGACGACATCTCCGGCGGCCGGATCACCCTCGGCATCGGCGCGGGCGGCAACGGCTTCGACGCGACGACGCTCCTGAGGGCAGGCGAGGAACCGTGGACCCCGCGCGAACGGGCCGACCACTTCGCCGAGTTCGTCCCGCTGCTCGACCGGTTGCTGAGCGAGGACTCGGTGACGTACGACGGTGAGTTCTACTCGGCCCAGGAGGCGCGGAACATCCCGGGCTGCGTGCAGCGGCCCCGGCTGCCCTTCGCTGTGGCCGCGACGGGACCGCGCGGGCTGAAGCTGGCCGCCCGGCACGGGCAGGCGTGGGTGACGACGGGCGACCCGAAGCTGTTCGAGACGGGCACGCCCGAGGAGTCGATTCAAGCCATTCGCGGACAGGCCGCCAAGCTCGCCGACGCCTGCGCCGAGATCGGTCGGGACGCCGCCGAACTCGACAAGGTCCTCCTCACCGGGTTCACCCCGGACCGCAGCCGTCCCCTGGAGTCCGTGGACGCCTTCGTCGACTTCGCCGGCAAGCACGCGGCCCTGGGCATCACCGAGATCGTGATCCACTGGCCCATCCCCGACTCGGAGTTCGCCGCCGATCAGAAGGTCTTCGAAAGCATCGCCACGGAGGCCCTCGCCCAGCTCGGCTGAGGCCCCCGGCAAACCGGCGGAACCGGTGGGGCGCCTGCGCGAGGACCGTACTCATCTGCGCGCCCCACCGCACGCCCGTGCGCGCATATGCGGGACAATAGTGCGGTGACCTCACCGACTCCTCGGCCCTGGACCCCGGCCGCCAACGCCCCCGCGCCCCGGCTCGTCGCCACGGATCTGGACGGCACGCTGCTGCGCGACGACAAGTCCGTCTCGCCGCGGACGGTCGCCGCGCTCGCCGCCGCCGAGCGGGCGGGCATCGAGGTCTTCTTCGTGACCGGCAGACCGGCCCGCTGGATGGACGTCGTCAGCGACCACGTCCACGGCCACGGCCTGGCGATCTGCGGGAACGGCGCGGCCGTGGTGGACCTGCACGGCGGTCCCGGCCGCCACCGGTTCGTGAAGGTCAGGGACCTCGCCCCCGACATCGCCCTCGACGTCGTACGCATCCTGCGCGCCGCCGCGCCCGGCACAGCCTTCGCCGTCGAGCGGACCGGTGGCCTCCACCACGAACCGACGTACCCGCCGCTGCACCTGGAGGCGGGGGAGAGCGTCGCGGCCGCCGAGAAGCTCCTCGCCGTCGACTCGCCCTGCGCCGACCAGCCCGTGCTCAAGCTGCTCGCGTACCACGGCGACCTCGCCCCCGACGAGTTCCTCGTCCTCGCCCGGGCGGCCGTCGGCGACCGCGCGGCGATCACCCGTTCCAGCCCCAGCGCGCTCCTGGAGATCAGCGGCCCCGGCGTCTCCAAGGCCAGCACCCTCGCGCTGTGCTGCGCCGAGCGCGGCATCACGGCGGCCGAGGTCGTCGCCTTCGGGGACATGCCCAACGACATGGAGATGCTCCGCTGGGCCGGCGCCTCGTTCGCGATGGGCAACGCGCACCCTGACGTGCTCGCCGCCGCGTCGGGCCACACGGTGCCGAACAACGAGGACGGCGTGGCCGCGATCATCGAACAGATCCTGGCGGCACGTCAGCCCTCCGGGGACAGTGCACCGGTCGACTCCTAGAAGCACTGGCAGAAACGGTCCTCCACATGTGGGTCCGACCCGCGCGTGGATCCGACCCGTATGGGTCCGACCCGTATGGGTCCGACCCGCACACATGCCGCCGCGCATATGGCCCCGCCCCACACCTGGTCCCCGCACCTGGCAGGGCCCCCAACAGGGCCCGGCTCGGTACCTGGTCGCGCCCTCAGTGAGGCGCCTGCCAGACCACCGTCGTGCCGCCCCCGTCCTCGCCGATGCCCGGCCCGTACCAACTGTCGCCGCCCAGGGACTCCGCCCGTCGCTTGAGGTTCTTGAGGCCGCTGCGCCGGCCGCCCTCCGGGATGCCGACGCCGTCGTCGGACACCGTGAGCCGGACGCCGCGCTGCCCGTCGGGGAGCGTGACGTTCGCGTCGACGACCACGTCGATACGGGCGGCCTCCGCGTGCCGGAACGCGTTGGACAGGGCCTCTCGCAGGGCCGCGATCAGGTTCTTGCCGGTGAGTTCGCCGACCACCGTGTCGACGGCGCCGGCGAAGTGGTGCGTGGGCTTGAAGCCGAGCGGCACGGCCGACATGTTGATCTCGCGCAGGACGCGTGTGCGCAGGCCCGAGGGCGCCTCGGCGGGCCCCTGCTGGAGCGCGAAGATGGCCGTGCGGATCTCCTGGATGGTGACGTCCAGTTCGTCGATGGCCTTGCCGACCCCGACCTGCACCTCGGGCACGACGGACCTGCGCTGGGCGCTCTCCAGCATCATCCCCGTGGCGAACAGGCGCTGGATGACGAGGTCGTGGAGATCGCGGGCGATCCGGTCGCGGTCCTCGTACACCGCGAGCCGCTCGCGGTCGCGCTGCGCCTCCGCCATCATCAGCGCGAGCGCTGCCTGGGAGGCGAACTGGGTGGCGAGGGTGCGCTCCGCGTCGGTGAAGGGCCGGGCGCCACGCGCGCGTGGCGTCACGAGGGTGCCGAGGACGCGGCCGTCGCTCTGGAGGGGCAGCATCATCGCGGGACCGTAGTCGCGCGCGAGATCGGTCAAAATGCGCGGGTCGGTGGACGCGTCGTCGACGAACACCGTGGCGCCGCCCAGGAGTTCGGCGACGATCTCGCTCTCCGCCGGGATGATCACGCCGAGGGCCTGCGACGGATGGTCCGACGAGACGGCGACGATCTCCATGCCGCCCTCCTCGGCCGGCAGGAGGACGATGCCGGCCGCCGAGCCCGACAGGTGCCTGGCCTGTTCGGCGACGACCTGGAGGGCTTCCTCGGCGTCACTGCCGGACAGCAGGGCGGTCGTGACGGCCACGGACCCGTCGATCCACCGCTCGCGCTGCCTGGCGGCCTCGTACAGGCGCGCGTTGCCGATGGCGATGCCGGCCTCCGTGGCGAGGACGCGGACCATGTTCAGGTCGTAGTCGTTGAACTCGACCCCGCCGTGCTTCTCCGTCAGATAGAGGTTGCCGAAGATCTCCCCCTGTACGCGGATGGGGACGCCCAGAAAGGTCCGCATCGGCGGGTGGTGGGCCGGAAAGCCGCAGGAGCGGGGGTCGTCGGCCAGGTTCGCGAGGCGTACCGGGCCCGGGTCGTGGATGAGTGCTCCGAGGAGCCCGCGATGGCCGTCGGGGAGCCGTCCGATGAGCTCCGCCGTCTCCACGTCGACTCCGTGGAAGACGAAGTCCGAGAGCGCCTCGCCGTCCTCGGAGACGACGCCGATCGCCGCGTAGCGGGGGTCGGCGAGGTCGGCGGCCGTCTCGCAGATGCGGTCGAGGGTGGAGTGCAGTTCCAGACCGGTTCCCACGGAGCGCATCGCTTCGAGCAACTGCGGTACCCGCGCGGTCAGCTCGGCGGACAGTCCCTGGAGGCCGCGCGTCGCCTGCGTCGCCGCCTCCAGCGCGTCGGAGGAGTTTCGCTCGCCGTCGGACGGTGGGGTGGCGCCGGGCACCGGTGCAACTGACATGCCTTGAGAGTAGTTAGTCCCATTTAGAGAGGAAAGTCGGTGTTAGGGACCGACCGCTGCCCCGCCACCTGGCACGCGTGGCCGGCCGGTACACACGGCAACCCGGTGCGCGAGGCCGTCCGGGGCGCGTGGCCACCCTGTACGCGTGTCCACCGGCACACGTAGCTACCCGGCCACCAACAGCTCCGCCTCCCGCTCGCGTTCCCGCAGCGCGCGCAGCGGCCCGTCGACCGCCAGCAGATCCTCGTACCTGCCGCGCTGCACGACCTGTCCCTCGTCGAGGACGATCACCTCGTCCACGGCGTCGAGTCCGGCCAGCCGGTGCGTGATCAGCAGCGTCGTGCGGCCCTCGGTCGCGGACAGGAGGTCCGCCGTGAGCGCGTCCGCCGTCGGCAGGTCGAGATGCTCGGCGGGCTCGTCGAGGACGAGGACGGGGAAGTCGGCGAGCAGGGCGCGGGCCAGGGCGAGCCGCTGCCGTTGGCCTCCGGACAGGCGCGCGCCGTGTTCGCCGACCAGGGTGCCGAGCCCGTCGGGCAGCGAATCGGCCCACTCCAGGAGGCGTGCGGCGGCCAGGACTTCGCGCAGTTCGTCGTCGGTGGCGTCCTTCTTGGCAAGGAGCAGGTTCTCTCGCACCGAGCTGTCGAAGAGGTGCGCGTCCTGCGCGCACAGCCCGACGAGCCGCCGCACCGCATCCCCTTCGAACCCGTACGCGTCCTGCCCGGCCAGGGTGTACGCGCCCTCGCCCGCGTCCAGGAACCGCAGCAGGACCTGAGCGAGCGTCGTCTTTCCGGATCCCGACGGGCCGACGACGGCGACCCTGCGGCCCCGCTCCAGCGTGAGATCGACCCCGTGGAGCGCGTCCCGGCCCTGCCCGTCGTGGCGCGCGGCGAGACCGCGCACCAGCAGAGGGAAGGGGTCCCGCGGCGCCTGCGCGGGCGATTCCGGCTCCCGTACGGGGTCCGGCGCGTCCAGGACCTCGTGGACACGTTCGGCGCTCTTCCTGACCCGCTGGCGGTACTGCACGGCGAGCGGAAGTCCCATGACGGCCTCGAACGCGGCCAGCGGCGTGAGGACGACGACCGCGAGCTGGACCCCGTCGAGGCGGCCCTCGCGCACTCCCTGCACCCCGGCGAGCGCGGCACCGGCCACGGTGAGGCCGGTGATCAGCGCGGTGAGACCGTCGCCCAGCGCGGTGGCGGTGGCGGCGCGGGACGCGATCCGCGTCAGCACGGAATCGGCGGCCTTCGCCTGCGCGGTGCGCGCGGGCAGCGCTCCCGCGACGGTCAGTTCGGCGGTGCCGGTGAGGAGTTCGGCCACGCGGGTGGCGAGTGTCCCGCGCGCGGGGGCCAGGCGGCGCTCGGCGCGGTGGGCGACGGCTCCGGAGAGCAGGGGCACGCCGATTCCCGCGAGCAGCAGGCCTACGGCGAGCACGGCACCGGCGGCGGGCAGCATCCAGGCGGTGAACGCGACGGAGGCGGCACCGACCACCGCGGCGGCCGACGCGGGCAGCAGCCAGCGCAGCCAGTAGTCCTGGAGGGCGTCCACATCGGAGACGAGCCGGGAGAGGAGATCGCCTCGGCGCGTCGCGCGCAGGCCCGCCGGGGCGAGCCGCTCCAGCCGCCGGTAGACGGCGACCCGGGTGTCCGCGAGCATCCGCAGCACGGCGTCGTGCGACACGACCCGCTCGCCGTACCGGAAGCAGGCACGCCCGATCCCGAAGGCACGGGTCGCCGTGACGGCGACCATCAGGTACATCACGGGCGGCTGCTGCGAGGCTCGCGAGATGAGCCACCCGGAGGTCGCCATGAGCCCGACGGCGCTACCGAGGGCGAGCGCGCCGAGCAGCAGCGCGAGAGCAAGCCGCCCCCGCCGCGCCCGGGTGGCACCTCGCACCCGCGAGAGCACACTGCCCCGGCTCCCTCCGGAGAGGGCCGATTCGTGACCGTCCTCTACGGAGACGGGCAGTTCGGCCGCCCGGGCCGGCGGCACCTCCTGACGTACCGCGGGCTCCCCCGCCGCCACAGGGGAACGCGGTGCGTCGAGACGCACCACCCGATCGGCGACGGCCAGCAGCGCCGGACGGTGCACCACCAGCAGGACGGTCCGGCCGGCGGCGAGCCTGCGGACCGCCTCGACGATCCCCGCCTCGGTCTCGCCGTCGAGCGCGGCCGTCGGCTCGTCCAGCAGCACCACGGGCCGGTCGGCGAGGAACGCCCGCGCCAGGGCGAGCCGTTGCCGCTGCCCGGCCGAGAGCCCGGCCCCGTCCTCGCCGAGCAGGGTGTCCGCGCCGTCGGGCAGCGCACGGACGAAGTCCTCGGCCCCCGCCTCGCGCAATGCCTCCTCGACCTCCGTCGGCGACGCGCCGGGCCGCGCGAGCCGCACGTTGTCCGCGATCGACCCGGCGTACAGCTGCGGCCGCTGAGGCACCCAGGCCACGTGCGCGTGCCACGCCTCCCGGTCGAGACCGGACAGATCGGCGCCCCCCACGAGAACGCGTCCTGCCTGGGGACGGACGAATCCGAGCGCCGCGCTCAGCAGCGTCGACTTGCCCACGCCGCTCGGGCCGACGAGTGCCACCGTCTCCCCGGGTGCGACCTCGAAGTCGGCCTCCGAGACGGCGTCCGCGGACCGGCCGGGATAGCGGACGGTCACTCCGTCGAAGGCGATACCAGTGGCCGCGGGCACCGGCCCGGCGCCCGACGGCGGCACCGGGGTCTCCAGGACGGCGAAGATCTCCTCCGCGGCGGCGAGCCCCTCCGCCGCCGCGTGGTACTGCGCGCCGACCTGACGCAGCGGCACATAGGCCTCGGGCGCGAGGACGAGGATGACCAGTCCCACGTAGAGGTCCATGTCGCCGTGCACGAGCCGCATGCCGATGGTCACGGCCACCAGGGCGACCGACAGCGTCGAGAGGAGTTCGAGGGCGAACGACGACAGGAAGGCGATGCGCAGGGTCCGCATCGTCGCCTGCCGGTACTCGCCGGTGATCCGGCGGATCGAATCGGCCTGCGCCTTGGCCCGGCCGAACACCTTCAGCGTCGGAAGGCCGGCCACCACGTCCAGGAAATGCCCCGAGAGCCGGGACAGGAGCCGCCACTGACGGTCCATGTGGGACTGGGTGGCCCAGCCGATGAGGATCATGAATACGGGGATCAGCGGCAGGGTGCAGACGATGATCGCCGCGGACACCCAGTCCTCGGTGACGATGCGCGCGAGCACCGCCACGGGCACCACCACCGCGAGGCCCAACTGCGGCAGATAGCGCGAGAAGTAGTCGTCGAGCGCGTCCACACCCCGCGTCGCGAGCGCCACCAGGGATCCGGTCCGCTGCCCACTGAGCCACCCCGGGCCCAGCCGGGAGGCGCGCTCCAGGAGCCGCCCGCGCAGCTCCGACTTGACCGCCGCGCTGGCCCGGTGAGCGGCCAGCTCGGTCAGCCAGGAGACCAGACCGCGCCCGGCCGCCACCAGCGCAAGCAGCAAGAGCGGTGTGCGCAGGGCGGAGACATCAAGGCCGCGCTCGAAGGCCCCCACCACCACTTCGGCGATGAGCATCGCCTGAGCGATGACCAGGCCCGCCCCGGCCACGCCGAGGACCACCACCGCGATCAGGAAGAGGCGAGTGGCCCTGGTGTACCGGAGCAGACGCTGGTCGATCGGTTTCACGTGAAACACACCCTCGTCATCAGGGGCTCAGTGTGCGGCGTCGGCGATGTGCTGCGTGCCGATCCGCTTGCGGAACACCCAGTACGTCCACGACTGGTAGAGCAGCACGATGGGCGTCGCCACCGCCGCGCACCAGGTCATGATCTTCAGGGTGTAGGGGCTCGACGAGGCGTTGGTGACCGTGAGGCTCCAGTCCGGGTCGAGCGAAGACGGCATGACGTTCGGGAACAGCGTCAGGAAGAGCATCGCGACGGCTGCCGCGATCGTGATGCCGGAGAGCGCGAACGACCAGCCCTCGCGGCCCGCCTTGATGGCGACGATAGCGCCGACGAGGGCGGCCACCGTGACGATCATCGCGATCAGCGACGAGCCGTCACCCTTGTCGGCCTGGGTCCAGATCAGAAAGGCGAGCGCGAAGGCCGCGGCCACCAGACCGAGCCCCAGCGCCATCTTCCGCGCCCGCACCCGGATGTCGCCCACCGTCTTGAGCGAGGCGAACACCGCGCCGTGGAAGGTGAACAGCGTCAGCGTCACCAGACCGCCGAGGATCGCGTACGGGTTGAGCAGGTCCCAGAAACTGCCCACGAACTCCTTGTGCGCGTCGATCTTCACGCCGCGCACGATGTTCCCGAAGGCCACGCCCCACAGCACCGCCGGGATCAGCGAGGTCCAGAAGATCGCGTGCTCCCAGTTGGTCTGCCACTTCTCCTCGGGCCGCTTCGCCCGGTACTCGAAGGCGACACCCCGCACGATCAGGCAGACCAGGATCATCAGCAGCGGCAGGTAGAAGCCCGAGAAGAGCGTCGCGTACCAGTCGGGGAAGGCCGCGAAGGTGGCACCGCCGGCCGTGAGCAGCCACACCTCGTTGCCGTCCCAGACGGGTCCGATGGTGTTGATCAGGACGCGCCGCTCGGTGCGTCCGCGGGCGAGCACCTTGGTCAGGACCCCGATCCCGAAGTCGAATCCCTCCAGGAAGAAGTAGCCGATCCACAGGACCGCTATGAGTACGAACCAGACGTCGTGAAGTTCCATGCCTCAGCAGCTCCTCAGTCTCAGTACGAGAAGGCCATGGGCCGGTCGGCATCGGAAGCGTCGCCGGAATCCGCTCCGGATCCGGGGCCGCCGATCTTGGTGGGCGGGTTGAGGTCGGCCTCGGTGAGCTCGGGCGGCCCCTGCTTGATGTACTTGACCATCAGCTTCACCTCGATGACGGCGAGCGCGGCGTAGACCAGCGCGAACACGATCAGAGAGGTGAGCACCTCGCCTTGCGAGACGCCGGGGGAGACCGCGTCCCTGGTCCTGAGCACGCCGTAGACCACCCACGGCTGGCGCCCGGTCTCGGTGAAGATCCAGCCCCAGGAGATACCGATGATCGGGAAGATCAGCGTCCACTGGGACAGGCGCCACCACCAGATGCCCAGCTTCGGCGTCAGCTCCTTGTTCTTGGTGAGCATCAGCTTCGGCGTCTCGTCCTCGCCGGTGCGGTGCTCCGGCGCCAGCCAGAACCTGCGGCGGGTCAGCCACAGTCCCGCCGTGCACAGGGCCATCGAGACCCCGCCGAAGCCGATCATCCAGCGGTACGACCAGTAGGCGGTGGGGATGTTGGGGCGGTAGTCACCGGGCCCGAACTTCTCCTGCTCCGCCTTGTTGATGTCGTTGATCCCGGGGATCTCGGCGTTGAAGTCGTTCTTGGCGAGGAAGGACAGCACGCCGGGGACCTCGATGGCGACCGTGTTGTGGCCCTTGGAGACATCGCCGTACGCGAAGATCGAGAACGGCGCCGGCTTCTCCGTGTCCCACAGCGCTTCCGCGGCCGACATCTTCATCGGCTGCTGCTCGTACATCACCTTGCCGAGCGTGTCCGCGCTGACGACGGTGAGGAGCGTGCCGACCATGGCCGTCACCAGGCCGAGGCGCAGCGACATCCGCATGGTGCGGATGTGCTGCTTCTTGCGCAGGTGGAAGATCGCTATGCCGGTCATGAACGCGCCGCCGACCAGGATGGACGCGCTGATCACATGCCAGAAGTTGACGAGCACCGTCTCCTGGAAGAGCACGGCGGCGAAGTCGGTCAGCTCGGCGCGCTTGGTGCCGTCCCGCTCCACGATCCGGTAGCCGACCGGATGCTGCATGAACGAGTTGGCGGCCATGATGAAGTACGCCGACAGGATCGTGCCGATGGACACCAGCCAGATCGTGGCGCAGTGCAGCTTCTTCGGGAGCTTGTCCCAGCCGAAGATCCACAGACCGATGAAGGTCGACTCGAAGAAGAAGGCGATCAGCGCCTCGAAGGCGAGCGGAGCGCCGAAGATGTCGCCGACGAAGCGCGAGTAGTCCGACCAGTTCATGCCGAACTGGAACTCCTGCACGATGCCGGTCACGACACCCATGGCGATGTTGATCAGGAAGAGCTTTCCCCAGAACTTGGTCGCCCGGAGGTAGTGCTCCTTGCCCGTCCGCACCCAGGCCGTCTCGAGGATCGCCGTCAGGGCGGCGAGCGAGATGGTCAGGGGGACGAAGAGGAAGTGATAGACGGTCGTGATGCCGAACTGCCATCGCGCCAGAGTTTCCGGCGCCAGAGCCATCAACGTCGGGTCCACTGCGTCATCTCCTTAAGTCGCCGTGGTCCAGCGGCAATTTGCCCCTTTAATCCCACTGCTCTCCGGATCAACCGGGCACGCTTGTGAAAGCGTTCACATTCACAAGCATTATGTACTACCGGCTCCGGACAGCAGAAGGGGGGTCCCCCCTTACTTCGGGGAACCCCCACCACGCCACAGAGCGGCCGCAGCCGCCGGGTCTACAGCTCCTTGCGGAACGCCGCCGCCGTGTTCAGGAAGACGTCGTTGGCCTCGGCCTCCGCGATCGTGGCCCGCATGCCCTCGCCGGCGAACGGCCGCACGACCACGCCGGCCTGCTCGCACGCCGCGGCGAAGTCCGCCGTGCGCTCCCCCAGCCGCAGCCACACGAAGTTCGCGTGCGACTCCGGCACCGTCCAGCCCTGCGCCCGCAGCGCCTCGACCACACGGTTGCGCTCACACACCAGCGAGCCGACGCGGCCGAGCAGCTCGTCCTCGGCCCGCAGCGAGGCGACCGCCGCGTCCTGCGCGAGCTGGCTCACACCGAACGGCACCGCCGTCTTGCGCAGCGCGGCCGCCACCGGCTCATGGGCGATGGCGAAGCCGACCCGCAGGCCCGCGAGCCCGTACGCCTTGGAGAACGTCCGCAGCACGGCGACATTGGGACGGTCCCGGTAGATCTGGACGCCGTCCGGCACCTCGGCGTCCCGGATGAACTCGCGGTACGCCTCGTCGAGCACGACCAGGACGTCGCTCGGGACCCGGTCGAGGAACCGCTCGAGCTCGGCCCGGCGCACCACCGTGCCGGTCGGGTTGTTCGGGTTGCACACGAAGATCAGGCGCGTGCGGTCGGTGATCGCGTCGGCCATCGCGTCGAGGTCGTGGACCTCGCCGGACGTCAGCGGCACCTCCACCGCCTTGGCGCCGCTGATCTGCGTGATGATCGGGTACGCCTCGAAGGAGCGCCAGGCGTACATGACCTCGTCACCGGGGCCACTGGTCGCCTGGAGCAGCTGCTGTGCGACCCCGACCGAGCCGGTGCCCGTGGCCAGATGCGTGACCGGCACCGCGAATCGTTCCGCCAGCTCGTTCATCAGCCCGGTGCAGGCCATGTCCGGGTAACGGTTGAAGGAACCGGCCGCCGCGACGGCACTCTCCATCACGCCGGGAAGCGGCGGATAGGGGTTCTCGTTGGAGGACAGCTTGTACGCCACCGGCCCCCCTGCCGCGGCAGCCTTGCCCGGCTTGTAGGTGGGAATACCCTCCAGCTCGGCACGCAGCTTGGGGCTCGTCTCGCTCACCGCAGTCCTCCTCGCGACCACCATTTCAATACTGCTCACCTTAAGAGGATTCGCGGCAGACCCCAATGGCCCGGGACTCCCGACATCCCTTGTGGTCGTCCGACACCACCCCTGACGACGGCCGGGGACCTCCCGAAGGCGTACGGAAGAGGGGGAGCGCTCCCTTTCGCAGCGCGCGCCGGTAGCTCGCGCCGTGGCGCGCATCCTCCGTGAAGGTGAGTTGAGACCTACTCGCAACATCGCCAACTTGGCAGGCCCATGCGTGCCGACAAGCGACGTCCCAGCGTCAGTGCCCTCAACTTCCTTGATTTCCAAGGTCATTGACTCGGCCCGGCCATGCAGAAACGTGCCTGTCAACGCGTGCATATGCACTCACGCCACCCCGCCACATGAGCCCTACTATCGGCTCGCCATGACAGCAGCAGGGAAGCACCAGGTGAGCAGGGCGGAGACCACCCGTCGGGGCACCCGGCAGGTGCGGGCGGGCATCAGAGACGTTGCCGCCGCCGCCGGGGTCTCCATCACGACTGTCTCCGATGCGCTCAACGGTAAGGGCCGGCTCCCGGACGCCACCCGACGCCATGTCCGCGAGGTCGCCGACCGGTTGGGCTATCGCCCCTCCGCGGCGGCCCGAACGCTCCGTACCGGAAAGTCGGGCCTCATCGGCCTGACCGTCACGACCTACGGGGATGAACCTTTCACCTTCACCGAATTCGCGTACTTCGCGGAAATGGCGAGAGCGGCCACCTCGGCGGCGCTCGCCCGCGGGTACGCCTTAGTCATCCTGCCCGCCACCTCACGCCACGACGTGTGGTCGAACGTCGCTCTCGACGGCACCGTCGTCATCGACCCGTCCGACCACGACCCGGTGGTCACCGAGCTGGTCCGCCAGGGCCTGCCCGTCGTCTCCGACGGGCGACCCGCCGGCACGCTCCCCGTCACCGCCTGGGTGGACAACGACCACGAGGCCGCCGTGCTCGGCATCCTCGACCACCTCGCCGCCGCGGGGGCCCGCCGCATCGGACTGCTCACCGGCACGACCACGGACACGTACACCCATCTGTCCACCTCCGCGTACCTGCACTGGTGCGAGCGGATCGGACAGGAACCCGTGTACGAGTCCTATCCCGCGCACGATCCGTGCGCGGGGGCCGTCGCCGCCGACCGGCTCCTGGCCCGCCCCGACCGGCCCGACGCCGTGTACGGACTCTTCGACCCCAACGGCACGGACCTGCTCGCCGCCGCCCGCCGGTACGGCCTGCGCGTCCCCGAGGACCTGCTGCTCGTCTGCTGCAGCGAATCGACCGTCTACGCCACCACGGAACCGCCCATCACGACCCTCTCGCTCAAGCCGCGGCGGATCGGCACCGCGGTCGTCCAGCTGCTGATCGACGCCATCGAAGGGGTTGAATCGGACCAGACGGTCGAGCAGGTGATACCGACGGAACTCATCGTCCGGACCTCCTCCCAGCGCCGTCCGCCCCGCACGACGGTCAGCCCGCCCCGCTCCCCGGGGCAGGGCTGAACGACGGCTTCCGGGTGGTCACCCCGAAGACCACCCGGAAAAGCCTGTACCAATTCGGGAGAAAAGCACGGTGAACAGCCGTCCGGATTCGATTCACCACCCCTGGTGCATCACACAGTGCGAGCCGCATTCCTATGATGGGCGCACGACACCGCGGGCCGCTGCGACCAGGCAGTCCGATCGGGTGCAGAGGCGGCGCAATGGTGGTGGAGGGGTCGATGACTCAGGGGGCCGGTCAGGGACCCGAGGTGCGCACGGCGACGCTGCGCGACTTCCGCGTTCCCGCGTACGTCCACGATGTACCGGCGAACGTCCAGGAGCTCGGCCACGACCCCGCTCCACCCGCCCCAGCCGTGCCCCCGCGGGCGGAGCCGGATCCCGCGTTCCAGGAGCCGTCGCTCTCACAGCCCTCCCCTGCGGAGCCGGCGCCTCAGGATCCCGCGTTCGACCAGCCCGACGGGTACACGCCCACCCAGCGCGACCTTCCGGTCATCAACCGCGGTGACACGGTCCAGGTGCAGATCGACACCGAGCCTGCGCCCCGTCCTACCGACGGCCTCGGCCCGCTGTACGTCGTCGGCGACGTGCACGGCTACCTCGACGAACTGATCGCGGCCCTGTACGAGCAGGGCCTCATCGACGCCGAGGGCAGCTGGTCGGCGGGCACCGCCCGGCTCTGGTTCCTCGGTGACTTCACCGACCGCGGGCCCGACGGCATCGGCGTCATCGACCTCGTGATGCGGCTGTCCGCGGAGGCCGCGGCCGCCGGCGGCTACTGCAAGGCCCTCATGGGCAACCACGAACTGCTCCTGCTCGGCGCCAAGCGCTTCGGCGACACCCCGGTCAACTCGGGCGCCGGAACCGCCACTTTCCAGGCGGCCTGGCTGCTCAACGGCGGCCAGAAGTCGGACATGGACCGTCTCCAGGACGTCCATCTGCAGTGGATGTCCCGGCTCGACGCCATCGAGCTGGAGGACGACCACCTCCTCATGCACTCCGACACGACCGCGTACCTCGACTACGGCGACTCGATCGAGGCAGTCAACGACACGGTCCGCGAGACCCTCACGCGTAACGACGCGGACGAGTGCTGGGACCTCTTCCGCAAATTCACCAAGCGCTTCGCGTTCCGTGACGAGTCCGGACCCGAAGCCGTGCGCGAGCTCCTCGACGCCTACGGCGGCGCGCGCGTCGTCCACGGCCACAGCCCCATCCCGTACCTCCTCGGCGAGGTCGGTACCGAGGACGCGGCGGACGGATCCGAGGACAGCCGCCCGCAGATCGAGGGCCCGCACGTGTACGCGGGAGGGCTCGCCATCGGGATGGACGGCGGGGTGACCATGGCCGGAAAGCTGCTGGTCCAGCAACTCCCCATGGATAGCTAGGCGTTACCCGGGCAGGCGCACCGAACGGGGGCTCAGTCCGGCCACCGGGCCGAATTCGGGAAACCCCCTGTCACCGCGTGCCGTCGCCGCTCTACCATCGGCTTATCCGTAGCAGGCTCCCCTCCGTTTCTGCCCGACGGCTCGTACCCATGCGAGCCCCCAAGCCCTACGGAGCATCGGGGGATGCACATGAACAGCGCTCCGCACCTGCTCAACGAGGACCGCCCCGAGTTCGAGCGGATCCTCGATGAAGCGCTGCGTACCGCACCGGACCGCCCTGATCTCGCCGCAGTGGGTCAGCGGCTCAACCCCGAACAACTGCGCACCATGGCGCTCAACGCCACCGCGCTGATCACGGCCGCCGCGGCGACCGAGTACCAGAACTACGTGAAGGTCCGCGCCGACCTGCGCGCCTCGCCCCGGCCCGTTCGTCCGCTGCGCGAAGAAGGAAACGCGGCGGAGACCGGCGGCGGAGCGATCGGCCTGGCCGCCACTGTGGGCGAGGTGGCGGAGACCACCGGCGCCGGCGTCATAGCCGTCGTCGCGGTCCTCGCCCCCGTACTCGCCGGGACGGCTGCCGCGATCTTCCTGCTCGTCGGCTACATCCTGAAGATGCTCGATCCGGAACCGGCTTTCGCCCAGACCTTGTTGATGGCCGGCTGGGTGTTCGGCGCGCTCACGGCGGCGGGCATTCTTGTCGCCGGCGTGGGCCTGCTGCTCACCGCTCTGCGCAATGGCGCGACGTCCTTGCAGGCCGGCGCGCACAACGAGTCGAACGAGGAGGTGGACCGGGCCAGAGAAGCCTGGTGCCTGGTGCTCCTGGAACGCGGCATCCTGCCCTTCCTCCGGGAAGCCCTCGCGGAACCACCGCCGGCCCCCGCCAACCGCGGGAGCGTCCCCGGATCCGCGGGCCGCATGCCGCATCTCGGGTACAACAGGCCAGGGTTCAGCAGCCCGGGCACCGACAGCGGCTCCCCTGCGGCCCCGCGCCCGACGTACTCGAGCCCGGACTTCACGAGCCCCGACTTCGGAGGCCCGGACCACCAGCCGGACTAGGGTCTTTCGTTTGGATCGGGCGAGGCCGTCCTGATCCAGACGCGAGGCCCTGGGGCCTGCCGGGACTCGGTCCCGGAACACCCTGTCCACCGGCCGCGAACGGCGACCGGTGGACAGCACGCGGTGCCCGCGTGGGCGCGGTTGAGGTCAGTCCGCGATCGGCAGATAGACCCGGTTGCCCGCGGCGGCGAACTCCTTGGACTTCTCCGCCATGCCCTCCTCGATCTCGCTCTTGGTCCCGCCGTGCTGGCGGCGGATGTCCTGAGAGATCTTCATCGAGCAGAACTTCGGCCCGCACATCGAGCAGAAGTGGGCCGTCTTCGCTGGTTCGGCCGGGAGTGTCTCGTCGTGGAACTCCCTTGCCGTGTCCGGGTCGAGGGCCAGGTTGAACTGGTCCTCCCAGCGGAACTCGAAGCGCGCGTCGGAGAGGGCGTCGTCCCACTCCTGGGCCCCCGGGTGCCCCTTGGCGAGGTCCGCCGCGTGGGCCGCGATCTTGTAGGTGATGACGCCGGTCTTCACGTCGTCACGGTTGGGCAGGCCCAGGTGCTCCTTGGGCGTGACGTAGCAGAGCATCGCCGTGCCCCACCACGCGATCATCGCGGCTCCGATGCCGGAGGTGATGTGGTCGTACGCAGGAGCGATGTCGGTCGTCAGCGGGCCGAGTGTGTAGAAGGGCGCCTCCTCGCACACCTCCTGCTGAAGGTCGATGTTCTCCTTGATCTTGTGCATCGGGACGTGCCCGGGGCCCTCGATCATCGTCTGGACGTTGAAGCTCTTCGCGATCGTGTTGAGCTCCCCGAGCGTCTTCAGCTCGGCGAACTGCGCCTCGTCGTTGGCGTCCGCGATCGACCCCGGCCGCAGGCCGTCGCCCAGCGAGTACGTGACGTCGTACGCCGCGAGGATCTCGCAGAGCTCCGCGAAGTTCTCGTAGAGGAAGCTCTCCTTGTGGTGCGCCAGGCACCAGGCGGCCATGATCGAACCGCCGCGCGAGACGATGCCCGTCTTGCGGTTGGCGGTGAGCGGGACGTACGGCAGCCGCACGCCCGCGTGAACCGTCATGTAGTCCACGCCCTGCTCGGCCTGCTCGATGACTGTGTCCTTGTAGATCTCCCAGGTCAGCTCCTCGGCGCGGCCGTCGACCTTCTCCAGCGCCTGGTAGAGCGGGACCGTACCGATCGGCACGGGGGAGTTGCGCAGGACCCATTCGCGCGTGGTGTGGATGTTGCGGCCGGTGGAGAGGTCCATGACGGTGTCGGCGCCCCAGCGGGTCGCCCATGTCATCTTCTCCACCTCCTCCTCGATGGACGAGGTGACCGCGGAGTTGCCGATGTTGGCGTTGACCTTCACCAGGAACCGCTTGCCGATAATCATCGGCTCGATCTCCGGGTGGTTGACGTTGGCCGGCAGGACCGCGCGGCCCGCGGCGATCTCCTCGCGGACGACCTCAGGCTCCACGTTCTCCCGGATGGCCACGTACTCCATCTCGGGCGTGACCTCCCCGCGCCTGGCGTACGCGAGTTGGGTCACCGCCTGGCCGTCACGCCCGCGACGAGGCTGGCGGGGGCGGCCGGGGAAGACCGCGTCGAGGTTGCGCAGACCGCCGCGCGGCGAGGTGTGCTTGATGCCGTCGTCCTCGGGGCGGACCGGGCGGCCTGCATACTCCTCGGTGTCGCCCCGGCTGATGATCCAGTTCTCCCGCAGCGGCGCGAGGCCCCTGCGGACGTCGGTGTCGACACTCGGATCGGTGTACGGCCCGGACGTGTCGTAGAGCGTGACCGCCGTGCCGTTGGTGAGGTGCACCTGGCGGACCGGCACCTGGAGGTCGGGGCGTGAGCCCGTGACGTACCCCTTGTGCCAGCCGATGGACTTCCCGGCCTCGCCCGTCTCTGCGGACAGGTTGGAGGCAGGCGTGCGTGCGTCCGATGTGGTCATGAGACCTACTCCCTACGCCGGCATTACCCGGTAACAGGTTCGGCGGTCGACGCAGCGGCTTCCGTCGGGCGATGTTTCATGTGAAACATCGCCGAAGCGGAGGTCAGCGCCCTCTCAGCCCGGTGCTCCGAGCTCCCGCGTGTGCAAAGGTGACCCCACGCTAGCGTCATTTCTGGCGCGCTGAACAGAGGGCCCCTGCCGTTCTTGCGATGATCGGGCGGTGACCAGCACGCAGCAGTCTCCGTCCTCGCCGCCGCATCCGCCCCATGTCCAGGGGGGCGGAGGGCACGGGCACTCCCACAGCCACGGCCCTGCCGCGCCTGTTTCCAAGCATCTGCGCAAGGTCATCGCTGCGGTGCTCATCCCGTTCTCCGTGGCGGTCGTCGTCGGCCTCGTGGTGCTCTGGCCCGGCGGCGCCCCCTCCCACGCCCGTACGGGCGTCGGCTTCGACCGACAGACCCAACAGGGCACCGTCACTCAGGTCGACAAGGTCGACTGTCGGTCCGTGAACGCCTCCGGCGACACCCCCACCGGCGATACATCGACCGCCGAGGGCCGGTCCGCCGAGCAGCAGGCGAAGGGCACGTGCGAGAAGGCGACGGTCCGCGTCGATGGCGGCAAGGACACCGGGCACACGTTCACGGAGATCGTGCAGCCGGACTCGCCGCGGCAGTTGCACGAGAACCAGAAGGTGATCGTGGCCTACGCGCCCGACGCGCCCAAGGAACTCCAGTACTCCGTCACCGATGTGAACCGCAGGCTCCCGATGACGCTCCTCGCCGGGATCTTCGCGCTGGCCGTGGTCGTCGTGGGCCGGCTGCGGGGCGTCATGGCACTCGTCGCGCTGGCCGTCAGCTTCATGGTGTTGACCTTCTTCATCCTGCCCGCGATCCTTCAGGGCTCGAATCCGCTGGTGGTGGCGGTGGTCGGGGCGAGCGCCATCATGCTGATCGCTCTCTACATGTGTCACGGTCCGACGGCCCGAACGTCGGTCGCGGTGCTCGGCACACTGGTGTCCCTGCTCCTGATCGGTCTGCTCGGCTCACTGTTCATCGGCTGGGCCGCGCTGACCGGCAACACCGACGACAACACGGGCCTGATCCACGGTCTCTACCCGTCCATCGACATGAGCGGTCTCCTGCTCGCCGGGGTCATCATCGGTTCGCTGGGCGTGCTCGACGATGTGACGGTCACACAGACGTCGGCGGTGTGGGAGCTGCATCAGGCCGACCCGACGATGGGCCGGCGCGGCCTGTACCGCGCGGGTATCCGGATCGGGCGCGACCACATCGCGTCCGTGGTCAACACGCTGGTCCTGGCGTACGCGGGCGCGGCGCTGCCGCTGTTGCTGCTCTTCTCGATCGCGCAGAGCAGTGTGGGCACCGTGGCCAACAGTGAGCTGGTGGCCGAGGAGATCGTCCGGACTCTGGTGGGCTCGATCGGTCTGGTCGCCTCGGTGCCGGTGACGACCGCGCTCGCGGCTCTGGTGGTCTCCGCCGACCGACCGGGCTCCCCGTCCGCCGCCGCAGCCGGCCCGGCACGCGGAGGAAGGGGCCGGCGTCGAAGGCGCTGAACCCCTGCGAGGGCACCCCGAGGGCGCCGGTCTGCTGAAGCGTTACCTCAGTTGATCGTGCGCGGGCTCCTGGAGCCCGTCAGCCCGCGCTCTGCTCCTCGGCGAGGATCCGGTCGAGTGCCTCGTCGAGATGCGCCTCGAAGTCGGCGAGCGCCCGCTCCTGGCCGAGCGGGACGAGCTTGTCGGTACGGTCGAGGAACGCGACGAGGGGGGCGACGCCCGCCTTGAACAGTGCCTGGTCTCCACCCACTTGGAGCCGGATGTGCACCTCGCCCGGCATGTCGCCCGGGCTGCCCGCCAGTTCCACCGGCTCGATGCGCACATCGCCGTCGCCGCAGGGACCGGCCACGCCGTCCACCAGGAGCTCTCTGCCGAACGCCCACGTCACCGGGGCGTCCCCGGGAAGGTGGAAGGTCAGCCGCACGGCGTAGGGATCAGCGGCGGCGTACCGCAGCTCCACCGGGATGCGGAACGAGAGTTCCTCGGAGACGAGGAAGCTCATCATGACCTCTGCTTGTACTGCCTGTACCGACTCGCGCATCGCCTACCCCGTCAATTTGCCGTCGATCGGCCGGGAACAGCCTTCCCGACGCTCTTCGCATCTTGCTTAACGTACATGCGGGATCACAAGGAGTGAGTTTTCAGATGCTGATAGAGAAGGCGAGTGTCCCCACGAGTTTCCCGACTTCGTTCTGCAGCTGGCGGGCCGCGGGCAGCAGGCGACCGGCCTGATGGCACGGGAGGGAGACCGCCATCGTCGCCGCGGTGGACCCGACGGTGATGGGGAACGCGGCGCAGACCGTGCCCAACGCGTACTCCTGGTGCTCCACGACCGGCTGCATCCGCCCCTGCCCGTTCAGCCGTCGCAGTAGCGCACGGTCGTCACGCACCGTGTACGGGGTGATCGAATACGCGGGATAGCGGTCGAGGTGATCGCGTCGGCTCTCGTCGTCGAGCTGGGCGAGGAGGCACTGACCGATCGCGTGGGCGTGCCCCGTCTCGCGAAAGTCGGCCCATTCGGCGACCGCGGGATTCCCGGGCGTGTCGGCGACGGCCACGACTTCGATCTCGCCCTCTCGGTACACCGAGAAGTACACCGGGACGCCGATGGCGTCGCGCCAGTGCTGCAGGGCGTCGGTGATCATGCCGCGACGATTCTGCTGCGCTCCGCTGCTACTCAGCCTCTCGGCCGCCGTCCCCAGGACGAACAGGCCCTTCTCCTTGCGGAGATAGCCCTCGTGGGCGAGCGTGCGCAACAGGTGGTACGCCGTGGGAAGGGCGAGTCCGGCCTCCCGGGCGAGCTGCTTGGCCGGCGCTCCCTCTTCGTGCGACGCGACGGCCTCGAGAAGGCGCATCGCGCGCTGGACGGAACCGATGAGGGTGGGCGGGGCGCCGGCCGGGCCCTCGGGGTGAGCCTCGGCCTGGGCGTCGTCGTCGTAGCTGTGCGTGCGACAGCCGTCGGGTGGGGCCACGGCGTGTGGGGACATGGAGTCGGCGGACATGGTGTCGGGGGACGTGATGTCGGCGGACAACGGGGCGGCGGAAAGCGGTTCAGCCGTGGCCAAGGTTCACTCCCGAAACGCGTGGGGTCCCCCCGCTTCTCGGGAATCACGGGGGTGCGGCCGTCGAGTTCCGGACTCTAGCCCTGGCCACCACTTCGAGAGGGCCGCGCGGGGAAACTTCCCCCGCGCGAGCGAACCGTTGCCCAGTGCTACCAGTCGCTGCGCGAGGACGAGCCCGTGATGAACTTCCGTACGACGTAAATGAGTCCACCGACCAGGGCCACGAAGAGCAGCACCTTGAAGAGCAGACCGATCACGAAGCCCACGACGCTGGCTATCAGCCCGCCGAAGACGACCAGGGCGATGACCGGCACCGCGACCCACTTAACCCACCACGGCATGCCCGCGAAGATCTCTCGCACTGCCATCGCCCTTACCTCTCTCCTGAGCCGGACCGCTTCGATACGGCTTCTGCATTCGATGCTGGCACGCCGAGGCGCTCCGTGGGGACCGCGGACCCCTTGTCGTCCCCTGAGCGACCCCCTAGGGAACCCCGAGATCCGCCGTCAGCTCTCAGGCGGAGAGAACACCACCAGAACCCGCAGGTCCTCGCTGATGTGATGGAACTTGTGGGTCACCCCGGCCGGCACGTACACGACACTGCCGCGCGCCACCTGGGTCGTCTCCATGCCGACGGTGATCGAGCCTCGACCGCTGACGACGAGGTAGACCTCGTCCTGCTGGTGGGGCTGCTGCGGGTCCTGGCCCCCCGCGTCGAGGGCGTAGAGCCCGACCGACATGTTCCGCTCATGCAGGAACTGCAGATACGCGCCGTCGTTCGCGGCACGTTCCGCTTCCAGTTCGTCCAGCCGGAATGCCTTCATCCCTCTTGTCCGCCCCTTGCCCGCGAGCGGCCTCGCTGGGCCACTCTCATGATCCGGTCTCGTCTGCCACGATCAGACACATGAAGAATTTCGTAGTCAAGACGATCGCCAACGCCGGGGCCCTGGCCGTCGCTGTGTGGCTGCTCGACAAAATCACGCTGACGGGTGACAGCACCGGCAAGAAGGTCGGCACGCTGATCATCGTGGCGCTGCTCTTCGGCCTGGTGAACTTCCTGGTCAAGCCAATAGTGAAGGTCCTTACCTTCCCGCTCTTCATCCTGACGCTCGGCCTGATCACGCTCGTGGTCAACGCCCTGATGCTGCTGCTGACCTCGTGGCTGGCCGAGCAGTTCGACCTGAGCTTCCACGTCGAGGGGTTCTGGACCGCCGTCCTCGGTGGCCTGATCATCTCGGTTGTCTCCTGGGCGCTGAACGTCGTCCTGCCCGACGACAAGGACTGAGCCCGGCCCATGCCTTTCCGCGTGTGCTTCGTCTGCACCGGCAACATCTGCCGCTCGCCCATGGCCGAGTCGGTCTTCCGCTCGCGCCTCCACGAGGCCGGTCTCGACGGCCTCGTGGAGGTGAACAGCGCGGGCACCGGCGGCTGGCACGAGGGGGACGGTGCCGACCACCGCACCGTCTCCGTGCTGGCGGCCGGCGGCTACGAAAGCGGCCATACGGCCCGGCAGTTCAGCGCCTCGTGGTTCTCCCGGCTCGATCTGGTGATCGCCCTGGACGCCGGGCATCTGCGCACCCTGCGCCACCTGGCACCGAGTCCGGAGGACGCCGAGAAGGTCCGCCTGCTGCGCTCGTACGACCCCTCGGCAGGGGCAGACCTGGACGTACCGGACCCGTACTACGGCGGCATCGACGGCTTCGAGGAGTGCCTGAAAATGGTGGAGGCGGCAAGCGACGGTCTACTCGACGCGGTACGCGCAGCACTGGAAGGACGGGCGGCATGACGCAATCGGCGCAGATGGGGGACGGCACGAGGGCAGTGAGGGCGGGGCTGCCCGAGGCCTCGAAGAACGAACCGACGCTTCCAGGGCCTGTCTTCGCCGCACACTTCCACCTACCGGGTGATGTCTCGGGGCCCTACACGTACGGCCGCGACGACAACCCGACCTGGACCCACCTGGAGCGGGCCATCGGCGAGCTCGAGGCGCCCGGACAGGAGGGCGTCGACACCCTCGTCTTCGCCTCCGGGATGGCCGCCATCTCGGCCGTGCTCTTCTCTCAGCTCAAGGCCGGCGACGTGGTCGTTCTCCCGAGCGACGGCTACCAGGTGTTCCCGCTCGTCCGCGAGCAGCTCACGGCGTTCGGCATCGAGGTACGCACCGCTCCCACGGGCGGCGACGCCCAGCTCGACGTCCTGGACGGCGCGAAGCTCCTGTGGATCGAGACGCCGTCGAACCCCGGCCTCGACGTGTGCAACGTGCGGCGGCTCGCCGAGGCGGCACACGCGCGTGGCGCCCTGGTAGCGGTCGACAACACGCTCGCCACGCCGCTCGGCCAGCGCCCCTTGGAGCTCGGCGCCGACTTCTCCGTGGCCAGCGGTACCAAGCAGCTCACCGGCCACGGCGACATCCTGCTCGGCTACGTGACCTGCCGCGACGCCGAGCTGACCGCCTCGGTGCGGGGCTGGCGCAAGATCGTCGGCGCGATTCCCGGCCCTATGGAGGCCTGGCTCGCCCATCGCTCGCTCGCCACGCTCCAGTTGAGGGCGGAGCGGCAGAACGCCAACGCGCTCGCGCTCGCGCTCGCCCTGCGCGGCCGCGACGACATCGAGGCCCTGCGCTACCCGGGTCTGCCCGACGACCCTTCGCACAAGATCGCCGCGCAGCAGATGCGGCGCTTCGGGTGCGTGGTCTCTTTCACGCTGCCCACGCGCGCGCGTGCCGAGCGGTTCATGGAGGCCCTGAGGCTCGTGGACGACGCGACGAGCTTCGGCGGCGTTCGGTCCACCGCCGAGCGCCGCCGCCGATGGGGCGGGGACGACGTCTCGGAGGGCTTCATCCGCTTCTCCGCCGGTGCCGAGGACCCGGACGACCTCGTGGCCGATGTGCTGCGCGCGCTCGACGAGGCGGCCGCCTAGGGCCTCCCGCGGGCCGCTTCGCGCCCGCCGTGGCCTCCGACCGGTGACCGACTACGCACAACGGACGGCCCGAGCCTCCCCCCTCGTGGCTCGGGCCGTCCCCGGTTCCTGCGCGCCAAGAACCGCGCGCATAAGGCTAGTTGACTCTGTGTCAGTGTCCAATCACCGTAGCGACAGAGACCTATCGACATATTTATAGTTGGAGCCGACCCGGGGGCCGAGAGGGAAGGACACCGCCATGGATCTCGCCCTGCTGCGCACATTCGTGACCGTGCACCGGGCAGGATCCTTCACGCGGGCCGCCGCGCTGCTCGGCCTTTCTCAGCCCGCAGTGACATCCCAGATCCGCACCCTGGAGCGGCAGTTGGGCCGCCCCCTGTTCCTTCGCCAGGCACGCGGCGTGACCCCCACCTCCATCGGTGACGAACTCGCCCACAAGGCCGCTCCGCACCTCGACGCCCTCGTGGAGATCACCGAGACCGGCATCGACGAGGAATCGTCGGTACGCACGCTTCACCTCGCGGGGCCTCCGGAGTTCACCACCGAGCGCGCGCTGCCCGCCCTCACCGCGCTCACCCGTGACGACGGCCAGAGCTTCGCCCTGCGCGCCTCCTTCGGCAACGCCGAGGAAGTCCTGGAGGGTCTTGGCGCGGGACATCATGATCTGGCCATCACTACGGCCCGACCGCGCGGCACCCTGCTCACCGCGACTCCGCTCTGCGACGAGGAGCATGTCCTCCTTGCCTCACCCCGGTGGGCCGCCCGCATAGGGCCCGGCACCCTGCGCCGCAACGGCGCGGCCGCGCTGGAGGATCTGCCACTGGTGGAGGCGCACGAGTCGCTGCCGTTCGTCGCCCGCTACTGGGCCGCCGTCTTCGACTCACGCCCTGCCACCTCGGGCACCGTCATCGTGCCGGATCTACGCGCGGTACTCGCCTGCACCATCGCCGGTGCCGGGCTCTCGGTGCTCCCGCGCTACCTCTGCGCGCCGGCTCTCGAGCGTGGCGAGGTCGTAGCGCTGCTCGATCCCCCGGTACCTCCGCTGCGGACGTACTTCCTCGTCGTGCGTACCGGCACGCTGGCCATGCCGCACATCGCGCGGTCGCACGAGTGGCTGCTGCGCGCCGCCGTCGATTGGTGCTGATCAGACGGTGGCGATCAATCCCTGGCGCCCTGCCCCTGGTGATCAACTAGCGCAGATCAATTGGCGTTGTCCTGAGGCCAGGTCGGTACGGAATGTTTCACGTGGAACCGGCGGGGCCACATTTCTCCCATGACCGTCCGACCCGTGGTCAAGCGCACCGCACGCGCCGTGCTGCTCGACGGCAACGACCTGATCCTGATCAAGCGGACCAAGCCCGGCCTGGATCCGTACTGGCTGACCCCCGGCGGCGGGGTCGAACCCGAGGACGAGACCGTCGTCGAGGCCCTGCACCGCGAGGTGCACGAGGAGCTCGGCGCCAAGATCCTCGATGTGGTGCCCTGCTTCGTGGACACCGTCGAGCACATCGGCGAGGACGGCGGCGCCACCGGAGTAAAGGTCCAGCACTTCTTCGTCTGCCGCCTCGAATCCATGGACCTCAGCCAGCGGCACGGCCCCGAGATCGAGGAGCCGTGCGGCGAGTACGAGATCGTGCGGGTGCCGTTCACCCGCGTGGGCATCGCATCGGTCCATCTCGTCCCACTGTCCCTGCGGCACTATCTCGACGGCAACATCGAGGGCGTACGGGCGATGCACGCACCTGACCTGGGCTGACGGGCCGAGGGCTGCCTTGTTCAGGCCCGGCCTCAGTTGCCGGTGGCGACGAGTTCCTCCACCGAGTCGTGGCGGATCCGGTCCACCGGAATCCCGATGTCCCGCAGGGCGTCCACCCCGTTGCGGATCATGCCGGGCGGACCCGACAGATAGGCGTCGTACTCGTTCCAGGGGCCGTACTCGCGCACCGCGTCGGGCAGTTGCAGATGGGCCTGCTGATCGACGATCGGGCGGACCGCCAGCCAGGGGTGGGTCTGCTGAAGCCGCAGCATCGTGTCGATGTCGTACAGGTCGTGGTCGGTGCGAGCCCCGTAGAACACCTCGACCGGGCGGCGCTGGCCGTGCTCCGCGACGTCCTCGACGAGGGCCTTGATGGGCGCGATGCCGGTGCCTCCGCCGAGACACAGCAGCCCGCTGTCGGAGCTGTGGTCCACCGTCATCGAACCGGAGGGCGGGCCGAGGCGGATCACATCGCCCGGGCGGGCGCGGTGCACCAGCGCGTTGGAGACCCACCCCGCCGGGACGGCCTTCACGTGGAACGAGAGCAGCCCGTCGGAGCGGGGCGCCGAGGCGAAGGAGTAGTGCCGCCAGATTCGCGGCCACCACGGCGTCTCCAGGCTCGTGTACTGCCCGGCGAGGAACGGGTACGGCTGGTCGGGCCGGACCGTGACCACGGCGATGTCCGAGGTCCTCAGATCGTGCGAGACCACCTCGCCGTACCACCACGCCGGCGCGCGCAGCTCGTCCGCCGCCGCCGCGTCGATCATGACCTGGGAGATCGTCGTGTACGTACGCACCCAGGCCGCCTCCGTCTCCTGGTCCCACGTCGTCGTCGCGTACCGGGTCAACGCGCCGATCAGGCACTCGCCGACCGCTGGGTAGTGCTCGGGCTGCGTGCCGTACTTGCGGTGTCCGCGGCCCAGGTTCTTCAGGTACGGGACGAGGACGTTCTTGTTGTCGGCGTGCTCGGCCGCCGTCAGCAGCGCCTTGAGGAGCCGGTCGCGCTGGGTGTCCATCGAGGCGGGGAACAGAGGCCGGAGTTCGGGGTGGCGCACGAAGAGCAGCGCGTAGAAGTACGAGGTGACCTTGTCGGCGTCCGGGCCGACTTCCTCCAGCGTGCGGCGGATGAGCCGCGCGTCTGGGGAGGCTTCGGGCGCGGGAGCGGGGCGGGGGGTGGTCTCTGCCCTGGGCGGTGCCGCCGCCTGCGCCGGGGGCGCGGAGTGCGGCGGGTGCGCGGGACTCGGCCCCTGGCCGTGCTGGGCGCCGTGAGGGCGCGCGGCCGCGTGCGGGCCGGGCTGCGGGGGCGTGCCGGCGGCTGACGCGTACTGAGGGGCGGGCGCGGCCTCAGCGACCGGGGCGGCGCTCTGCGCGGGCACCGTCTCCGCGTGGTCGTCCGATATTCGCTCGGGCCGGCCTACAGGCCGTATGGGCGTGACCCTGCGCCCCTCTGACGGCGCCTCCTGGTCCGTGCTCGCGCCGGCGGGCGGCGCCTTGCGCGGCGTGAACCAACCGCCCCCGCCGCCGGACCCGGAGTCGGCCGACGTAGTGGTCGGAGCGTCCATGCTGTGCCTCGCCTCGAACATCTTTTGGTCGGTCTGTGTACTTCCGCAACCGGAAGTCGCTCTTTCCCCGTTCTGCCGCGGCAGAATGCGGCGGCCCAAGTGAACCCGCATTCCGGTCCGCTACGGACAAGTAAGGAAGGAATGTGACATTGCCCGCAGTTCCTCCCCGCAGCGTGCCATCCGGCGTGCCCACGCAAGCCGCATAGCGGAAATAACAGGTCTTCGATCTCTCCGTCCCGTTAGGCTGTCTTGGCCTGCGTTCGTGGCCCAGGATGCGCTGAGCGCGTCTGCCGTGAATCGGAGTCGACCCTACCGGCACCCGCCAAACGCACAAGTCCCCCTTGCCCAGCAAGGAATTCGACAGGCGATATGCCCCTGCAATCTCTCAATTAGCGGGCGTGACGCACCAATTCGTACGCCTCCCACAGATCGCGGCCGACATACGAGTGAGTCGCCAGAGCCGCGACGTGCTGATCCGCATTGATCGCAATCGATACCGGCACGGCGCCGAACAGCTCCACGTCGGAGAGCGAGTCGCCGTAGGCGAGGCAATCGGCCCTGGACACTCCGAACTGTTCACAGAGCCGGTCCGCGATCTTCACCTTCGCCGCGGCGCTGAGAACGCCCGAGGGGTCGACGGGCTCGGTGAAGGGCACCGCGGGGAAGCGGGACCCGTACGCCGCATGGGCACCCCACCCCGTCAGCCGCTCCACGAAGAACGACGGCGAGAGCGAGACCACCGCGCAGTACTCGCCACGCGCCCGTATCTCCGCCCAGGTCTCCCGGATACCCGTCAGCCAGGGCGCACCCTCGAACGCGGCCGTCACGTGCTCGGGTGTGAGGCGCTCCCACAGGGCGTGTACTCGCCGCGCGTATTCCGGCGGGCCGATGCGCTGCGCGCCGATCTCACGGTCCAGGGCCACGGTCTCGGCCTCGAGCCCCAGTTGACGGGAGATTTCCACGGGCGCCGACGTGCCGTGCAGCAGCGTTCCGTCCAGATCGAAGAGATGCAGTCTCGCCATGTACGCCGAGGCTAGTACCCGGGGTTACTCCCTCTGTCGGACGCCCTCGAGCGGCCGCTCCCGGCACGGTGTTTCACGTGAAACTACGCCGTCCCGCCCGCCGGGCCATCCTCGTCGCCCATGTGACGTCCTCCGCTTGCTGGCTGGGGCTCACGCTCGGCCTGCTCGCGCTCGCCGTCACGGCCATCACCACGGGTTCCGACCCGATGGTCGAGGCCGCCTGCCGCGCGATGAAGGTGTTCACGGACTGGCTGGTGATCCCGCTCGCTCTGCTCACCCTCCTGAGCGGCCTGCTGCTGTCACTGGGCACCCCGTGGGGCCTCGCCCGGCACCGCTGGGTCTATGCCAAGTTCTGGCTCACGCTCGCCACCACCGCCGCTTCGGTCTTCGCGCTGCGTCCCGGCGTCAACACCGCGGTCGCGACGGTGGCAGCAGGTGTTCCGCTGCCCCGTCCGAGCGACCTGGTGGCCGGTCCCATCGTCTCCCTCACCGCCTATCTCTTCATGACGGTGATCTCGGTGCTCAAGCCATGGGGACTGACGCGACGTGGCCGAAAGCAGCGGCTTGCTGCCCGCAAAGCGGTGGACGCGGACCGGCTGAGTCAGACAGCCTGACCTGCGTGTCGACACCTCCCCTCTCCGCTCTGCCCATCCGCCGGCTGACCCCGCGTGACCTCACGGCGTGCGCCGACCTCTCCCAGGATCGCGGCTGGCCCCGCGAGGAACACAAGTGGGGCCTGCTACTCGCTGCCGGCATCGGCTACGGCATCGACGACCCCGACGGGGGCCTGGTGAGCGCCTGCGTGGTGACCGACTACGGCCCGCCGAACCGGCCCGCGCTGAGCGCCATCGGCATGGTTCTCGTCGCCGAACGCCACGCCCGCCGCGGCATCGGCCGCCGCCTCATGCAGTACGTGATCGAGCAGGCGGACACCACGCCGCTCACCTTGCACGCGACCCCGTACGGCCGCCCTCTCTACGAGGAGCTGGGATTCAAGGTCACCGGGCGCGCGGAGATGGTGCGAGGACACTTCGCCCCCGGCGGACCGGCACCGTCCGTGGCCACGCGCGCCGCGACCGCGGAGGATCTCTCAGCCATCCTTCGCCTGGACGCGGAGGTCTTCGGCACCGACCGCACCCATGTCCTGACCCGACTCCCGGCCTTTGGCGACCAGCTGCGCGTGGCCGAGGACGGGGGCGAACTCATCGGCTTCGCGGCCGCCTGGCCCAACATGGACACCCACGTCATCGGCCCGCTCATCGCCCGCGACACCGAGGCGGCGAAGGCTCTCGTCTCCTCTCTCGCCGCCGGCACGAATCGCCCTCTGCGTACCGACATCGACGTGCGCCACGAGGAACTGCTGGCGTGGATCAAGGCACGAGGGGTGGAGTCCCGGGCCTTCAACGCCGTGATGAACTACGGCGCCCCCGACCTCCCCGGTGACTGGACGCGCCGTTTCGCGCCTCTCACGGTCGCCGCGGGCTGACCGGGACCGGGCCACGGCGCCCGGAGCATGCAACGAAGTCCGCCCCCGGCACTGTGGAATCACGGTGTCCGGGGGCGAACTTCTGTGTGGGAAGGCGCGTAAGTGGGTCACGCTCACGCCCGGTGGAGCGTCAGGCGAGCTCTGCCACGGCTGCCGTGGCGAACCCGTGGTCCTGCTCCGGTGCGCCACCACCGACACCGATGGCGCCGATGAGACGGCCGTCGCGATGGACGGGGATGCCGCCCGCGATGAAGAGCAGCGGACGGTCCAGGGCGGTGGGCAGGGTGTGGAAGGGCCCGTCGGGCTTGACCAGGTCGACGAGATCCGCGGTCGGGGCGTTCAGCTGGAGGGCGGTGTACGCCTTGCGGGTGCTGGTCTCGCCGGAGATCAGGACGGCCCGGTCGTCGCGCCGGAAGGCGAGCAGGTGTCCGCCGGCGTCGAGGACGGTGACACTGACGGTCACTCCGGCGGACTCGGCGGCACGGCTGGCGGCGGTCACGAGGATCTCCGCGTCCTGGATGGTCAGCGGCGCGACGGCGGTGGTGGTGCTCATGAGGGGGTCTCCTTGCGGGGGTGTGCGGTGGAACGGGTGCGGGGACGACGCCGGCCCTGCGGGTGGGGATGAGGTGACGTGCTGCGAGACGCTCAGCTGTGAGCGGGTTCCGCCTGGCGGGTTCCTTCGGGCGCCGCGCTTGCGACGACCGGGGTCGAGACCTTGGACCGGCGTTCCAGGCCCGCGGACACGACGGCCAGGACGAGCGCGGCGGCTGCGAGCACGGCTCCGACCCAGTTGGGGGCCGTGTAGCCGAGGCCGGCCGCGATGACGAGGCCGCCGAGCCAGGCCGAGAGCGCGTTGCCGAGGTTGAAGGCGCCGATGTTGACCGCGGAGGCCAGCGTCGGGGCGCCGTGGGCGTGGTCGAGGACCCGCTTCTGGAGCGGCGGCACCGTGGCGAAACCGAGGGCCCCGATCAGCGCGATGGAGATCGCCGCCAGAACCTTGTCGTGGGCGGTCAGCGTGAACAGGGCCAGCACGACGGCCAGCCCGCTCAGGGCGACGTACAGCATCGGCATCAGCTTGCGGTCGGCAAACTTGCCGCCGATCAGGTTGCCCGCGACCATGCCGAGGCCGAACAGGACGAGGAGCCAGGTCACCGACGTGTCGGCGTAACCGGCGACGTTCGTCATCATCGGTGCGATGTAGGTGATGGCGGCGAAGACTCCGCCGAAGCCGAGCACCGTCATGGCCATCGCCAGCAGGACCTGGACGTTCTTGAAGGCCGCGAGCTCGTGCCGCAGGTGGACACCCTCGGCCTTGGGCATGTCGGGGACGAGCCTGGCGATGCCGAGCAGTCCGACGACTCCGAGCGCCGCGACGACCACGAAGGTGACCCGCCAGCCGATGCTCTGGCCGATGAGTGTGCCCAGAGGTACGCCGACGACGTTGGCGACGGTCAGGCCGGTGAACATCATGGCGATGGCTCCGGCCTTCTTCTCGGGGGCGACCAGCTCGGCCGCCACGACCGCACCGATTCCGAAGAAGGCGCCGTGGGCGAGTGAGGCGACCACGCGGCCGATCACCATGACGAGGAAGACGGGAGCCACCGCGGAGAGCAGGTTGCCCACGATGAACAGGCCCATCAGGAGCAGCAGCATCCGCTTGCGTGAGATGCGGGTGCCCAGAATCGTCATGAGGGGGGCGCCGAACATGACGCCGAGGGCGTAGCCGGTGACCAGAAATCCGGCCGTGGGGATGGAGACGCCGAAGTCGCCCGCGACCTCGGGGAGCAGCCCCATGATCACGAATTCCGTGGTTCCGATCCCGAAGGCCCCGATCGCGAGAGCCAGAAGCGCGAGAGGCATAGGGTTCACCTTCCCAGACTGTTGCAGATGCGCTTTGCGTGCGTTCACAATACTTGCAGACGCGCACTACTTGCAAGCGCTGACAATTTCACACGTGGACTATCCTGGGTTCAGCCGCTTCGGGACGGAGGAACTAGAGCCATGACCGCCACAGACCCCGCACTCACCGCCCTGGCCCAGGGCTGGTGCGCTCTCTCCCTGCTCCACGGGAGGATCGAGACCCACATCGAGCGCGCTCTGCAGGCCAAGCACGACCTGAGCGTGCGGGAGTACTCGCTGCTCGATGTCCTCAGCCGCCAGCACGACGGTGAAGGCGGTCACCTGCAGATGAAACAGGTCGCGGACGCCGTCGTCCTCAGCCAGAGCGCCACCACGCGCCTGGTGACACGCCTCGAAGACCGTGGTCTACTCGCCCGCTACCTCTGCCCCACCGACCGGCGCGGCATCTACACGGACGTGAGCGAGGCGGGCCTGGCCCTGCTCGCCGACGCGCGGCCCACCAATGACACCGCCCTGCGCGAGGCGCTCGACGAGGCAGCGAAGAACCCCGAACTCGCCCCGCTGGTCCGCGCGGTGGAAGCCGTACGCGTCCCGGCCTGAGGCAGCAGCTCGACAACGCCGCCGGCTCACAAGACAGTCCGGGACCGACGACACCATGGCCGCATAGGCTGCGGCCATGGGAGATCTTGAGATACGGCCTGCCGTGGCCGACGACGTCCCGGCCATCGTGGCGATGCTGGCGGACGACGCTCTCGGCGCCGGCCGCGAGTCACCGGACGACCTCACGCCTTATGTGGAGGCGCACGCACGCATCGCCGGGGACCCCAACCAGCACCTGGTCGTCGCCGTGCGCGAGGGGCGCACTGTCGGCACCCTCCAGCTCACCGTCATCCCCGGGCTGTCACGGAAGGGCTCCACGCGCTCGATCATCGAGGGCGTCCGTATCCACGCGGACGAGCGTGGCAGCGGGCTCGGCACGCTGCTCATCGAGTGGGCCGTGGACGAATCCCGCCGTCAGAACTGCCAGTTGGTGCAGCTGACGTCCGACGCCACCCGTACCGACGCCCACCGCTTCTATGAGCGACTGGGTTTCGAAGCCTCACACGTGGGCTTCAAGCTCCAGCTCTGACAACGCCGAGGGGGCCGGGTGGTCGTCTGTTTCACGTGAAACAGACGACCACCCGGCCCCTTCACCATGCCTGCCTGGATCGAGGCCGACCGGGAGAGCGAAGCTGACCAGGAACGAGATCGGCTAGGAACGCGGAAGCCCCCGCCAGCCCTCCGGGTCCACCCCGCCGGGAACCGGCGCCCCCTTCTCGTACGGCTCGCGCGTGAAGACGAACGATCCGAGATCGAGATGGCTCACCGACCCGTCGGGCCTGCGCTCGACGCGCAGGAGCTCCCCCGCGTAGTAGCCGTCCAGTCCCGTCCAGGTTCCATCGCCGTTCGGGCGGAATCGCGAGTCCCGTGCCCCACCCGTCAGCGGCCCGAGCGAGACGCCCTCGTCGGCCGTCAGCCGCAGCACCGTGCTCTGCGTCCCCCAGTACCAGGGGCCGGCGAGCTCCAGCACCGCCGCATCGACCTCAGGCAGAGGCCGCCACGGCTCAGGGATGCGCGGTTCGGCGTCGGCGACGATACGGAGCAGGTCCGTGCTGACCGTCGATGCGGGAACGCCTGACGTGCAGTTGGCGAGCGTGACCGCGGCCAGGCCGTCCTCCTCGCTCAGCCACAGCCCGGCCACGAACCCGGGCAGCGAACCACCGTGCCCGGCCAACACTCGGCCGTTCCTCCGTACCAGCTGCAGACCGAGGCCGTACGAGGAATCCCAGTCCCCCGGCAGCGTGGGTGCCGCGGGCGTGCGCATCTCACGTACGGACTGCGCACTCAGAACCCGGTCGTCACCTTCCATGAGGAACACGGCGAACCGTCCCAAGTCTGCTGCCGTCGACCAGAGTTGGCCCGCCGGAGCCATCAGCCCCAGGTCCTCCGCGGGTTCCGGCATCATCACATCGGCCCAAGGGTGCACGGCCCAGCCACCGGCGTGCGGGGCCTGCGGCTGCCCGCTCGTCCGGTGCAGACCGAGCGGCTCCAGGACCTCGCGGCGCAGGACGTCCTCCCACGGAGCACCGCGCAACTCCTCGACCAGAGAACCCAGCAGCGTGTAGCCGGGGTTGGAGTAGTGATGCTGCTTGCCGACCGGATGCCGGAACGGCTCCTCGCCCAGCACATCGGCGAGCTCGGGACGCAACGAGGACGACGAACGCTCCCACCACGGTCCGGGGGCCTCGGCCGCCAACCCACCGGTGTGTGCCAGGAGTTCGGCGATGGTGACCTGGCCGGCGCCGGTGCCCGGCAGATGCTTCTCCAGCGGGTCGCCCAGGTCGAGCGCTCCCTCGTCCCGCAACCTCAACACCAGCACGGCAGTGAACGTCTTGGTGATCGAGCCGATCCGGTACTGCACGTCCTCGTCCGGAGCATGCCCGTCCACGCACGTACGCCCATCGCTCCACACCGGCTGACCGTCACGCACGACCGCGGCCACCAGCGAAGGCGATCGGCCTTCCGCCTGAGCGGTGGCGATGCGGTGCAACAGAGCTCGGCGCGTCGTGGGCAGCAGTTCTTCAGGGGATGTCGTCATGCCCCAAGTCCACCCCGCCGGATGCCGGGCGTCGACCGCTTTTAGGCCGACGGATCCGGGCAGAGCAGGTCCAGAGCGCACACGTTCAGAGCGCGCAGGTCCCGGCCGGTCGGGACCAGGTCGTGCGGGATCAGGTCTGCGCCATGTCCACGAAGCGGGAGTAGTGACCCTGGAAGGCGACCGTGATCGTCGCCGTCGGACCGTTACGGTGCTTGCCCACGATGATGTCCGCCTCGCCCGCGCGGGGGGACTCCTTCTCGTAGGCGTCCTCGCGGTGCAGCAGGATCACCATGTCCGCGTCCTGCTCGATCGATCCGGATTCACGCAGGTCGGACACCATCGGCTTCTTGTCCGTACGCTGCTCGGGGCCACGGTTCAGCTGCGAGAGCGCGATGACCGGCACTTCCAGCTCCTTGGCGAGGAGCTTCAGGTTTCGCGACATGTCCGAGACTTCCTGCTGACGGCTCTCGGAACGCTTCGATCCACCGGCCTGCATCAGCTGCAGATAGTCGATGATCACAAGCTTGATGTCATTGCGCTGCTTGAGGCGCCGGCACTTCGCGCGGATCTCCATCATCGACAGGTTCGGAGAGTCGTCGATGTAGAGCGGCGCCGCCGAGACCTCGGGCATCCGGCGCGCGAGCCGGGTCCAGTCCTCGTCCGTCATGGTGCCGGAGCGCATGTGGTGCAGCGCGACCCGTGCCTCCGCGGACAGCAGACGCATCGCGATCTCGTTCCGGCCCATTTCCAGGGAGAAGATGACGCTGGGCAGATTGTGCTTGATCGAGGCGGCACGGGCGAAGTCGAGCGCCAGAGTGGACTTACCCATGGCGGGACGGGCGGCGATGACGATCATCTGGCCGGGGTGCAGGCCGTTGGTCAGAGAGTCGAAGTCCGTGAATCCGGTGGGCACACCGGTCATCTCACCGCTACGGGAGCCGATCGCCTCAATCTCGTCGAGCGCGCCCTCCATGATGTCGCCGAGCGGAAGGTAGTCCTCGCTGGTGCGCTGCTCGGTGACCGCGTAGATCTCGGCCTGCGCACTGTTCACGATCTCGTCGACGTCGCCGTCGGCCGCGTATCCCATCTGCGTGATGCGCGTGCCCGCCTCGACGAGGCGGCGCAGGACCGCACGCTCGTGGACGATCTCGGCGTAGTACTCGGCATTCGCCGCGGTCGGAACCGTCTGGACGAGGGTGTGCAGATACGATGCGCCACCGACCTTGGTGATCTCACCCCGCTTGGTGAGCTCGGCAGCGACCGTGATCGGGTCGGCCGGCTCGCCCTTCGCGTACAGGTCGAGAACCGCGGTGAAGATCGTCTCGTGCGCGGGGCGGTAGAAGTCGTGCCCCTTGATCACCTCGACGACGTCGGCGATCGCGTCCTTCGACAGGAGCATTCCGCCGAGGACCGACTGCTCGGCATCGAGGTCCTGGGGCGGTACCCGCTCGAAGGACGGTGCTCCGTCGTCCCAGCCGCCGTCGCCACCGCGGTCGTGCTGCTCCTCGCGCCCCCGCCCACCACTGCCACGCTGGCGGGAAGCAGGCAGACGGTCACTGGGACCGCTGTCGGCCCAGGGGTCGTCCAAAGGCTCGGAGATACTCACCGGGCCACCTCCTCCAGTCCGCCGGGCGGACCTCGCCGTGCCCTCTTTCTTACGGCACGACACTGACAAATACGGGGACCCGACTCCGGTTCTGACGCGTCGGTTCATGACGTTTCCGAGGCCTGAAATCGTGGCGGGCGCCGCACCACGGTAGGCCCCTCGGCACCTTCAGCCAATCTGGTTATCCACAGGCGTTGTGGATGAAGGGCCTCTCGCTGTGGAGAACTCCGCAAAACCTGTGCACGACACGGTGGACAGCCCTGTGAACAAGCCCTCAGGAGGCGCGCAGAAACGTGCCTGACCTGCGACTTTCCCGTCCACCGGCTGTGCAGGAAAAATACTTTCCCGGTCGACTCAAGATCCCTGTAAACGGTGCGTGACGCCATGTCTCAGACGTAGCAAAGTAAGGACTCAAAGGCGGTTGCATCTCTTACCTGTGGAAGATTACATTGGTGCTCATGACACAGGCTCCCGCGGCGCCCAAGGCCGCCCGGCGGCGGCATGACCGTGAGATCGTCGCGCTGGCCGTCCCCGCCTTCGGCGCGCTCGTCGCCGAGCCTCTTTTCGTGATGGCCGACAGCGCCATCGTCGGCCATCTGGGCACTGCCCAACTGGCCGGTCTCGCTGTCGCCTCGTCCCTCCTGATGACCGCCGTCAGCGTCTTCGTCTTCCTGGCCTACGCGACCACGGCCGCGGTGGCCCGCCGCGTCGGCGCCGGAGATCTCCAGTCCGCGATCCGTCAGGGCATGGACGGGATCTGGCTCGCACTGCTGCTCGGCGCCGTGGTCATCGCTATCGTCCTGCCCACCGCCCCCGCTCTCGTCGAGCTGTTCGGCGCCTCGCACACCGCGGCGCCCTACGCAATCACGTATCTGCGGATCTCCGCGCTCGGCATCCCGGCGATGCTCGTCGTCCTCGCGGCGACAGGAGTCCTCCGTGGCCTCCAGAACACCAAGACTCCGCTCTATGTCGCAGTCGGAGGCTTCGTCGCCAATGGCGCGCTCAACGCAGGGCTCGTCTACGGCGCCGACCTGGGCATCGCGGGATCCGCTTGGGGCACCGTCATCGCCCAGCTCACCATGGCGGCCGTCTATCTCGTCGTCGTCGTACGCGGTGCCCGTCGTCACGGCGCTTCCCTGCGTCCCGATGCCGCCGGGATACGAGCCTGCGCCCAGGCAGGCGCCCCGCTACTCGTCCGCACCCTCTCGCTGCGCGCGATCCTCATGATCGCTACCGCGATCGCAGCCCGCCTCGGAGACGCGGACATTGCCGCGCACCAGATCATCATCTCCCTGTGGAGCCTGATGGCCTTCGCGCTGGACGCCATTGCCATCGCGGGCCAGGCCATCATCGGGCGCTACCTCGGAGCGGACGACGCCCAGGGCGCACGCGATGCCTGTCGCCGCATGGTGCAGTGGGGCATCGCCGCAGGGGTCGTCCTCGGACTCCTGGTGATCGTCTCGCGACCGCTCTTCATCCCACTGTTCACGAATGATCAGGCAGTGCAGAGCGTGGCGCTGCCCGCTCTCCTGATGGTCGCGCTCTCCCAGCCGGTCTGCGGCATCGTCTTCGTTCTCGACGGAGTCCTGATGGGAGCGGGAGACGGCCCGTATCTCGCCTGGGCGATGCTCGCGACCTTGGCGGTCTTCACGCCGGTCGCCCTCCTGGTGCCGGTCTTCGGTGGGGGGCTCACTGCCCTGTGGGGCGCGATGACGTTGATGATGACCGTGCGGATGCTGACGCTGTGGCTGCGCTCGCGCTCGGGCCGCTGGATCGTCACGGGCGCCACGCGCTGACCCGGTTTCACGTGAAACGGTGACCGTGAAACGCGTTGGGCCGCACCCCGAGGGGTGCGGCCCAACGTTTGCTTCAGCTCTGCCAAGCGCAGTGCTTAGGCGGAGACGACCTCGACGCTGACCTTGGCGGCAACTTCGGGGTGCAGACGCACGGTCGCCTCGTGGGCGCCCAGCGTCTTGATCGGCGAGCCCAGCTCGACGCGGCGCTTGTCGACCTTCGGGCCACCAGCGGTCTCGATCGCCGAAGCGACGTCAGCCTGGGTGACGGAACCGAAGAGACGACCGGCGTCGCCGGAGCGGACGCTCAGGCGGACCTTGACACCCTCGAGGCGGGCCTTGATCTCGTTGGCCTGCTCGATGGTCGCGATCTCGTGGATCTTGCGGGCGCGGCGGATCTGCGCCACGTCCTGCTCGCCACCCTTGGTCCAGCGGATCGCGAAACCACGCGGGACCAGGTAGTTGCGGGCGTACCCGTCCTTGACGTCGACGACGTCGCCGGCGGTGCCGAGGCCAGAGACCTCGTGGGTCAGGATGATCTTCATTCGTCGGTCACCCTTTCCTTATCGCGCGGTGGACGTGTAGGGCAGCAGCGCCATCTCACGGCTGTTCTTCACGGCCGTGGCGACGTCACGCTGGTGCTGCGTGCAGTTGCCGGTCACGCGGCGGGCACGGATCTTGCCGCGGTCGGAAATGAACTTCCGCAGCATGTTCGTGTCCTTGTAGTCCACGTACGTGACCTTGTCCTTGCAGAAAGCGCAGACCTTCTTCTTAGGCTTGCGCACAGGCGGCTTCGCCATGGTGTTTCTCCTGTGTGATCAAGAAGTGTGGGTACGGCCCACCTCTTGGCCCTGAGGCCTAGAAGGGGGGCTCGTCCGAGTAGCCGCCGCCGGAGGAGGACCCGCCGGAGCTTCCGCCCCAGCCGCCTCCGCCGCCCTGCTGGCCGCCGCCGGCCGGAGCACCGGTCGCCCAGGGGTCGTCGGCGGGAGCACCGCCGCCGCCCTGCTGCTGACCGCCACCGGAGCCACCGCCCCAGTTGCCTCCGCCCTGCTGGCCGCCGCCACCGCCGCCGTAACCACCCTGGCCACCGCGACCGGTGGTCTTGGTGACCTTGGCCGTGGCGTTCTTCAGGCTGGCGCCGACTTCCTCGACGTCCAGCTCGTAGACCGTGCGCTTGACGCCCTCACGGTCCTCGTAGGACCGCTGCTTCAGCCGGCCCTGCACGATGACGCGCATGCCTCGCTGGAGCGACTCCGCGACGTTCTCCGCCGCCTGACGCCAGACCGAGCAGGTCAGGAACAGGCTCTCGCCGTCCTTCCACTCGTTCGTCTGACGGTCGAAGGTGCGGGGAGTGGACGCGACACGGAACTTCGCGACCGCCGCACCGGAAGGGGTGAAGCGCAGCTCGGGGTCGTCGACAAGATTGCCGACGACCGTGATGACGGTCTCGCCTGCCATGGGGGAACCTCTCGGCGGGTTTGCTGCTGGCTGCTTGCTGCTACTCGAAACCCGAGTGCCGCTGAGCTAGGAAGCTCAGTGGGTCTCGGGACGGAGGACCTTGGTCCGGAGGACCGACTCGTTCAGGTTCATCTGGCGGTCGAGCTCCTTGACGACCGCAGGCTCGGCCTGCAGGTCGATGACCGAGTAGATGCCCTCGGGCTTCTTCTTGATCTCGTACGAGAGACGACGACGGCCCCAGGTGTCGACCTTCTCAACCTTTCCGTTGGCCTCACGGACAACGGAGAGGAAGTTCTCGATCAGCGGGGAGACAGCGCGCTCCTCGAGATCGGGGTCGAGGATGACCATCACTTCGTAGTGACGCATGTGGAACCCACCTCCTTTGGACTCAGCGGCCACGGTCGTTCCGTGGCAGGAGGGTCGTGATGCGTACGCAACGGTATCGGCGGCCACTGACAATCGGGCCCCGCTGGCGGGGATCCCTGGTCAGGACATGAGCAGACACCGGTGCAGACGGTACAGACTACCCGCACCATGGCTTCCGGTTGAAATCCGGCCGCGAGAGGGCACAATCTGTACACATCGGGTGTGTATGGCGCTACGATGCGCCGCCTTCCGCAGGAGGTGCCACATGGCACAGGCAATGCGACCCAACACCGCGACATCTCTCTTCGCCACGGACGGGAAGCCCCATCCCCTCCAGGACTCGCTGGTCGCGGTGGCGATGATCCTCGGGGCGATCGCCATCATCTCTTCGCTCTTCAGCGGCCTCCACCTGCTCAGCTCCTGGGCAGGGCTGATCGGCATCCTGACCGGCGCGTACGGCCAGTTCATCTCAGTGACGACGCGCGAGCGCTTCGGTCTCATCCTGGGCCTCGGTGCCTCGGCGATCGGCTTCTTCATCGGCATGGCCCACGGTGGCCTGTTCGGCGGTGTCATCGGCTGACGGTCCGCGAAGCATCCATACGCCCATTCGGGGCGCTCCCAGGGCGCAGTAGGCTTCGGCGCGAGAGCCGGAGCCCTTGTACCCATGGGGACACACCAGCCCGAGGAGCGCCCCGAATGAGCCTGACCCTGAGGACCATCAGCCGAGAGCAGCATCTGGCATACATCCAGAGCCTGCCCTCGGCTAGCCACATGCAGGTCCCGGCATGGGCTGATGTGAAGGCGGAGTGGCGCTCCGAGAGCCTGGGATGGTTCGACGAGCGGACCGGCGAGATGGTCGGTGCGGGCCTGGTCCTGTACCGGCAGCTGCCCAAGATCAAGCGCTATCTCGCCTATCTGCCCGAGGGCCCGGTCATCAACTGGTTCGCTCCGAACCTCGACGACTGGATGCGTCCGATGCTGGCGCACCTCAAGCAGCAGGGCGCCTTCTCCGTGAAGATGGGCCCGCCGGTGATCATCCGGCGCTGGGAGGCCACGTCGATCAAGAAGGGCATCCAGGACCCGGATGTCAAGCGCCTGCGCGACATCGAGGCCGACTTCATCGAGCCGCGCGCCTTCGAGGTCGCCGACAAGCTCCGCCGCATGGGCTGGCAGCAGGGCGAGGACGGCGGCGCCGGCTTCGGCGACGTCCAGCCCCGCTACGTCTTCCAGGTGCCGCTGGCCAACCGCTCCCTCGAGGACGTGCACAAGGCCTTCAACCAGCTCTGGCGCCGCAACATCAAGAAGGCCGAGAAGGCCGGCGTCGAGGTCGTCCAGGGCGGCTACCAGGACCTCGCCGAGTGGCAGCGTCTCTACGAGATCACGGCTGTGCGCGACCACTTCCGGCCCCGCCCTCTGTCGTACTTCCAGCGCATGTGGACGGCCCTCAACAGCGAGGACCCCAACCGCATGCGGCTGTACTTCGCCCGCCACAACGGGGTGAACCTGTCGGCGGCGACGATGCTCGTGGTCGGGGGGCATGTCTGGTACTCCTACGGAGCCTCCGACAACATCGGCCGTGAGGTCAGGCCCTCGAACGCGATGCAGTGGCGGATGCTCCGCGACGCCTACGCGCTCGGCGCGACGGCCTACGACCTGCGCGGCATCAGCGACTCGCTCGACGAGTCGGATCACCTCTTCGGTCTGATCCAGTTCAAGGTGGGCACCGGTGGGCAGGCTGCCGAGTACCTCGGCGAGTGGGACTTCCCGCTCAACAAGCTGCTGCACAAGGCCCTCGACATCTACATGTCGCGGCGCTGAGCCCCGCCCCGTCCGCCTGGTCCACACGGCCCGGGCGGACCCTGCACAATTCACGTAGCTCAAAAGCTTCTGCATACCTCTGATACACCGCAGCCACGAGAAAGGTTCCGGGACCGGCCATGGCGCTCACGCTCTACGTCGACACCGCGCGCTGGCGGGCACACCACAAGCACGTGCTCGAGCAGTTTCCGGGGATCGTCCCGGTCTGCAAGGGCAACGGCTACGGCTTCGGCCACGAACGGCTCGCGGACGAGGCCACCCGCTTCGGCTCGGACGTCCTCGCCGTCGGCACGACCTACGAAGCCGCCCGGATCAAGGACTGGTTCAGCGGTGATCTGCTGGTCCTGACCCCGTTCCGGCGGGGCGAGGAGCCCGTGCCGCTGCCCGACCGTGTGATCCGCTCCGTCTCCTCCGTCGACGGCGTGCACGGCCTCGTCGGCGCCCGCGTCGTCGTCGAGGTGATGTCCTCGATGAAGCGGCACGGCGTGAGCGAGCAGGAATTGCCCCAGCTCCACTCCGCCATAGAGGACGTCCGCCTCGAGGGCTTCGCGATCCACCTGCCCCTGGACCGCACCGACGGCTCCGACGCCGTCGAGGAGGTCATCGGCTGGATGGACCGTCTGCGCGCGGCCAGGCTGCCGCTGCACACGATGTTCGTCAGCCACCTCAAGGCCCAGGAACTCGCCCGCCTTCAGCAGCAGTTCCCGCAGACCCGGTTCCGGGCGCGCATCGGTACGAGGCTCTGGCTGGGCGACCACGAGGCGACCGAGTACCGCGGCGCGATCCTGGACGTCACCCGCGTGGCCAAGGGCGACCGCTTCGGTTACCGCCAGCAGAAGGTCGCCTCGGACGGCTGGCTCGTGGTCGTCGCAGGCGGTACGTCGCACGGCGTGGGCCTGGAGGCTCCCAAGGCGCTGCACGGCGTCATGCCGCGCGCCAAGGGCGTGGCCCGCGCGGGCCTCGCGACCGTCAACCGGAACCTGTCGCCGTTTGTCTGGGGCGGCAAGCAGCGCTGGTTCGCGGAGCCCCCGCACATGCAGGTCTCGATCCTCTTCGTACCGTCCGACGCGCCCGAGCCCCGAGTGGGCGAGGAGCTGGTGGCCCATCTGCGGCACACCACCACGCAGTTCGACCGGATCCTCGACCGCTGACCGAGGCTTGGTACGCCTCGAGTCATACGGACAAACGGAAAGGGCCGGACACCATCACGGTGTCCGGCCCTTTCCGTTGGTTCGCTCAGAGTGAACGCTCCTCGTCCTTGCTCCAGCCCCAACTCACCTGAGCTCGCTCCTCGTTGTGTACCGCGTGCCGTGGGGGATGGGCGGCGTGTCCGAGCACGAACACGTCCGGCGCTCCGTCCAGGACACCGCCCGACGGATCGTCGTCCCCGGAGCGTCTGACCACGTCCCGTTCCGGCATCAGGATGTCGCGGACGATCACCGCGCACAGATAGAGCGTGCCCAGCAGGTGGATGAGGATGACGAAGTGGTAGCCGTCCGTGGGCAGCCCCCGGTGCTTGTCACCGCTCGTGGTGTACGCGAGATACATCCAGATCCCGAGGAAGTACGCGACCTCGCACGCCTGCCAGATCAGGAAGTCCCGCCAGCGCGGCCTGGCGAGGGCCGCGAAGGGGATCAGCCACAGGACGTACTGCGGCGAATAGACCTTGTTGGTGAGGATGAACGCGGCGATGACCAGGAAGGCGAGCTGCGCGAGGCGGGGCCGGCGCGGCGCGGTGAGGGCGAGCGCCGTGATGCCCAGACAGGCCAGGACCATCAGCACCATCGCGTAGGTGTTGGCGTTGTCGGGGCTGATCTGCGCGTCCCACCGCTGCTGGATGATCAGCCAGACGGACCCGAAGTCGACGCCGCGCTCCTGACTGAAGCGGTAGAACTTCGACCAGCCCTCGGGGGCGAGCAGCATCACCGGCAGGTTCACGACGAGCCACGCGCCCACCGAACCGGCCAGGGCCTTCCCGAAGTCCCGCCAGCGTCCGGCGCGCCAGCAGAGCAACAGCAGCGGGCCGAGCACCAGGAACGGATAGAACTTCGCGGCCGTGGCCAGGCCCAGCAGGACGCCGAAGGCGACTGACCGGCCCCGCGACCACATGAGCATCGCGGCCGCCGTGAGGGCCACGGCGAGCAGATCCCAGTTGATGGTGGCGGTCAGCGCGAACGCGGGCGCGAGGGCGACCAGGAGGCCGTCCCAGGGCCGTCGCCGGTGGGTGCGGGTCACGCAGATGGCGATCGCCACCGCGCAGATCATCAGCATCCCGGCATTGACCATCCAGTAGACCTTCTCCAGGTGCTGGATGGAGCCGCCGCCCAGGGTCAGCCAGGACGCGACCTCCATGAACACGCCGGTCAGCACCGGGTACTCGAGGTAGTCCATGTCGCCGGGCAGCTTGTCGAAGTACGGCACCAGGCCGTCGGCGAAGCCCCGCCCCTGATAGAGGTGCGGAATGTCCGAGTAGCAGGCGTGCGTGTACTGCGAACTAGCGCCGAAGAACCACGCGCCGTTGTAGCAGGGGGCTTTCTGCACCATGCCCAGCGCGAACATGCCGATCATCACCAGCGCGATGACGCGTACGGGGGTCCACCAGGAACTCCCGAGCAGCGCCCATCGTCCGATCGGTCCGCCGATCAGCTCGCTCCCCGCTGCGGCGACCTCGTCCTCCTTGGTCGGCCGTACCGTGTCCGGCTGTTGCACATGCGTGCGCGTCGTCTCTGCACTGGGCATGCCGCACATCCTGCCGTACGTGCCTGAGAACGGGGCGAGGGCCGCCGCACCCGGTCGGTGCGGCGGCCCTCACTTGGCGTGGATCACTCACTGTTTCACGTGGAACACGCAGCGTTTCACGTGAAGCAAGCGGTGTGAGATCAGCTGCGGCTAGCCCGCTGGGCCCCCGAAGATGCCTCCGTTGCCATTTCCGTTGCTGCCGCCGTTGCCTCCCGCTGGGTCCGACGGCGAGCTGGTCACGCCACCGTCCGTGCCGCCCGTGGGTGTCCCACCGTTGCCACCGTTCGACGTTCCGCCGTTGTTGTTGCAGTTCCACGACCAGCTGCTGCAGGACTCGCTAGTCGACGGCGACGGGCCGGGGGAGGACTGGCTGGGCGACGGTTCCACCGTTGCCGAGTCCGAGGGAGAAGGAGTCGCCGAGGGAGTGATGCTCGGGCTCGGAGTGGCGCCGACGATCTCACCGATGGGCTCGGGAGTGGGGAACGGCTTGGCCGGCACCCCCTTGAGGGCCTCCAACATGTAGTCGTGCCAGATCTCGGACGGGAACGAGGCTCCGTGGATCTTCTCCTGGTTACCCGTGCCGTACATCTCCAAGAACTCGCGCTTCTTGCTGTCCTCGTTGTCGTCCATCCGGTACATCGTGATGGCCGTCGACAGTTGCGGGGTGTACCCCACGAACCAGGCGGACTTGTTGCCGTCGGTCGTACCGGTCTTGCCCGCGACCTGGCGGTCGGGCAGCTTCGCGTTGGTACCCGTTCCCTTGTCGACCACGGTCCTCAGGACATCGGTGACGTTGTCCGCGACCGCCGGCTGGAAAGCCCTGACCGGCGCCTTCTCGTGCCGGTAGACCGTATCGCCTGCGTGATCGACCGACGTCACCGAGAACGGATCGTTCCGCTGCCCACTGGCCGCGAAGGTGCCGTAGGCGCCGGCCATACGGATCGCACTCGGGTCGGAGGTGCCCAGGGAGAAGGACGGATAGTTGGCGCTGGCGAAGCTGTTGTCCTTGATACCCGCGTCGCTGGCGGCCTGCTTCACCTTGTCCAGACCCACGTCCATGCCCAGCTGGACATAGGCGGAGTTCACGGACTCCCGCATCGCCTCACGAAGGTCGATCTGGTAGGTCGGCGGGTTGTAGGACTGGTGGCCGTCGTTCTTCTGGAGCCACTCCTTGCCGTCCTTGTCCGTCCAGACCTGGCCGTCGTACTTCTTGATCTTCAGCTCGTTCTTGCCGCTGTAGAGGCTCTTCGGGGAAACCGGAGTGCGCTCGCCCTCACCCTGGTTCTCAACGCCCTTGGGGTCACGAACGCCATCCCTCATCGCGGCGGCCAGCACGAACGGCTTGAAGGTCGAGCCGACCTGCGCACCGGTCTGGTCGGCGTTGTTCGTGTAGTGCTTCGTCGCGTCGACACCGCCGTAGATGGCCTCGATCGCGCCGCTCGTCGGGCTCACCGAGGCGCCGCCGAACTGGACGTACTTGTCCGTCTTCGGGCGGAGCTTCTCGTTGATGTTCTCCTTGCGGACCTTCTTCACGGCCGCTTCGAGCTTGTTCACCTTGCTCTTGTCGAAGGTGGTGTGGATCTCGTAGCCGCCCTTCTGCAGGTCGAGGGCGGTGATCTTGCCGTCGCTGTTGTTGATGACGTAGGCCTTGGCGAGGTCCACGAGGTAGCCGACCTGGCCGCCGAGCTGGGCGTTGGACCGCGGGCTCTGCAGCTTGGGGAACTCCTTGAAAGTCGCCCGGGTCGCGGCGTCGAGGTGCTTGTCCTTGACCTCCTCATTGAGGATCCAGCGCCACCGCCTCTCGGCTCGATCCTTGTTCTTCGTGGGCGTCGCCTCGACCGGATCGATCGCGACTGCGCCAGCCGGGTCGTAGTACGTGGCACCCTTGAGCACAGCTGCCAGGAACGCGCACTGGCTCGCGTTGAGCTCCGACGCCTTCTTGTCGAAGTACGTCCGGGCGGCCGCCTGAATCCCGTAGGCACCGCGTCCGTAGTACGCGGTGTTCAGGTAGCCGGCCATCACCTTCTCCTTGGGCTCCGTACGGCCCACCTTTATGGAGACGAACAGCTCCTTGACCTTGCGCGAGATCGTCTGTGACTGATCGTCGAGCATCGCGTTCTTCACGTACTGCTGGGTGATCGTCGAGCCACCCTGCGTCTGGCCGCCCTTGGCCATGTTGACGAACGCGCGGGCGATGCCCATGGGGTCGACGCCCTTGTCCGTCTCGAACGTCTTGTTCTCAGCGGACATGACGGCGTACCGCATGGCCTCGGGGATCTCTTCGTACTTGATGATCTGCCGGTTCGTCTCTCCACCGGTCGCGACCATCGGCTTGCCGTTGGCCCAGTAGTAGACGTTGTTCTGGGCCTTAGCAGTGTCCGCCGTCTTCGGGACGTCCACCATGGCGTACCCGATGCCCGCCGCGGCCATGAGGCTGGCGCAGAGTCCGACGAACAGACCCGTCACCAGGCGCCAGGACGGCAGCCAGCGGCGCACCCCGTACTTGTCGGAGCGCGGGTAGTCGATGAACCTCTTCTTCTGCGGCGGCCGGGCTGGTCCGCGGCCCCTGCCGCGCCCGGGCCCGCCCGCTCCCTCGGGGCCGCCTCCGCCGCGCCGGCCACCGCCTCCGTCGGGAGCCTTCCTGCGGCTCCCTCCGGCGCTGCGCTGCGCGGCTCGGCGCGCTTCCGCCCGGCCGCCGTACGGGCGGTCATCGCCCGCCGAGCCGGACGATCCTGTGGACCTCGGTGTTCCGTATTCATCGGAAGGCGATCCGGTGGCGTCACGCGGTGCCGCGCGACGGCCCGGCGATGCGCCGGACGGGCCGCGACGGGCCGCGGCACGTCCGCCGCCCTGTGGCTGCGGCGGTTTGCGACGGTGCTCGCTCATCGAACGACTACTCCTCGGGCAGGCGCTGACATACGCGCCTGGAAACGGCGGCTGGTTTCCGGTCCCCCCGAAATACGGATGCGCCCCTTCTGGCACTCACCCGCAATGCACCGGGGACAACGACGCCCACAGGCGTCACTTGGTTCCCGGCGGTCTGCATGGCGGACAGACTACGCACCGCCAAAACCCGCCTAGAGGTGAAGTTCACCCCAAATCAGGCAACTCGCTTGGTATGAATCGGTGATGTGACGCCGTTCACCGTGATCCCTCTTGTCCCATCCGTGGGGCCGTTCTATCGTCGTGATGTATCGAGTCGATACATCAGCTCGGCATAAAGAGTCCGTAAGAGGTCGTGACACCGACCGCGGCAGAGGAGGAGGCGACGATGAGCCGACGTTCCGGCATCCTCGAGTTCGCCGTCCTCGGGCTGCTCCGCGAGTCCCCGATGCACGGCTACGAGCTGCGGAAACGACTCAATACATCGCTGGGGGTCTTCCGCGCCTTCAGCTACGGGTCCCTCTACCCCTGCCTCAAGACGCTGGTCGCAAGCGGCTGGTTGATCGAGGAATCGGGGAGTACACCCGAGGACGCCCTCGCCGCACCACTCGCAGGGCGTCGCGCCAAGATCGTCTACCGGTTGACGGCGGAAGGTAAGGAGCACTTCGAGGAGCTGCTCTCGCAGACCGGCCCCGACGCTTACGAGGACGAGCATTTCGCCGCGCGGTTCGCCTTCTTCGGGCAGACCTCGCGTGACGTACGTATGCGCGTGCTCGAAGGCCGTCGCAGCCGGCTCGAGGAGCGCCTCGAAAAGATGCGCATCTCCTTCGCCCGCACCCGGGAACGCCTTGACGACTACACCCTTGAGCTCCAGCGGCACGGAATGGAATCCGTGGAGCGCGAAGTGCGCTGGCTGAACGAGCTCATCGAGAGCGAGCGGGCGGGGCGGGATCAGCGGCGATCCGACCCCTCCGACGCAGCTCAGCAGGACACATCTGGAGAGACGGGCGGCCTGCCCCGGCACCGGGACAGCACCCGGCCGGATCCGTCCGACGACACCGCCACGTGAGGCCCATTCGGGGTTTCACCGATACACACAGGGAGCAACCGGAATGGGTTCGGTTCGCGTAGCCATCGTCGGCGTGGGCAACTGCGCCGCCTCGCTGGTCCAGGGCGTCGAGTACTACAAGGACGCCGACCCGGACGCCAAGGTCCCGGGCCTGATGCACGTCCAGTTCGGCGAGTACCACGTCGGTGACGTCGAGTTCGTCGCCGCCTTCGACGTCGACGCGAAGAAGGTCGGCCTCGACCTCTCCGACGCCATCGGTGCCAGCGAGAACAACACCATCAAGATCTGCGACGTGCCCAACACGGGCGTGACCGTCCAGCGCGGCCACACCCACGACGGCCTGGGCAAGTACTACCGCCAGACCATCGAGGAGTCCTCCGAGGCCCCGGTCGACGTCGTCCAGGTCCTGAAGGACAAGCAGGTCGACGTTCTGATCTGCTACCTGCCCGTCGGTTCCGAGGACGCCGCGAAGTTCTACGCGCAGTGCGCCATCGACGCCAAGGTCGCGTTCGTCAACGCCCTTCCGGTCTTCATCGCCGGCACCAAGGAGTGGGCGGACAAGTTCACCGAGGCGGGCGTGCCGATCGTCGGTGACGACATCAAGTCCCAGGTCGGCGCCACCATCACGCACCGCGTCATGGCGAAGCTGTTCGAGGACCGTGGTGTCCGTCTCGAGCGCACCATGCAGCTGAACGTCGGCGGCAACATGGACTTCAAGAACATGCTCGAGCGCGAGCGCCTGGAGTCCAAGAAGATCTCGAAGACGCAGGCCGTCACCTCGCAGATCCCCGACCGCGAGCTGGGCGAGAAGAACGTCCACATCGGCCCGTCGGACTACGTCCAGTGGCTCGACGACCGCAAGTGGGCCTACGTCCGCCTCGAGGGCCGCGCCTTCGGTGACGTTCCGCTGAACCTGGAGTACAAGCTCGAGGTCTGGGACTCCCCGAACTCCGCGGGTGTCATCATCGACGCCCTGCGCGCCGCGAAGATCGCCAAGGACCGCGGCATCGGCGGCCCGATCCTCTCCGCGTCCTCGTACTTCATGAAGTCCCCGCCGGTTCAGTACTTCGACGACGAGGCCTACGCGAACGTCGAGAAGTTCATCAAGGGCGAGGTCGAGCGCTAACCACACACAGTGCGGCGCGTATCAGCAGTAACGCGCCTCTCCTTGTGGGCTGTTGAGGTCCCCGGATGCACATGGCGTGCGCCCGGGGACCTTTCCCGTATGTGAGGCTGGGCCCCATGGCTGTCGTCCGGGACCTGCGCGTACTCCTGCGCTTGAGGGACTTCCGGCGCCTGTTGGCACTGCGGCTGCTCTCCCAGGGCGCGGACGGCGTCTACCAGGTCGCGCTGGCCACCTACGTGGTGTTCTCACCGGAGAAACAGGCTTCGGCCGGCGCCATCGCCTCGGCCATGGCCGTACTCCTTCTCCCGTACTCGGTCGTCGGCCCGTTCGCGGGCGTCCTCCTCGACCGCTGGCGCCGCCGCCAGGTCTTCCTCTACGGCAACCTCCTGCGGACCGTCCTGGCATCCCTGACGGCCGTCCTGATACTCAGCGGTGCGCCGGACTGGCTCTTCTACGCCTCCGCCCTGTGCGTCACCGCCGTCAACCGCTTCATCCTCGCCGGGCTCTCCGCCGCCATGCCGCGCCTGGTCGATGCCGAGCGCCTGGTGATGGCGAACTCCGTCTCGCCGACCGCGGGCACCCTCGCCGCCACGCTGGGCGGCGGACTCGCGTTCGCCGTGCGACTGCTCATCTCGGACTCCGACGCCCTCGTCGTGCTCGTCGGGGCAGCCCTCTACCTGTGCGCCGCGCTCGCGTCCCTGCCCCTGTCCGCGGAACTGCTCGGTCCGGACGCGGAGTTGGTGCGTCCGGGCCTGCGGACGGCGCTCACCGGCACGGCACAGGGGCTCGCCTCGGGCGTACGCCATCTGGCCGCGCGCCCCGCGGCCGCCCGCGCCCTGGCCGCCATGACGCTGATGCGGTTCTGCTACGGAGCTCTGACCGTCATGGTCCTCATGCTCTGCCGCTACTCCTGGTCGTCCGAGGAGTCCGACGGACTTGCCTTGCTGGGCCTCGCCGTGGCGCTCTCGGGGGCCGGGTTCTTCGCCGCCGCCGTCGTCACGCCCTGGGCCGCGGGGCGGCTGGCACCCGCCGGGTGGATCGCCGTCTGCGCGGGGGCGGCAGCCGTCCTCGAACCCGCCCTCGGTCTTCCGTTCGCACCCGCCCCCATGATGGCCGCCGCCTTCGTCCTGGGCCTGACGACGCAGGGCGCGAAGATCGCCACCGACACGATCGTGCAGTCCTCGGTGAACGACGGCTTCCGTGGCCGGATCTTCTCCGTTTACGACGTGCTGTTCAACGTCGCGTTCGTCGGCGCGGCCGCAGTGGCCGCGCTGATGCTGCCTCCTGACGGACAGTCGGTCCCGCTGGTGGTCACCGTGGCCCTGATCTACGCGGCAATTGCTGGGGCTATGACCCGATTCGACACCCAGTAAGTGTCACATCAATGACACAGAGCCCCTCCCGACTTCAGAGTTGTCAGTCGGTACGGATAACTTACGGGCGTCTTATCCGCGCCATCGCGCCTAAGTTCGAGGGGGACCCCCAAAGTGACCACTCCGCCGCCGCAGGGCCAGAATCCGTTCGCCCAGGGCCAGCAGCCCTCTGGCCCGCCGCAGGGCGGTCCGTACGCTCCGGCCGCCGGCCAGCCCGGGGTTCCTCAGCAGCCGTACCCGCCGCACGCCCAGGGTGCGCCCATCCCGCCCGCCCAGCCGTCGGGTGGTGGCAAGAAGAAGGCCCTGCGCATCGTCGCGCTGATCGTGGTCGCCATCGCGCTCTACGGAGTGAAGTGGTACCTCGGCCAGAGCGACGCCGAGACGACCGCGGTCGGCAGCTGCCTGCACAACAACGGCACGACGTCCGCTCCAGACCTGAAGGACGTCGACTGCTCCTCGAGCGACTCCGAGTACAAGGTCATCGAGAAGTTCGACGGCACCAGCGACGTCGACAAGTGCAACTCGGTCAAGGGCACCGAGGTCTCCTACTACCAGAGCGGTGGCAGCCACGACGTGGTGCTCTGCCTGAAGGAAACCAAGTAAGACCACGCATCACCATGGCGAAGGGCGCTGTTTCACGTGAAACAGCGCCCTTCGCCATGTCCGCACCGGGTCGGTGTTTCACGTGAAACATCGACCCGGGTCACTCACTCGGCGTTCTGCTGCGCCGCCCACCATTCCTTGAGCGCCGCCACAGCCACGTCATGCTCCATCGGCCCGTTCTCGAGCCGCAGTTCCAGCAGGAACTTGTACGCCTGCCCGATCGCCGGCCCCGGCCTGATGCCCAGGATCTCCTGAATCTGATTGCCGTCGAGGTCGGGACGGATCGAGTCCAGCTCCTCCTGCTCCTTGAGCCGCGCGATGCGCTCTTCCAGTCCGTCGTACGCACGCCCCAGCGCATTGGCCTTCCGCTTGTTGCGCGTCGTGCAGTCGGAGCGGGTCAGCTTGTGCAGGCGGTCCAGCAGCGGACCCGCGTCCCGGACGTAACGACGGACCGCGGAGTCGGTCCACTCGCCAGTGCCGTAGCCGTGGAAGCGCAGGTGCAGCTCGACCAGTCGCGAGACGTCCTTCACGAGCTCGTTCGAGTACTTCAGCGCCGTCATGCGCTTCTTCGTCATCTTGGCGCCCACCACCTCGTGGTGGTGGAAGGAGACCCGGCCGTCGTCCTCGAAGCGCCGCGTCCTCGGCTTGCCGATGTCGTGCAGCAGGGCCGAGAGACGGAGCACGAGATCCGGGCCGTCCGACTCCAGAGCCATCGCCTGTTCGAGGACGATCAGCGTGTGGTCGTAGACGTCCTTGTGCCGGTGGTGCTCGTCCCGCTCAAGGCGCAGCTCGGGCAGCTCGGGCAGGACATGGCCGGCGAGGCCCGTGTCCACGAGGAGGGTGAGGCCTTCGCGGGGGTGTGCGGAGAGGATCAGCTTGTTCAGCTCGTCCCGCACCCGCTCCGCGGAGACGATGTCGATGCGGTCGGCCATGTTCTTCATGGCCTTGACGACCTCGGGGGCCACCTCGAAGTCCAGCTGCGCCGCGAACCGTGCGGCCCGCATCATCCGCAGCGGATCGTCGGAGAAGGACTCCTCGGGGGTTCCGGGCGTACGCAGCACGCGCTCGGCAAGGTCGTCGAGCCCGCCGTGCGGGTCGATGAACTCCTTCTCCGGCAGGGCCACGGCCATCGCGTTCACCGTGAAGTCGCGACGCACGAGGTCTTCCTCGATGGAGTCGCCGTACGAGACCTCCGGCTTGCGCGAGGTCCTGTCGTACGCCTCGGAGCGGTACGTGGTGACCTCGACCTGGTAGCCGTCCTTCTGGCAGCCGACCGTTCCGAAGGCGATCCCGACCTCCCACACGGCATCCGCCCAAGGCCTGACGATCTTGAGCACATCTTCGGGACGTGCGTCCGTGGTGAAGTCCAGATCGTTGCCGAGCCTGCCGAGGAGCGCATCCCTGACCGAGCCACCGACCAGGGCGAGAGAGAACCCGGCCTCCTGGAATCGACGGGCGAGGTCGTCGGCGACAGGGGCCACCCGCAGCAGCTCGCTCACCGCGCGGCGCTGCACCTGGCTCAGGGCACTGGGATTGTCTTCATTGGCGTTCGGCACAACAGAAAAGGGTACGTGGCCCGAGCCCAGGGTTCCGCCTCGTTTTCCGTGGGTGTGCGCGAGCCCTGCCGGATGCCCCCTACCCTGTCTTCCGATCATGTGGAGCAGTCCGCGGCACTTCACCACAGCGCACCTCGTTACCATGCATGGACTATCCGACGACCACTGACGACGACGAGGGACGGGCGAGCGCGTGGCCGAGGCGGCAGACTTCCAAGGGATGACTCCCTCACCTGCCCGTCGAAGGCGGCGGCGCACGGGGGCGTTGCTCGCCGGAGCGCCTCTGCTGGCCGCCCTGACCCTCTTCGGCGGCTCCCCCGGATACGCCTCCCAGCAAGCGCCTGCGGCCGACGCGATCGGCACGAACACCGTCGATGTCGCCGTGAACTCGCTCACTCCGAGCGCACCGTCCGACGGCGACACGGTCACCGTCACCGGCACGCTCACGAACGACAGCAAGCAGGCCGTCACGAACGCCCACGTGGCGCTCCGCGTCGGTTCTGCCCTCGGTGGGCGGTCCTCGATCGACAACGTCTCCCGGCATGCGGCGGGGGGAGCGCCGGACGGCAGGGAGATCGGCGGCAAGTACGCCAAGAAGATCTCCAAGCTGGCTCCCGGCGCGACGCAGGGCTTCAGCCTCTCCGTCCCCGTCAAGGAGCTGGATCTCGGCGCCGACGGCGTCTACCAGCTCGGTGTCGCCCTGACCGGCCAGACAGCGTCTCAGGCCTACCAGCAGACGCTCGGCATCCAGCGCACCTTCCTCCCGTGGCAGCCCGAGGCCGCGGAGACGAAGACGAAGACGACGTACCTGTGGCCGCTCATCTCCCAGACCCACCTCACGGCGGAGACGGGATCCGACGAGCAGCAGACGCGCGTCTTCCATGACGACAGCCTCGCCAAGGAGATCGCTCCGGGCGGCCGTCTCCAGCAGATGCTGTCCCTCGGCACCGCCCTCGATGTGACCTGGGTGGTCGATCCCGACCTCCTCGCCTCGGTCGACGCCATGACGAGGCCGTACAAGATCAAGAAGCCGGACGGCACCGAGATCAACGGCAGGAATCAGGCGGTCGCCAAGCAGTGGCTGAACGACCTGAAGAACGCCGTCGACGACCAGAAGGTCGTCGCCCTCCCCTTCGCCGACCCGGATCTCGCGTCGCTGGCCCACAACGGCACGAAGGTGACCGGTTCCCTCGGGCACCTCAAGGACGCCACCGACGCGGCCTCCACCACCGTGGAGACGGTCCTGCACGTCAAGCCGGACACGAGCTACGCCTGGCCCGCCGACGGCGCGATCGACCCCAGCATCGTCAATGTCGCGACGTCCGCCGGCGCCGACACGGTGATCGCCCGCAGCGACAGCCTCCAGGAGCGGAACAACCTGCCGTACACGCCGTCGGCAGCCCGCCCCATCGGCAGCGGCACGACCGCCGTGGTGACCGACGCGCGGCTGTCCGAAGCCTTCCAGGGCGACATGACGAAGGCCGAGAACTCGACGCTCGCCGTGCAGCAGTTCCTCGCGCAGAGCCTGACGATCAACCTTCAGGAGCCCGACCACGAGCGCAACATCGTGGTCGCGCCGCAGCGCATGCCGTCCGCGAGCCAGGCGCAGTCCATGGCTCAGGCGATCAAGGCCGACCAGGACAGCAGCTGGTCGGAGTCCGAGGACCTGGCCGCGGCCACGAAGGCGAAGCCTGACCCCGAAGCGACGACCCGGGTCCCCTCCTCACGGTTCTACCCGTCGTACCTGCGCAAGCAGCAGCTGCCTCAGTCGGCCTTCCAGGCGATCCAGGACACCCAGAACAAGCTGACCAACTTCCAGGTGATCCTCTCCGACCCGTCCCGCGTGGCGACGCCGTTCGGGCGGGCCATGGACCGGCAGATGTCCACGTCCTGGCGGGGCCGCCCCGCCGAGGCCGAGGCGTACCGCGACGGCGTCGCCGACTACCTGACGGCGCTCACCAAGCAGGTCAGGCTCATCGAGAAGTCCGAGGCGAAGCTCTCCGGGCGCAGCGCGACGATCCCGGTGACGGTCCAGAACAACCTGGTGCAGGGCGTCGAGCACCTCGTCCTGCGCCTCACGTCGACGAACGGCACCCGCCTCAAGATCGGCGACGGACCGTACGACGAGCAGCAGGTGAAGGTCGCCGGCGGGCACAGCCAGTCGGTGAAGTTCACCACCACCTCGAACGCCAACGGCAGGGTCCCGGTCTTCGCCCAGCTGTACACGGAGGACGGTCAGCCCTACGGCGCCGCGGTCCGGTTCGACGTGAACGTCACCGAGATCACCCCGACCGTGATGCTCGTCATGGCGGGCGGCGTCCTGCTCCTCGTCCTCGCCGGGTTCCGCATGTACACCCAGCGCAAGCGCGCCGCCGCGCAACCCGCCGAGGAGGGACCTGACGACGGTCAGAACGGGGAATCGGGCTCCGAGCCCGGGGAAGGCGACCCCGAGCAGCCGAGTGACCCGACACCGGACACCGCTCCGGAAAGCACGGACCCGTCCGGCACGGGTGAGAGAGTGGACCGTTGAGCGATGTCGTGGCCGTGGGCCCGGGGACGATGAGGTGGGGTAACCATGAACGCGCCGTACGACGGTGACCGTGGCCAGGGCCCGGGTGGCTCAGCCTCGGCCGGGGGCCCGCCTCCCGGTCATCAGGGAGCGCCCGGCCAGGTCCCGCCGCCCCACCCGGCCCCGGACGCGTATCCGCAGGACGCGTACCTCCAGGACGCCTATGACCAGGATCCTTACCGGGCCCAGGACCTCACGGCCCAGGATCCGGTGTCGGAGGCGCTCTACGACCGTGCCGCGCACCCTCCGCCGCCTCCGGGCACCTATGAGGCCCCTCAGCCGCTCTACGACCCGCCTCCCGCAGCTCAGTACCCCCCGGACCCCCGCGTGTGGGCCCAGACGCCCGCTCCCGAGCCGGAGGGCCCGTCGCAGCTCCTTCCCTACGGTGACGATGCCAGGACCACACAGTTCCTGGGTGTCGACGATCTGATGACGCAGGCGAGCGAGGAGCAGCACGAGCCCGACGCCTTCGCGCATCTCTTCCGTGACCAGCAGAGCAACGGCGGCGGCCGTCCGCCGACCGACGCTTCCGGCGTTCCGGTGCCCACCACCGGACCGGCTCAGCCTCCCGTCCAGAGCGGCCCGCCCGCACCCGTCCCTGCCCCGGCCAAGGGAGGCCGCGCGTCGGGCCTCCTGAAGTCGAGTGCCGTCATGGCGGCGGGCACCCTGGTCTCACGCCTCACCGGTTTCGTACGCACCGTGGTCATCACCGCAGCTCTCGGTTCCGCGCTGCTCGGTGACGCGTGGACCGTGGCGTACACCCTGCCGACCATGATCTACATCCTGACCGTCGGCGGAGGCCTCAACTCCGTGTTCGTGCCGCAGCTCGTGCGGTCCATGAAGGAGGACGAGGACGGCGGCGAGGCCTACGCGAACCGCCTGCTGACGCTCGTCATGGTCGCGCTCGGCGTGATCGTCGCCGCGGCCGTCTTCGCGTCGCCGCTCCTGATCCGACTGATGTCAGCGCCGATCGCCAACGATCCGAACGCGAACAACGTCGCCGTCACCTTCGCCCGCTACTGCCTGCCCACGATCTTCTTCATGGGCGTGCACGTGGTCATGGGCCAGATCCTGAACGCCCGCGGAAAGTTCGGCGCGATGATGTGGACTCCGGTCCTGAACAACATCGTCATGATCTTCACGTTCGGCATGTTCATCTACGTCTACGGCACCGCGGCAGATTCTCAGCTGCACGTCGACACGATCCCCGCGGACGGTGTCCGGCTGCTCGGCATCGGCACCCTGCTCGGTCTGACGGTGCAGGCGCTGGCGATGATCCCGTACCTGCGTGAGACCGGCTTCCGGTTCCGGCTGCGCTTCGACTGGAAGGGCCACGGCCTCGGCAAGGCGGTCAAGCTCGCCAAGTGGACCGTGCTGTTCGTCCTCGCCAACCAGGCGGGCGTCCTCGTCGTCACCCAGCTCGCCACCGCCGCCGGGAAGGCGTCCGGCACGTCCGGCGCGGGCATCATGGGTTACTCCAACGCCCAGCTGATCTGGGGCATGCCACAGGCCATCATCACCGTCTCCGTCATGGCGGCGATGCTGCCGCGGATCTCACGCGCCGCCCACGACGGCGACCCCGGAGCGGTCCGCGACGACATCTCGCAGGGCCTGCGCACCTCCGCGGTCGCGATCGTCCCGGTCGCCTTCATGTTCGTCGCCCTCGGCGTCCCCATGTGCACCCTGCTCTTCGGGTCCAGCGGCGCCGAGGGCGCCCGCTCCATGGGCTACATCCTCATGGCGTTCGGCCTCGGCCTGATCCCGTACTCCGTGCAGTACGTCGTGCTGCGCGGCTTCTACGCGTACGAGGACACCCGGACGCCCTTCTACAACACGGTCATCGTGGCCGCCGTCAACGCGGCAGCCTCGGGGATCGCCTACCTCCTGCTGCCCGCGCAGTGGGCCGTGGTCGGCATGGCCGCCTCGTACGGTCTCGCGTACGCGATCGGTGTGGGCGTCGCCTGGCAGCGCCTGCGCAAGCGTCTCGGCGGCGATCTGGACGGCGCACAGGTCGTCCGTACGTACGCCCGCCTCTGCATGGCCTCGATCCCGGGGGCCGTCGCCGGTGGCGCGGCCGGTTTCCTGATCATGGGGGCGCTCGGCAGCGGCGCGGCGGGTTCGATCGCAGCGCTGGTCGTGGGCGGTGCCGTGCTGCTGGGTGTCTTCTATGTCGCCGCCCGGCGCATGCGGATCGAAGAGCTCAACTCGATGGTCGGAATGGTCCGCGGGCGCCTCGGCCGCTAACGGGCGCGGCCGGCCGCACAACCATCGCGGGCTACCGCGTGTCGTGCTTATCGCCGGACTGTGGGCACAATTGGCTTTGGCGTCGCAGAGCGCGCAACGGATGGGGAGGCAGGAACGACGGTGGCGGAACGGAGTACGGCTGCCGTCGACGTGGCAGACAACAGTGGTGACGAGCCACTGACCGCGAAGGCGGAGCAGACCACGGCCGACGGGGTGGCCCAGACCCGGGAGCGGGACACGGCAGCGAACGAGGACGCGGAGGACACCGACGTTTCGACGAGCCCCGGCTCGTCCACTCCCCCCGAGCTGCACAGCGGTCACAAACTCGCGAGACGCTATCGCCTTGAGGAGTGCGTCACCCGGCTGGACGGATTCAGCAGCTGGCGCGCGGTGGACGAGAAGCTCCGCCGGGCCGTCGGGGTGCACCTGCTCCCCGCGGACCACCCGCGGGCACGGTCCGTCCTCGCGGCGGCACGCTCGTCGGCGCTGCTCGGCGACCCTCGCTTCGTCCAGGTCCTGGACGCGGTCGAGGAAAACGACCTCGTGTACGTGGTGCACGAATGGCTTCCCGATGCCACGGAGTTGACCGCACTGCTCGCCTCGGGCCCCCTCGAGGTGCACGAGGCCTACCAGCTCGTGAACCAGATCTCTCAGGCGATGGCCGCCGCTCACCGCGAGGGCCTCGCCCATCTGCGGCTCACCCCGAGCGCGGTGCTGCGCACCTCGACCGGTCAGTGGCGTATCCGCGGCCTCGCCGTCAACGCCGCCCTGCGCGGCATCACGTCCGAGACACCGCAGCGCACGGACACCGAGGCGATCGGTGCCCTCCTGTACGCCGCCCTGACGCAGCGCTGGCCCTACGAGGACGACGCGTACGGTCTGTCCGGGCTGCCCAAGGACATCGGCCTGATCGCGCCCGACCAGGTGCGGGCCGGCGTGCATCGCGGGCTGTCCGAACTGGCCATGCGTGCCCTCGTCAACGAGGGAGCGACGGCGTCGCGGCAGGATCCTCCGTGCACCACGACCGAGGACCTGGTGAAGGCCGTCGGCGAGATGCCCCGCATCCGTCCCCCGGAGCCCGTGTTCACGGCGCCCGCGGAGTACCAGCGGACGACCTACCAGCAGGGCACGTACGGCCGTCAGGCTCCGCGTCCCGGGGTGGCCCAGCCCATGCCGGCGGTGCCCCCGCCGCCGCTGCAGAGCCGGACGGGCAAGGCGCTCAAGTGGGCCGTGTCGGCGCTGCTCATCGTGGCCCTCGGCCTCGGCAGCTGGCAGCTCGCGGAAGCCCTGATGGACCGCGGCACGTCGGGCGACTCCAACACGTCGCACAACACCGACGACAACGACAAGGGCGGCGACGAGCACAAGCCGACCAAGCCGATGGCCATCGAGGACGCCAGGGAATACGTGGCCGAGGGCGGGGCACAGGCCCCGGGTGAAGTGGCGAAGACCTACGACGGCGACAGCAAGACGTTCTGGCGTACCAAGACCTACAACGACGGCCCGAAGCTGGCGCCCTACAAGCCCGGCGTCGGTATCGTCTACGACCTCGGCTCGGCCAAGGACGTATCGGCCGCGTCGATAGCTCTTCAGTACGGCGGCGACCACACGACGGTCTCCCTGTACGCGGCCGATTCGCTGTCGCCCACGGCATCGATCGACTCCATGAAGAGCATCGGTACGGACACCACGACGGGCACCACCGCGAAGATCGAGGCCGACAAGCCGGTGAAGACGCGGTACGTGCTGCTGTGGATGACGGCCGTGCCGAAGTCCGGATCCGACGGTTACTACGGAGCGGGTTACAAGCAGGCTCTCACCGACGTGAAGTTCACCGGCTGAGGGCCCACCTGGGGGAGGGGGTTCGAAAGTGGATGACGCCGCCTATGGCGAAGCAAGCGATCAGGACCTCCTCACCCGCCACGTCGCGGGTGACAAGGACGCTTTCGGCGAGCTCGTGCGCCGCCATCGTGACCGCCTTTGGGCCGTCGCGCTGCGCACCCTGGGAGACCGGGAGGAAGCCGCCGACGCCGTCCAGGACGCCCTGGTCTCCGCCTACCGGGCGGCGCACACGTTCCGCGGGCAGTCCGCCGTCACGACGTGGCTGCACCGCATCACCGTGAACGCCTGCCTCGACCGGGCCCGCAAGGCCGCCTCGCGGAAGACTTCTCCGGTCGAGGACACGGAGCGCCTGGAACAGCTCCTCGAACCCCACGAGTCCGCGGCCGCCCCCGCCGAACGCAACGACCTGCACCGTGAACTCTTCGAAGCGCTGGGCACCCTTCCCGTCGACCAGCGGGCCGCGCTCGTCCTGGTCGACATGCAGGGCTACCCGGTGGCCGAGGCGGCCCGCGTTCTCGGCGTTCCCACCGGCACAGTCAAGAGCCGCTGCGCGCGCGGCAGAGCCAGACTCCTGCCGTTGGTCACCCATCTGCGGACCGACAACGGCGAGAACGCGCGTGGCAAGAACCCGCCCCCGGAAGCGCCCGAAAGGAACCGGACGCAGGGGACATCCGTCCCACCGGCAGCAGGGCCTCGGGACGGGGCAGGACCAAGTGATTCAGCTGCCGTGAAGGGCGGAGGTGGGCGAGCGTGACATCCACGACCGACACGGCCGAGCACCCCGAGATCGACGAGATCTCCGACCTCACCGAGGGGCTGCTCTCCCCTTCCCGCACCGAGGAGGTACGGGAGCACCTGAACGGCTGCGAGCTGTGCGCTGACGTCCATGCCTCCCTGGACGAGATCCGCGGCACGCTCGGCACGCTCCCCGGCCCGGTCCATATGCCTGCCGATATCGCGGGCCGCATCGACGCCGCGCTCGCCGCGGAGGCACTGCTCGACACGAAGGCGCCTGCCGAAGCCGAGGACAAGGACGAAGCCGAGGCCCAGTCCGCGTCGCCTGTTTCACGTGAAACAACGTCGGCCGACTCGCCGACCACCCCCGCGGACCGCCCTTCCGGTCATCCCCGTGCCGCAACAGGTCCGGGGCGCGGCGGCCGGGCGCGCACCCGGCGCCGTCGGGGCGCCGCCCTCGGAGCGGTCTTCACCGCGGCCGCGATCGGCCTGGGAGTCCTTCTCCTGCAGAACGGGGGCGGCACACCTACCGGCGCTCCCGAGAGCGGCACGCCCCGTCAGGCAAGCTCCGCACTTTCCTTCTCCGAGAACAAGCTCGAGAGCCAGGTGCAGAACCTTCTGACGGAGGAATCCTCCGCGCCCTCCGACTCGTCGACATCCAAGCCGTCCGTCGACATCCAGCAGTCGGGGCCGAAGACCCCCCGGGAGAACTCCCCGATGCGGGGGAAGACCGTCGTGGTGCCGGACTGCATACAGCGGGGCACCGGCCGTCAGACCCCGGCCCTCGCCATCGAGCGGGGAGACTACAAGGGCACCACCGCCTACCTCGTCGTACTGCCCCACGCGTCGGATCCTGCCCAGGTCTCGGCCTACGTCATCGACGCGACCTGCGTGAAGCAGCCGTCCTCGGCTCCCGGGAAACTGCTGCTGACCCACTCCTACACGCGGCGGTGACTCCACGCCGGGACACACTTCGCGTGTGCTCCCGGACACGGTGGGAATGCGCGCCCCGTAGGATCCGTTGGGTGGGGTGAGAGTCCGGAGACGGACTCCCCCGGCAGTACGCAGCAGTCCCGCAGAGACGAGGAATCAAGCCGTGAGCGACGTCCGTAACGTGATCATCATCGGCTCCGGGCCCGCCGGCTACACGGCGGCCCTGTACACCGCGCGCGCGTCGCTGAAGCCGCTGGTGTTCGAGGGCGCTGTCACAGCGGGCGGTGCCCTGATGAACACCACCGAGGTGGAGAACTTCCCCGGCTTCCAGGACGGCATCATGGGCCCCGAGCTCATGGACAACATGCGCGCCCAGGCCGAGCGCTTCGGCGCCGAGCTGGTCCCGGACGACGTCATCTCCGTCGACCTGACGGGTGAGATCAAGACCGTCACCGACACGGCGGGCACCGTGCACCGTGCGAAGGCCGTCATCGTCACGACCGGCTCCCAGCACCGCAAGCTAGGCCTGCCGAACGAGGACGCGCTCTCCGGTCGTGGCGTCTCCTGGTGCGCGACGTGCGACGGCTTCTTCTTCAAGGACCAGGACATCGCCGTGATCGGCGGCGGTGACACCGCGATGGAGGAGGCGACCTTCCTCTCCCGGTTCGCCAAGTCCGTGACGATCGTGCACCGCCGTGACTCCCTGCGTGCCTCCAAGGCCATGCAGGACCGCGCCTTCGCCGACCCGAAGATCAAGTTCGCCTGGGACAGCGAGATCGCCGAGGTCCACGGCGAGCAGAAGCTCTCGCACCTGACGCTGCGCAACGTCAAGACGGGTGAGACCTCCGAGCTCCCGGTCACCGGCCTGTTCATCGCGATCGGCCACGACCCGCGCACCGAGCTCTTCAAGGGCCAGCTCGAGCTGGACGACGAGGGCTACCTGAAGGTCGAAGCCCCCTCGACCCGGACGAACGTGACCGGTGTCTTCGGTGCTGGTGACGTCGTCGACCACACCTACCGCCAGGCGATCACCGCGGCCGGCACCGGCTGCTCCGCCGCCCTGGACGCCGAGCGCTTCCTCGCCGCTCTCACCGACAGCGAGTCCGCCGCGGCCGCCACCGTCTGAGAACTCACACCCGCCCCACCGCATCACCAAAGTAGCTAAGGAGCCCGCCGTGGCCGGCAACCTCAAGAACGTGACCGACGCTTCCTTCGACGAGGACGTCCTCAAGAGCGACAAGCCCGTACTGGTGGACTTCTGGGCCGCCTGGTGCGGACCGTGCCGCCAGATCGCGCCGTCCCTCGAGGCGATCGCCGCCGAGTACGGCGACAAGATCGAGGTCGTCAAGCTCAACATCGACGAGAACCCGGCCATCGCCGCGAAGTACGGCGTCATGTCGATCCCGACCCTGAACGTCTACCAGGGCGGCGAGGTCGCCAAGACCATTGTCGGCGCCAAGCCGAAGGCCGCCATCGTGCGCGACCTCGAGGACTTCATCGCCAACTGACCGGCGATGCGCTCCACGCCGGAGCGGCGATGTTTCACGTGAAACACGAACGGGCCAACCCAATCGGGTTGGCCCGTTTGCGTGACAGCCGCAACGGAAGGATCGAGACTCACAGGGGACGGAGCGCCGGTTCCTTCTGCACCGCTCCGAGGAGCCGGTCCAGGGCGAGCTCGACGTCCTCCTTCCACGAGAGTGTCGTACGCAGCTCAAGGCGGAGGCGCGGATAGGACGGGTGAGGCCGCACGGTCTTGAAGCCAACGGCCAGCAGATGGTCAGCGGGGAGCATGCAGGCCGGTTCCTTCCACTGCGCATCGCCGAACGCCTCGATCGCCTTGAACCCCCGCCGCAGCAGATCCTTGGCGACGGTCTGCACCATCACCCGGCCGAGCCCCTGGCCCTGATAGCCGGGCATGATCCACGCCGTCATCAGCTGCACGGCATCGGGGGAGACCGGACTCGTGGGAAAGGCAGTGGAGCGGGGAACGTACGCCGGCGGCGCGTAGAGCACGAAGCCGACCGGGACATCGTCCACGTAGACGACCCGGCCGCAGGAGCCCCATTCCAGGAGGACAGCCGAAATCCAGGCCTCCTTCTCCAGCTCCTGAGTGCCTGTCTTTACCGCGGCTTGGCCGCTGACCGGATCCAGCTCCCAGAAGACACACGACCGGCAACGCTTGGGAAGGTCCGGAAGGTTGTCCAGTGTGAGCGGTACGAGCCGACGCCCCATGAAGGCAGTTCCTCACTTCCTTCGCCCGCCGCGTCACGGGCGGCTGTCAGAGCGCTCCGTTCCCTGAGCAGGCTGCCGACGAACCCGCCGACCGCGCCCAGCCCGAGACCCGCGGTCATCAGCCCGGCACGACTCACCGATTGCATGACCCGCCTCCCGCGTGAGGTGACTTTGAGGGGTGCGCTCTTCCCCGTCGCATCGTATCCACGAAGCGATTCCATCGATACCGACAGAAAGCAAAGAGCAGGTCGTGTTCCGGTACACACCGGACACGACCTGCTCTCCTGAGACTTGCGTAGAACGGGACCAACCCCCGTTCTCCTAGCCCTCGTTCTCCTGGTCTTCGTCCTCCGTCGCTCCGTGCTGGAGGACGGGTCCCTCACCCGGAGCGAGCTGACCGAGGATGCGCTCCAGATCGTCCATCGAGGCGAACTCGACGACGATCTTGCCCTTCTTCTGCCCGAGATCGACCTTCACGCGCGTCTCGAACCGGTCGGACAGGCGCGTAGCAAGCTCGCTGAGCGCCGGCGACAGACGAGTCCCGGCCCGCGGACCCTTGGCGCGCGCCGTGCTCGTCGGACGTGAGCCCATCAGGGTCACGATCTCCTCGACGGCCCGGACCGAGAGCCCTTCGGCGACGATCCGGTGAGCGAGACGGTCCTGCTCCTCCGAGTCCTCCACAGAAAGCAGGGCACGCGCATGGCCGGCCGACAGCACGCCCGCGGCCACCCGGCGCTGAACGGCCGGAGAGAGCTTCAGGAGCCGCAGCGTGTTGGAGACCTGCGGGCGCGAGCGCCCGATCCGGTCGGCCAGCTGGTCGTGCGTGCAGTTGAAGTCCTTCAGCAACTGGTCGTAGGCGGCAGCCTCTTCCAGCGGGTTCAGCTGAGCGCGGTGCAGGTTCTCCAGGAGCGCGTCGAGGAGGAGTTTCTCGTCGTCCGTCGCCCGGACGATCGCCGGAATGCGCTCCAGACCAGCCTCGCGACAGGCGCGCCAGCGGCGCTCACCCATGATGAGCTCGAAGCGCGACGAACTCAGCTGCCGTACGACGACGGGCTGGAGGAGCCCGACTTCCTTGATCGAGGTGATGAGCTCGGCGAGGGCGTCCTCGTCGAACACCTCGCGCGGCTGACGCGGGTTGGGCGTGATGGCGTCAATCGGAAGCTCGGCGAAGTACGCTCCCGCCGGCGCTTCCGGAGCGTCCACCGGCCCGCCGAACAAATCCTCTGTTTCATGTGAAACCTGGGGCTGCGGAAGCGAGGCAACCTTCGCGGCCGCCACTCCGCGCTCCGCCGTCAGGACGGGCCCGGCGGAAGACGTGCCGGGACCACCTCCCATCGGGCTGCCCGGTGCCGTCTTATCGGGGGTGGGGGCTGCTGGGATCAGTGCGCCGAGGCCACGGCCCAGTCCCCTCCGTCGCTCGCTCACTGGATACCCTCCACCGTGCTGTGCTGGTCAAGTTGAGTGCCCGCATGGGCGTGCTGAGCGTCGTAGCGGATACCGACCCCGCGCAACGCCATCTCCCGCGCCGCCTCGAGGTAGGAGAGCGCTCCGCTCGAACCCGGATCGTAGGTGAGCACCGTCTGCCCATAGCTCGGGGCCTCGGAGATGCGTACGGAGCGCGGGATGCTCGTCCGCAGGACCTCTTCGCCGAAGTGGCTCCGGACTTCGTCGGCGACCTGCGACGCCAGCCGGGTGCGGCCGTCGTACATGGTGAGCAGGATCGTCGACACATGCAGATCCGGGTTCAGATGCCCGCGCACCAGATCCACGTTGCGCAGGAGCTGCCCCAGGCCCTCCAGCGCGTAGTACTCGCACTGGATCGGGATCAGCACCTCGGCGCCGGCGACCAGAGCGTTGACCGTCAGCAGGCCGAGCGACGGAGGACAGTCGATGAGGATGTAGTCCAAGGGCTGCTCATACGCCTGGATCGCGCGCTGCAGTCTGCTCTCGCGTGCCACCAGCGAGACCAGCTCGATCTCCGCACCGGCGAGATCGATGGTGGCGGGGGCGCAGAAGAGGCCCTCCACATCGACCACGGGCTGTACGACTTCGGAGAGCGGCTTGCTCTCGACCAACACGTCGTAGATCGAAGGGACTTCGGCGTGGTGGTCGATGCCCAGAGCCGTGGAGGCGTTGCCCTGCGGATCCAGGTCGATCACCAGCACGCGGGCACCATGCAGTGCCAGCGAGGCGGCAAGGTTGACCGTTGTAGTGGTCTTGCCGACCCCGCCCTTCTGGTTGGCAACCACCATGACGCGGGTCTGCTCAGGTCGCGGCAGGCCCTCGCCTGCGCGGCCAAGGGCTTCTACCGCCAGCTGGGCAGCACGACCGATAGGGGTGTCGTCCATCGGAGGCGGTGTTTCACGTGAAACATCCTCCCCCACCGACTCGGTACGGGGACCGGGGACCGGATCGGTCATCGGTCCCGCGATGTTGGCGTCGGACCGCAAGGATTCACTCTCCTCGACTTCAGGCTCGCAATGAACAGAGCCTCCCATGCTTTCGGGGTCGTGAACCAGCGAGGCCCTGTCTTCTGTGGAGGAAACGGCCTCTGTGGACAACTCCGTGCCCGATTCGAGGGATCCGAGAGGCCTACGGTCGCGGGGTGCAGCCGCAGCGCGACCGCGACTGATGATGCCATGCAGCAGTGAGCGACGTTTCACGTGAAACACGATGCACCGCAGCCCGGTCGGCACCCGTGCGACACCCCGACATACATACGTTTGGCAGGTTTCACGGGGTGCGGGTCGCCGTCAGGACGGATCACCGGCGCCACACCGACGCCCCTCGAGGCCGTCCAGTGCGTGAGCTGCCGACACCCAGAAACAGGAGACCTACGAGACAAGCGTCACCTAAAAATCGACGGCAGCTCAGCCAAAAGCAATGGCCGCTCAGGTCCCTAGGACCCGAGCGGCCATCACCGCGAGAAAAAGACTGTCGCCTAGAACACAGCAGCCGCCTCGACGAGGAGCAACATCAGCGTCGACGCCGAACCCGTCCGACGCGAGCCGCCTTCGCGCGCTTCGCCGCGAAGCGCACACCACCGGGGCTCTCCCCGACCTCGACACGCACCACGGTCGAGAGCGGATCCACCACGCCCTCGCCGACGTGAAGTACCGAGGTGGCCACCGCGCCCAGCTTGCTCAGGGCAGCCCCCGCGCTCTTGACCTCTTCCTCGGCGGTGTCGCCCTTGAGGGCCAGCATCTCGCCGTACGGCCGCAGCAACGGGACGCCCCATGCCGCGAGACGGTCCAGCGGGGCGACAGCGCGCGCCGTCACCACATGGACGGGAGTCAGCTTGCCGAGGACCTCTTCTGCACGACCGCGGACCACGGTCACATGGTCGAGGCCGAGGAGCTCGACGACCTCGGTGAGGAAAGTCGTGCGCCGCAGCAGCGGCTCCAGGAGCGTGATCTTCAGGTCGGGCCGGACCAGGGCCAGCGGGATACCGGGCAGGCCGGCGCCGGAGCCCACGTCGCACACGGTGACGCCCTCCGGCACGACCTCGGACAGCACGGCGCAGTTCAGGATGTGCCGCTCCCACAGCCGGGGCACTTCCCGGGGACCGATGAGACCACGCTGCACCCCCGCGTCGGCCAGCAGCTCCGCGTACCGGACCGCGTCCGTGTAGCGCTCGCCGAATACCGCTCGGGCCTGTTCAGGAGCCGGGGGAAGCTCTGCTGCCTCCGTCACGTGGACCGTCCTTCCGTACCGCGCTACCGCGTTGGGGGGCTGACTATCAGGCTGACAAAGATCGGCCCCGCCTGCGAACAGACGGGGCCGTAGAGCGACGTACCGCTCAGGCGGGGAGCACGACGACGAAGCGCTGCGGCTCCTCGCCCTCGGACTCACTGCGCAGGCCGGCGGCCTTGACCGCGTCGTGGACGACCTTGCGCTCGAAGGGCGTCATCGGGTCGAGCTTGACCGGCTCGCCGTTGCTCTTCACCTCGGCCGCGGCCTTCGCGCCCAGCTCGGAGAGCTCCGCACGCTTCTTCGCACGGTAACCGGCGATGTCCAGCATGAGGCGGCTGCGGTCCCCGGTCTCCCGGTGGACCGCCAGACGGGTCAGCTCCTGGAGGGCCTCGAGGACCTCACCGTCGCGGCCGACCAGCTTCTGCAGGTCACGGGTGGACGCGTCGCTGACGATCGAGACGGCGGCGCGGTCGGCCTCGACGTCCATGTCGATGTCGCCGTCGAGGTCGGCGATGTCCAGCAGACCCTCGAGGTAGTCCGCCGCGATCTCGCCTTCCTGCTCGAGGCGAGTCAGGGTGTCGCTGCCCTCAGGAGCGGCGGAGGTGGTGCCTTCCGTCACGGGATGGACTCCTTCTTACTTCTTGGACGGGGACTTGGGCCGCTGCGGGCCCTTGCGCTGTCCGGACTTGGCTTTGCTGCGGGCAGGGGTGCCGGAAGCGGGCTTGCCACCGGCCGGCTTGGCCTCGGGCTTGGCGTCTTCCGCCTCGTCCTTCTTCTCGAGGGACGTGGGCTGCGGCGCATCGGACTCATCCTTGGCCGCGCCCTGGGCGGTGCCGTGCTGGCGCTGCGACTTGGACTGACGCTTGGGCTGCTGCCGCTTCGGCGTACCGCCCGTCGTCTGGCCCCCGTCCTCGTCCTCGGTCAGGGTGCCGGCCGTGCTCTTGATGACCGTTCCGTCGGCCTGGGCGGCGAGGTTCACCTTGGTCAGGCCGTTGATGAACTTGCGCTCGAACTCGTTGCGCTCGCGGCCCTTGGAGACGATCGCCTTGACGACGGCGCGCTCGCGGCGGTTGCGCGTCTTCTCGGCGTGCGAGACGTGCTTGAGCAGACGCTCCAGGAACGCGGCCTGCGCCTTGCTGCCCGGGGTCGGGTTCTGGCGGATGACGTACATCTGCTGGCCCATGGTCCACACGTTGGTGGTCAGCCAGTAGACGAGAACACCGACGGGGAAGTTGATGCCGAAGACGGCGAACATGACCGGGAAGACGTACATCAGCATCTTCTGCTGCTGCATGAACGGCGTCTTGACCGTCATGTCGACGTTCTTCGTCATCAGCTGGCGCTGCGTGTAGAACTGCGACGCCGACATCAGGACGATCATGATCGCGGTGACGACACGGACGTCGGTGAGCGAGGCGCCCAGCGAGGCGACCTTGTCGGCGCTGTCGGTGAACTTCGCCGCGAGCGGGGCGCCGAAGATGTGCGCCTTACGCGCGCTCGCCAGCAGATCGTCGTTGATGACGCCGATCGTGGTGCCCGTCGCGATGCCGTTGAGCACGTGGTACAGGGCGAAGAAGAACGGCGACTGCGCCAGGATGGGAAGGCACGAGGAGAGCGGGTTGGTACCCGTCTCCTTGTACAGCTTCATCATCTCTTCGGACTGGCGCTGCTTGTCGTTCTTGTAGCGCTCCTGGATCTTCTTCATCTCGGGCTGCAGCGTCTGCATCGCCCGAGTGGCCTTGATCTGCTTCACAAAGAGCGGGATCAGGCAGATACGGATCAGGATCACCAGGGACACGATGGACAGGCCCCAGGCCCAGCCCGTGTCAGGGCCGAAGATCGCCCCGTACAACGAGTGGAACTGGACGATGACCCAAGAAACTGGTGTCGTGATGAAGCTGAAAAAACCGGCAATCGTGTCCACTAATCAGGCTCCTTGAGCATGGGACGGGGTCTCGGCGGCGGGGCTCGAGGGGCTGGTGTGGCCACACTCTGAAGGCGCGCCGGCGGCGGAAGGCCCGCCCTTGCGTTCGCGCCAGGCGTTACGCAGCATTTCGTGCCACCGCGGACGCTTGCGCGGCGGAACGTGGTCGACACCGCCGAGCGACCACGGGTTGCACCGGAGGATGCGCCAGGCGGTGAGAGCTGTTCCCTTGATCGCACCATGACGGTCGATCGCTGTGAAGCCGTAGTGGGAACACGACGGGTAGTACTTGCACACAGGGCCCAGCAGAGGGCTGATGGTCCACTGGTAGAGCTTGATCAAAGCAAGCAGCGGATATTTCATCGCGCGCCCCCTCCCAGCAGCCGCTGAAGGGCGGCATCCAGGTCTCGGGCCAGCTGTGCATGGTCAGCGTCACCCGCGCCGGGCAACGCACGTACGACTACCAGGCTACCGGGGGACAACAGTGCGAGTCGGTCGCGCATGAGGTGGCGAAGCCTGCGCTTCACCGCGTTACGTACGACAGCTCCACCGACTGCCTTGCTCACGACGAAACCCGCACGCGTCGGGGGAACGCTCTCCCCAGGCGCGTGCGGGTCCGTTGCACCGCTACGTAGATGGACGACGAGGAGCGGGCGACCAGCCCGGCGTCCTCGGCGTACCGCGGTTGCGAAGTCTTCGCGCCGCCTCAGCCGATTCTCGGTAGGCAGCACGTCATGACCTGTCCGCGATCAGGCGGACAGGCTCGCGCGACCCTTGCCACGGCGGTTCGCGAGAATCGCGCGGCCGGCACGGGTGCGCATCCGCAGGCGGAAGCCGTGGGTCTTGGCGCGACGACGGTTGTTCGGCTGGAAGGTGCGCTTGCTCACTCGGGGGCTCCAGAAATGATCGTGTGGTGGCGGGACATCGCCTGGCTGTCACCGTGCGCCCACGAGAAGCTCGCGTATACGCACCGAGTGCACCGCTTCACAATCACAGATCGTGATCTTTGCCCATCGGAGGCAGGCGGCAGCAGCCATCGACAACTCGACCTGGTCACGGTACGCGCGGCTACGCCATCCGGTCAAACCGGCATGGGGTGAGGGACACTGTGCACAGCCTGTGGACAACAACTTGAACCGCACGGGTTGCCCTGACTACCGTGGCTGAACTCCGATTCGTTCCCTTCTCACCGCCCCACCCCGATTTTCTTCCGACCCGTCCCAGAACCACACCTTCGTGGGACCTGCGAGAGAGCGTGCCCTGTGGCTGACGTACCTGCCGATCTTGCCGCAGTGTGGCCACGAGTTCTGGAGCAGCTCCTCGGGGAGGGCCGTGGGCAGGGCGTCGAGACGAAGGACGAACACTGGATCCGGCGCTGCCAGCCTCTCGCGCTGGTCGCCGACACCGCGCTGCTCGCCGTGCCGAACGAGTTCGCGAAGGGCGTACTCGAGGGACGGCTCGCGCCGGTCGTGGCCGAGACGCTGAGCCGCGAGTGCGGCCGCCCGATCCGGATCGCGATCACGGTCGACGACTCCGTCGGTGAACAGCCCGCCCCGTCCGCACCCCCCGTACAGCAGCACCGCTACGAAGAGCCCGAGCCGCCCTCGGCCCAGAGCCAGGGCCAGAACCAGCCCCATGAGCCGTACGACCCGTACGGCCGCCGCGCGGACGACCATGCGCAGGGCCCCCGCGGTGATCAGCCCCAGGGCTCCCGCCCCGACCAGCTCCCGACCGCCCGCCCCGCGTACCCGGACTACCAGCGTCCGGAACCGGGCGCCTGGCCGCGGTCGCAGGACGAGTACAGCTGGCAGCAGCCGCGGCTCGGCTTCCCCGAGCGCGACCCGTACGCGAACCCGCCCCAGCAGCCGCAGCACGACTACCGGCAGCAGGAACGCTCTGCGTACGAACAGCAGAACGAGCGCTCCCCCTACGACCAGCAGCAGGAACGCTCTCCTTATGAGCAGCAGGAGCGGTCGCCCTACGAGCAGCAGCCGGACCGGACGGGATACGACCAGCAGTCGGACCGCAACGGTTACGACCAGCAGGTCGAACGCTCCGGATACGAGCAGCAGTCCGAGCGGTCGTCTTACGAGCAGCAGATGTCCGACCGTCAGGGGCGGCACGGCCGGCACGAGCGCCGTGATCTCAACGACGGTCCCATGGGCGGCCGTCCCGGGCAGGACGGCGGACGCGGCGGTCGTGGCGTCCCCAGTGGTGCCCCCGGACCGCTCGCCGCGCAGCCCGCGCCCGCGACGGGTCCCGGCGAGCCGACCGCGCGACTGAACCCGAAGTACCTCTTCGACACCTTCGTCATCGGTGCCTCGAACCGTTTCGCCCACGCGGCCGCGGTCGCCGTCGCCGAGGCGCCGGCGAAGGCGTACAACCCCCTCTTCATCTATGGGGAGTCGGGGCTCGGCAAGACCCACCTGCTGCACGCGATCGGGCACTACGCGCGCAGCCTGTATCCGGGCACGCGTGTGCGTTACGTGAGCTCGGAGGAGTTCACGAACGAGTTCATCAACTCGATCCGTGACGGCAAGGGCGACAGCTTCCGCAAGCGGTACCGCGAGATGGACATCCTTCTTGTCGACGACATCCAGTTCCTCGCGGACAAGGAGTCGACGCAGGAGGAGTTCTTCCACACCTTCAACACGCTCCACAACGCGAACAAGCAGATCGTGCTCTCCAGCGACCGGCCGCCCAAGCAGCTGGTGACCCTGGAGGACCGGCTGCGCAACCGCTTCGAGTGGGGTCTGATCACCGACGTCCAGCCGCCCGAGCTGGAGACCCGTATCGCCATCCTTCGTAAGAAGGCGGTGCAGGAGCAGCTGAACGCTCCGCCGGAGGTCCTCGAGTTCATCGCGTCCCGCATCTCGCGCAACATCCGCGAGCTGGAGGGGGCGCTGATCCGGGTCACGGCGTTCGCGTCGCTGAACCGGCAGCCGGTGGACCTCGGTCTGACGGAGATCGTCCTCAAGGACCTGATCCCCGGCGGCGAGGACTCGGCCCCCGAGATCACGGCGACGGCGATCATGGCGGCGACGGCCGACTACTTCGGCCTGACGGTGGAGGACCTGTGCGGATCGTCGCGCAGCCGCGTCCTGGTGACGGCACGCCAGATCGCGATGTACCTGTGCCGTGAGCTCACCGACCTGTCCCTGCCGAAGATCGGGGCACAGTTCGGCGGCCGCGACCACACGACCGTCATGCACGCGGACCGCAAGATCCGCGCGCTGATGGCCGAGCGGCGGTCCATCTACAACCAGGTCACCGAGCTCACCAACCGCATCAAGAACGGCTGACAGCAGCCTTCAGACCCCTCTGTACGCCGTCGAAGGGCGCCCCGGGACAACTCCCGGGGCGCCCTTCTTCGTGGCCGCGGACGGTTTGGCCGGACGCGGTGTTCGATTCCGGACCCTGGTTACGGGTGTTCTCCACAGATGTGCGGACTTTCTTGCGTCCACACCCTGGGGACTGCCAAGTTGTCCAGACTGTGTCCACAGGGCCTCGCGCTGAATGACCATCAGACCAGGTCAGACGGCTGTGGATTCGTGGACAAAAGATCTCCACAGGCTGTGGACAAGATCTCCCTCCACAGGGTGTGGGTTTCGTTGTCCACCGTCGACCCACAGCTCAGAGACCCTTGTGCACAGCTGCGGACGGCTTCTCCACACGGCTGTCCACTGTTCGGCAACGCAACGTGCAAAATCACCGTGCCGAGTGAAAGGCGTCACATCAAGGGGTGTGGTTGGGCTGTGGGGAACCGGGGGAAAGCTGGGGACAGCCCTGGGGAGAAGTGGCCCCGGCCTGTGTATCGGGTGTGCAGAACTTTTCCCCGTCCACAGAGAACCCCGGTTGTCCACCGCTCGCGCCCACAGGCCCGGTGGACAAAAAACCGACTCTGACCTGCGAAAAGGCAGTTATCCACGGTTTCCACAGCCCCTACTACTACTCCCAACTAGAGAGAGCTGGGAATCAGGATTGAAGTGGGGGCTGTGCACAACTCGGGATCCGGTGCCCGACAGCGGGTCGGCACGACTTGACCCCGAGCGGCAACGACTGTCAGCGCCGTACGTCAGACTGTTCCCCGGTGTCCTTCCCATGTGGCGGCTGAGCGACACCGAGTCACACGACGAAGACCGAAGACCAACGCAGGGCGAGAGCAGCCAGCAACAGCAGGAGGCGGCTTACGGTGAAGATCCGGGTGGAACGCGACGTACTCGCGGAGGCAGTGGCCTGGGCGGCGCGCAGCCTCCCGGCCCGACCGCCTGCGCCGGTCCTCGCGGGCCTTCTCCTGAAGGCCGAGGAGGGCGCACTGAGCCTGTCGAGCTTCGACTACGAGGTCTCGGCGCGGGTCTCGGTCGACGCGGAGATCGACGAGGAGGGCACCGTCCTCGTTTCGGGCCGGCTCCTGGCGGACATCTGCCGTGCCCTGCCGAACCGTCCGGTGGAGATTTCCACAGACGGTGTACGAGCGACCGTGGTCTGCGGCTCCTCGCGATTCACACTCCACACCCTGCCTGTGGAGGAGTACCCGTCACTGCCGCAGATGCCGACCGCGACGGGCACCGTCCCCGGTGAGGTCTTCGCCTCCGCCGCGGCCCAGGTGGCCATCGCCGCCGGCCGTGACGACACCCTGCCGGTGCTCACGGGTGTACGCATCGAGATCGAGGGCGACACGGTCACCCTCGCGTCCACCGACCGCTACCGCTTCGCGGTCCGCGAGTTCCTGTGGAAGCCGGAGGATCCCGAGGCGTCCGCGGTCGCCCTGGTGCCCGCCAAGACGCTCCTGGACACCGCCAAGGCGCTCACGAGTGGTGACACGGTCACCCTGGCCCTGTCGGGCTCCGGCGCCGGTGAGGGTCTCATCGGCTTCGAGGGCGCGGGCCGCCGTACGACGACGCGTCTCCTCGAGGGCGACCTGCCGAAGTACCGCACCCTGTTCCCGACGGAGTTCAACTCCGTGGCCGTGATCGAGACCGCCCCCTTCGTGGAGGCCGTCAAGCGTGTGGCCCTCGTCGCCGAGCGGAACACCCCGGTGCGGCTCAGCTTCGAGCAGGGCGTTCTGATCCTGGAGGCCGGCTCCAGCGACGACGCACAGGCTGTGGAAAGGGTCGACGCCCAGCTCGACGGCGACGACATCTCGATCGCCTTCAACCCGACGTTCCTCCTGGACGGTCTGAGCGCGATCGACTCCCCGGTCGCCCAGCTCTCCTTCACGACCTCGACGAAGCCGGCGCTGCTCAGCGGCAGGCCCGCCGTGGACGCCGAGGCGGACGACGCGTACAAGTACCTGATCATGCCGGTGCGGCTGTCGGGCTGACGCTCCACAGGGCATGGCCGCCGGGCGTTCGCCTGAGCGGCTATGCCCACAGGTGGGCGTGAGCTCCCCCTCTGCCCGAAAGGCGTGGGTGGTACCCCCAGGTTTAGGCTCGGAACACAGGTGCGGGAGTGCCTCACGCACCACCTCACGCCCCGTCGCAACTTAAGGAACCACCTGATGGAGCTCGGTCTCGTCGGTCTCGGCAAGATGGGCGGCAACATGCGCGAGCGCATCCGCCGCGCAGGCCACACCGTCATCGGATACGACCGCAATCCGGACCTCGCGGACGTCCACAGCCTCGGAGAGCTTGTGGGCAAGCTCAAGGGCCCGCGCGTGGTGTGGGTGATGGTCCCCGCCGGCGGGGCGACCCAGGCCACCGTCGACGAGCTCGCCGAACTCCTCGAGCCGGGCGACGTCGTCGTGGACGGCGGCAACTCCCGCTGGAGCGACGACGAGAAGCACGCCGTCGAGCTGGGCATCAAGGGCATCGGCTTCGTCGACTGTGGCGTCTCCGGCGGCGTCTGGGGCCTGGAGAACGGCTACGCGCTGATGTACGGCGGCTCCAAGGAGCACGTCGCCAAGGTCCAGCCGATCTTCGACGCCCTCAAGCCGGAGGGCGAATTCGGCGCCGTACACGCGGGCAAGGTCGGCGCGGGCCACTTCGCGAAGATGGTCCACAACGGCATCGAGTACGCGATGATGCAGGCCTACGCCGAGGGCTGGGAGCTCCTGGAGAAGGTCGACTCCGTCACCGATGTGCGTGAGGTCTTCCGCTCCTGGCAGGAGGGCACGGTCATCCGTTCCTGGCTGCTCGACCTGGCGGTCAACGCGCTGGACGACGACGAGCACCTGGAGAAGCTGCGTGGCTTCGCCGCCGACTCCGGAGAGGGCCGCTGGACGGTCGAGGCGGCCATCGACAACGCGGTTCCGCTGCCGGCGATCACCGCGTCCCTCTTCGCGCGCTTCGCCTCGCGCCAGGACGACTCGCCGCAGATGAAGATGATCGCCGCCCTGCGCAATCAGTTCGGCGGCCACGCCGTCGAGAAGAAGTAGCCCGGAAAGCGAACGCACAGAGCGAACGCACCACGCATCCACGAAGCTCCAGACGAAGTAGTCCACACCAGCTCCACACCTTGGGGGAGGTCGGCGAACGACCATGCACGTGACGCATCTGTCGCTGGCCGACTTCCGCTCGTACGCCCGGGTCGAGGTCCCTCTCGATCCGGGCGTCACCGCGTTCGTGGGCCCGAACGGGCAGGGCAAGACCAACCTCGTCGAGGCCGTCGGCTATCTCGCCACCCTCGGCAGCCACCGGGTCTCCTCGGACGCGCCGCTGGTCCGCATGGGCGCCGAGCGCGCCGTCATCCGGGCCGCGGTCCGGCAGGGCGAGCGACAGCAGCTCATCGAGCTCGAACTCAACCCGGGCAAGGCGAACCGCGCCAGGATCAACCGGTCCTCGCAGGTCAGACCCCGTGATGTGCTCGGCATCGTGCGCACGGTCCTGTTCGCGCCGGAGGACCTCGCGCTCGTCAAGGGCGACCCCGGCGAGCGCCGCCGCTTTCTCGACGAGCTGATCACGGCCCGCTCCCCGCGCATGGCCGGTGTCCGGTCCGACTACGACCGCGTGCTCAAGCAGCGCAACACGCTCCTCAAGTCGGCCGCGCTCGCCCGCAGGCACGGCGGCCGGTCCATGGACCTGTCGACCCTCGACGTGTGGGACCAGCACCTCGCGCGCGTGGGCGCCGAGCTGCTCGCGCAGCGGTTCGACCTGATAGCCACGCTCCAGCCGCTCGCCGACAAGGCGTACGAACAGCTGGCGCCCGGCGGCGGCCCGCTCGCTCTGGAATACAAGCCGTCCTCGCCCGAAATCGACGGCCACGCGCGCGAAGAGCTCTACGAGCAGCTGATGGCCGCCCTCGAAGCGGCCCGCAAACAGGAGATCGAGCGGGGCGTGACCCTCGTCGGACCGCACCGCGACGACCTGGTCCTCAAGCTCGGCCAGCTGCCGGCGAAGGGGTACGCCAGCCATGGCGAGTCCTGGTCGTACGCGCTGGCGCTGCGCCTGGCCTCCTACGACCTGCTGCGGGCCGAGGGGAACGAGCCGGTGCTCGTGCTCGACGATGTCTTCGCGGAGCTCGACGCGCGGCGCAGGGAGCGTCTCGCCGAGCTGGTCGCCCCCGGCGAGCAGGTCCTGGTGACGGCCGCGGTGGACGACGACGTGCCGGGTGTCCTGGCGGGCGCACGGTACACGGTGTCCGACGGCACGGTGGAGCGGATATGAGCGAGAACACATCCGGCGACGTCCCTCCGAAGGCCCCCGAGCCGTCCGGCGTCGACCTCGCGCGCGTGGCCCTGCGCGCCGCGAAGGAACAGGCACGCGCGCGTGGAGTGGCCGACCAGCAGAAGAAGCAGGCCCGGCGCGGTGGCGGACTGAGGTCCGGGGCGCGTGCCGACGGCCGTGATCCGGTCGCGTTCGGCGCGGCGATCAACCGGCTGATCACCGAGCGCGGCTGGGAGGCGCCGGCCGCCGTCGGCGGTGTCATGGGCCGCTGGCCGGAGATCGTGGGCGAGGACCTCGCCAAGCACTCCGAGCCCCTGAAGTACGACGAGGACGAGCGCGTCCTGACCGTCCAGTGCGATTCGACGGCCTGGGCGATGCAGCTGCGGTACCTGGCTCCGACGCTGGTGGCGCGGCTCAACGAGGACCTCGGGCACGGCACCGTACGACTCCTGAAGATCCTTGGGCCCAACGGCCCCGCCCGCCGCTTCGGCCCCCTGCGCGCCCCCGGAAGCAAGGGCCCCGGCGACACCTACGGGTGAGTCCCGAGAGCCGTCGGCCGGGCGCTGACACCCGGTTGACGCCCGGAAGCGCTGAGTGCCGCTGTGAGCCTCTTGGAGCCCCGGGACGCATATGGGGAGTCGGCAGAGGCCGGTTCAGGGCGGCACATGCGGACTCAGGTACCGGCAAACCCCCATCACTGTCAGCGCTACCGGTAGACTGAGAGTTAATCCCGCCCCACTTGTGGGACACACCGAGCAACGCTGACTATCGCTGAACGACGCAGCCGCTCCGGCCACCGCCGGGCTTGGCTTGTGCTGTGCCAGAAAGGGCGCTTCGTGGCCGATTCCGGCAACCCCAACGAGAACATCCCGTCCACTGCCGCCGACGCCGTCGGCCAGGCCCCCGCGGAGGCGAATCAGTCCTCCGGCGAGGTGACCTCGGCGTACGACGCCAGCGCCATCACAGTCCTCGAGGGTCTGGACGCGGTCCGCAAGCGGCCCGGCATGTACATCGGCTCGACCGGTGAGCGCGGCCTTCACCACCTCGTCTACGAGGTCGTCGACAACTCCGTCGACGAGGCGCTGGCCGGGCACGCGGACACCATCGACGTGACGATTCTTCCTGACGGTGGCGTACGCGTCGTCGACAACGGCCGCGGTATCCCCGTGGACATCGTCCCGTCCGAGAAGAAGCCGGCTGTCGAGGTCGTGCTGACCGTGCTGCACGCCGGCGGCAAGTTCGGCGGCGGCGGATACGCCGTCTCCGGTGGTCTGCACGGCGTCGGTGTGTCCGTGGTCAACGCGCTGTCGCAGCGGGTCTCCGTCGAGGTCAAGCGCGACGGCTACCGCTGGACGCAGGACTACAAGCTGGGTGTGCCGACGGCGCCCCTGGCCCGTAACGAGGCCACGGAGGAGTCCGGCACGACGGTCACCTTCTGGGCCGACGGTGACATCTTCGAGACGACGGAGTACTCCTTCGAGACGCTGTCGCGGCGTTTCCAGGAGATGGCGTTCCTCAACAAGGGTTTGACCATCAAACTCACTGATGAGCGCGAGTCGGCGAAGGCCACGGCCGGTGCGGACACCGCCGAGGGCGCGGACGAGGCCGAGGCCGTCCGCACGGTGACGTACCACTACGAAGGCGGCATCGTCGACTTCGTGAAGTACCTCAACTCCCGCAAGGGCGAGGTCATCCACCCGACCGTCATCGACATCGAGGCCGAGGACAAGGAGAAGCTCCTTTCCGTCGAGGTCGCGATGCAGTGGAACAACGGCTACAGCGAGGGCGTGTACTCCTTCGCCAACACCATCCACACGCACGAGGGCGGCACGCACGAAGAGGGCTTCCGGGCCGCGCTCACCGGTCTCATCAACCGATACGCGCGCGACAAGAAGCTGCTGCGCGAGAAGGACGACAACCTCACGGGTGACGACATCCGCGAGGGTCTGACGGCGATCATCTCGGTCAAGCTCGGCGAGCCCCAGTTCGAGGGCCAGACCAAGACCAAGCTGGGCAACACCGAGGCGAAGACCTTCGTCCAGAAGGTCGTGCACGAGCACCTCACGGACTGGCTCGACCGCAATCCGGTGGAGGCCGCGGACATCATCCGCAAGTCCATCCAGGCGGCCACCGCGCGCGTGGCGGCCCGCAAGGCCCGTGACCTGACGCGCCGCAAGGGCCTCCTGGAGACGGCGTCGCTGCCGGGCAAGCTCTCCGACTGCCAGTCGAACGATCCCACCAAGTGCGAGATCTTCATCGTCGAGGGCGACTCCGCCGGCGGCTCGGCCAAGTCCGGCCGCAACCCGCAGTACCAGGCCATCCTGCCCATCCGGGGCAAGATCCTGAACGTCGAGAAGGCGCGGATCGACAAGATCCTGCAGAACCAGGAGATCCAGGCGCTGATCTCCGCCTTCGGCACCGGAGTCCACGAGGACTTCGACATCGAGAAGCTCCGCTATCACAAGATCATCCTGATGGCGGACGCCGACGTCGACGGCCAGCACATCAACACCCTGCTGCTGACCTTCCTGTTCCGCTTCATGCGCCCCCTCGTCGAGGCCGGCTACGTGTTCCTCTCGCGCCCGCCGCTCTACAAGATCAAGTGGGGTCGTGAGGACTTCGAGTACGCGTACTCGGACCGCGAGCGCGACGCCCTGATCGAGCTCGGCCGCCAGCAGGGCAAGCGGATCCGCGAGGACTCGATCCAGCGCTTCAAGGGTCTCGGCGAGATGAACGCCGAGGAGCTGCGCATCACCACGATGGACGTCGAGCACCGCGTGCTCGGCCAGGTCACCCTCGACGACGCCGCTCAGGCGGACGACCTGTTCTCCGTCCTGATGGGCGAGGACGTCGAGGCACGCCGCTCGTTCATCCAGCGCAACGCCAAGGACGTCCGCTTCCTCGACATCTGAGTCGGTCTCAGCTGACCGCGTCAGAAAGGATCTTCACCAGCAATGACCGACGAGAACACTCCCCCCACGCCTGAAGAGGGCGCCGAGATCAGCGTCACGGTTGAGACGGTGCCCGCAGAGGGTGTCCAGCGCATCGAGCCCGTCGGGCTCGAGACCGAGATGCAGCGCTCGTACCTCGACTACGCGATGTCCGTCATCGTGTCGCGTGCCCTGCCCGACGTACGGGACGGCCTCAAGCCCGTCCACCGCCGCGTCCTCTACGCGATGTACGACGGCGGCTACCGGCCCGAGAAGGGCTTCTACAAGTGCGCCCGCGTCGTCGGCGACGTCATGGGTAACTACCACCCGCACGGTGACTCCTCGATCTACGACGCCCTGGTCCGCCTGGCGCAGCCGTGGTCGATGCGTATGCCGCTGGTGGACTCGAACGGAAACTTCGGCTCCCCGGGCAACGACCCCGCGGCCGCCATGCGCTACACCGAGTGCAAGATGGCGCCGCTGTCCATGGAGATGGTCCGTGACATCGACGAGGAGACCGTCGACTTCACGGACAACTACGACGGCCGCTCCCAGGAGCCGACCGTCCTGCCGGCTCGCTTCCCGAACCTGCTGATCAACGGCTCGGCGGGCATCGCGGTCGGCATGGCCACCAACATCCCGCCGCACAACCTGCGCGAGGTCGCCTCCGGCGCCCAGTGGTACCTGGAGAACCCGGAGGCCTCCCACGAGGAGCTTCTGGACGCGCTCATCGAGCGCATCAAGGGCCCGGACTTCCCGACCGGCGCCCTGGTCGTGGGCCGCAAGGGCATCGAGGAGGCCTACCGCACGGGCCGTGGCTCCATCACGATGCGCGCGGTCGTCGAGGTCGAGGAGATCCAGAACCGCCAGTGCCTGGTGGTCACCGAACTCCCGTACCAGGTCAACCCGGACAACCTCGCGCAGAAGATCGCCGACCTGGTGAAGGACGGCCGCGTCGGCGGCATCGCCGACGTCCGCGACGAGACCTCGTCGCGCACCGGCCAGCGCCTCGTCATCGTGCTGAAGCGCGACGCCGTAGCCAAGGTCGTCCTGAACAACCTCTACAAGCACACCGACCTCCAGACGAACTTCGGCGCCAACATGCTGGCGCTCGTCGACGGCGTGCCGCGCACCCTCTCCCTGGACGCCTTCATCCGCCACTGGGTGAGCCACCAGGTCGAGGTCATCGTCCGCCGTACGAAGTTCCGCCTGCGCAAGGCCGAGGAGCGCGCCCACATCCTGCGCGGCCTCCTGAAGGCCCTGGACGCCATCGACGAGGTCATCGCGCTCATCCGGCGCAGTGACACCGTCGAGATCGCCCGCGAAGGCCTGATGGGCCTCCTGGAGATCGACGAGATCCAGGCCAACGCGATCCTCGAGATGCAGTTGCGCCGACTGGCCGCCCTGGAGCGCCAGAAGATCGTCGCCGAGCACGACGAACTGCAGATCAAGATCAACGAGTACAACGCGATCCTGGCCTCGCCGGAGCGCCAGCGCCAGATCATCAGTCAGGAACTCGGTGCGATCGTCGAGAAGTTCGGCGACGACCGGCGCTCCAAGCTGGTGCCCTTCGACGGCGACATGTCCATCGAGGACCTGATCGCCGAAGAGGACATCGTCGTCACCATCTCGCGCGGCGGCTACGTCAAGCGCACCAAGACGGTCGACTACCGCTCGCAGAAGCGCGGCGGCAAGGGCGTACGCGGCACGAAGCTCAAGGAAGACGACATCGTCGACCACTTCTTCGTGTCGACGACGCACCACTGGCTGCTGTTCTTCACGAACAAGGGCCGCGTCTACCGCGCGAAGGCGTACGAGCTCCCGGACGCCGGCCGTGACGCCCGCGGCCAGCACGTGGCCAACCTGCTGGCTTTCCAGCCGGACGAGTCGATCGCCGAGATCCTCGCGATCCGTGACTACGAAGCGGCCCCCTACCTGGTCCTCGCAACCAAGGGCGGCCTCGTGAAGAAGACCCCCCTCAAGGACTACGACTCGCCCCGTTCGGGCGGCGTCATCGCCATCAACCTCCGCGAGACGGAGGACGGCTCCGACGACGAGCTGATCGGCGCCGAGCTGGTCTCCGCCGAGGACGACCTGCTGCTCATCAGCAAGAAGGCGCAGTCCATCCGCTTCACCGCCACGGACGACGCGCTGCGCCCGATGGGCCGTGCCACGTCCGGTGTGAAGGGCATGAGTTTCCGCGAGGGCGACCAGCTGCTCTCGATGAATGTCGTCAGGCCGGGTACGTTCGTGTTCACCGCCACCGACGGCGGGTACGCGAAGCGGACCGCCGTCGACGAGTACCGCGTCCAGGGCCGCGGTGGCCTCGGTATCAAGGCCGCCAAGATCGTGGAGGACCGCGGCTCGCTCGTCGGCGCGCTGGTGACCGAGGAGACGGACGAGATCCTCGCCATCACGCTGTCGGGCGGTGTGATTCGTACGCGAGTCAACGAGGTCAGGGAGACGGGCCGTGACACCATGGGCGTCCAACTGATCAACCTAGGCAAGCGCGATGCCGTGGTCGGTATCGCTCGTAACGCCGAGGCCGGTCGCGAGGCGGAGGAGGTCGACGGTGACGTCATCGTCGACGAGTCCGCCGAGATCGAGGCTGTCGAAACGGACGAGGGCACGGAGTCCACGGCCGAGTAGCGCGAGGAGTGAGTCATCGTGAGCGAAGCCACGGGCGCCGGATCGACCGGTACGGAATCGGACGGCGGCCGTGGCCCCGCCACTGACTCGAACGAATCGCACGAGTCTCATGGATCCCAGGGGGGAACTGTGACGGACACCCGAGGTCCGCAGACGCAGCAGTACGCGGCCGACACGGACGGGGCGCTGCCCGGGGAGAGGCAGCAGCCTCCGCAGCCCTCGCAGCCGTACCACCCGCCGCAGGCCTACCAGGCGGCTCCGCCGGCCGGAGCGGTCCGCAGGCCGCGCACGGGGGCCCGCACGATGCCCCGTACGCGCAAGGCGCGCCTGAGGGTCGCCAAGGCCGATCCGTGGTCGGTGATGAAGGTCAGCTTCCTGCTCTCCATCGCGCTCGGCATCTGCACGATCGTCGCGGCCGCGGTGCTGTGGATGGTCATGGACGCCATGGGCGTCTTCTCGACCGTGGGCGGCACGATCTCCGAGGCCACCGGCTCGAACGAGTCCAACGGCTTCGACCTCCAGTCGTTCCTGTCGCTGCCGCGCGTCCTGATCTTCACGTCGATCATCGCGGTCATCGACGTCGTCCTGGCGACGGCGCTGGCCACGCTCGGCGCGTTCATCTACAACCTCTCCGCGGGCTTCGTGGGCGGCGTCGAGTTGACCCTCGCCGAGGACGAGTAGCAGCCGGGCGGTAGCCGATCAGCAGCCCGCTTCGGTCGCTGCGACACCTGTGGAGCGCATCCCCCGACGGGGGATGCGCTCCACAGGCGTTTTGGCCGGTGGAGCGGGGTCTCAGGTATCGATTTTGGGACTGGCCGGGTCGTGCGCTAATCTTCAGAGGTCAGCGCGCGGGACACACACCGCAAAGCGCGGCGGGGCTATAGCTCAGTTGGTTAGAGCGCATCCCTGATAAGGATGAGGCCACAGGTTCAAATCCTGTTAGCCCCACAAGACAGAAACCCTCAACCCATCGTGGTTGGGGGTTTTTGGCGTCTCTGGGGGCGGCGGGGCCGGGCCCTTGCCCGTGGGCGCACGCCAAGAAGACCCTCAGCCTGTGGTGGCCGGGGTCGTGAAAGGTCGAGGGCGCGGGGAGCGCGGTCCGTCAGGGGTGCTGCTGTCGCTCTGTCGCGGTCCGGCGGTGGGGCGCTTTCCCTGCGGTTGGTGCCGTCTGGATCTGGAGTGCGACCGGCAGGTTCGGGGCGTGGCTGCGCTGATGAAGCGCTGCCTGGTGCCGCCGCCGTGGCTCTGCGGTGCCGCGCTGCTGTGGTGCGGGTGGTGCGGGTGGTGCAGGTGGTGCTGCGGTGCAGGTGGTGCTGCGGTGCGAGTGGTGCGTCGGTCCGTGGTGCTCGTGCTCGTACTGGCTGCTGAGCGGCGCTGTCGGCCTGGGCCGATGAACCGTGCTGCCGGACGTTCTCTGCGGTGGCGCCTGCCGGTGGTACCTGTCGGTCTTCCTCACCGGCTGTTCTGCGGTGGAGCCATTGCTGCGGAGGGTCTGCCGCGGTTCTCAAAGGGCCGGCCTTCTTGCCGTCGCCGCTTTTGTCGCCGCTGCTTTCACTGCTGGGTCACTGCTGGTGGAGCTTCGTCTTTACGTACTGCTGTTGCTACGACTGCGAGTGGAGCGCGTTGATTCCTGCCGCGGTCTCTTCGAACTCGTTCCCGGACTCCGTGTCGGCCGGCGGGCGGTGGCGGCAGCTGGGGGAGGAACCGTGAGCCTCGGCGCGGATGCGCTGCTTCATGGTGGGAGGCAGGGACCGTTTGATGGCCCAAGGAGCCCGGACGGCGGTAGCGGCGGGGATGCTCACCGTCGTGTTGCGGGTGCCCTCCGCCTGCTGTACGGGCGTGGCCGCGGTGGCCGGGGACGTGAGACCCATCGCGGTCAGCACCGCGAAGAAGGCGGTGATGAGGACGGTCCACAGCTTGATGACCTTGTTGGTGGCCATGATCCCTCACTTTCGGGTTGGGCGATTTGCGTACTTTCCTCATGATGTGTATGTGGGCTCCGTAGTGGGGGACCGACGCCCGTGGCGCGTCGATGTTCAGATGAACACCACCCGGATGGACGTAATCGCCCCTTAAGTCCGTCAATCACGCTGAATGCCACATTCTGCGAAGAGTGATCGGAGCTCCGTGATCGGGTTCGACTGGTCACCGGGGTGCGGGAGTTGGGCCCGGGTGCAGGTCACCGATCGGTATCGGTCGGTGTGTATAGTCGGGCGCCAGAGGTCCCCTACGTCAAAGAAAGACGAGGTCGCGCGGTGAAGAAGCTTCTCCTGGTCGCACTGGCCGCCATCGGCGGGCTCCTCGTGTACCGCCAGATCCAGGCGGATCGCGCCGAGCAGGATCTGTGGACGGAGGCGACTGACTCCGTGCCCACGGGTTCGTGAGTATCGACGACAGTCTCTTCAAGGCCCCGATCGCATGAGCGGTCGGGGCTTTGTGCTGTCCGGGGAGGGGTTGGGCGTGAGGCAGGCCTGGGTCGTTTATTCGCTTGAGTAAATTATTTGCTTGCTTTGGTGAATGCCCGTGGGGTGCATGGGGCCCTGGCGGCAGGATGGGCGTCCGGCGATGAGGCGATGGCGGGGGCGACGAAGGGGCGCGTGATGAGTCGGCGCGTAGGGCGGAGCCTGGTGGGGCGCGTGGTGGGGCGCGGGCGTGGACGGGCGGTGTCGGCGCTCGGGGTGGCGATGTGTGCGGTGGCCGTGCCGGTCGTGGTGGTGGCGCTGCCCGGGGTCGCGGCAGCGCAGGACTCGGCTTCGTACGTCTTCGCGCAGGGGGCAAAGACGGTCCAGGGTGCGGTGACCAGTACGGATGCTGCGGAGCTCAAGGCCGGGAAGACGTACCGGAGCTCCATCGAGGCGGGGGTGAAGGGCACCGGGCTCGGCAGCGGGTCGGGCGCGAAGGGGGCGGCCGGCACGCGCTATTACCGCGTCGCCCTGGACGGTTCCTCCGATACGTATGTCTCGGCGGTGGCGGTGCCGAAGGCCGGGGCGGACGTGAAGGTGGCGTTCAACGACAGCATTTCCGTGACCCTGCAGGATCGGCAGGGCAATCGCTGTGACTCCGAGGTGGCGGCGTTCCGCTCCGCCGAGTACCCGAGGCCGATAGCCGCCACCGCGGAGCGGGTCGTGCGGGAGGGCGGCGGGCGCTGTCAGGATGCGGGCACGTATGACGTGGTCGTCGCGCGCAAGACTGCGCCGGATTCCACGCGGGAGCGCTGGGACCTGGAGTTGAGCGTCTCCTCGGAGCCCGCGCTCAAGTCGCCGCCTGCCACCACAGGGCCCGGGGCCTGGTCGTCGGCTGCGCCGCGTCCGCCCGCCGGAATCCCTTCCGAGCGCCGGGGAGGCACGGGCTTCAACGACGCGCGGAGCCTGCGGCAAGGTGTGTGGAAGGACCGGATCCGCCCGGGGCAGACGCTCTTCTACCGTGTGCCGCTGGACTGGGGACAGCAACTCTTCACCGAGGCGGAGCTGGGCTCTTCGGCGGGGGACGCGCAGCGTAAGGGCTTTGTGCCGAGCGCACTGAATGTGACGCTGTACAACCCGGCGCGGACGTCTGTCACTTCGAAGGACGCCTCGTACGGCGGGGAGCCCTCCGTGGCGGCCCTGGACTCCCTGCCTCCGGTCGCCTACGAGAACCGTTATCTGTCGCGCGCGGACGAAGCGGGCGTGCGGTTCGCCGGCTGGTACTACCTGAGGGTCTCCCTCACGCCGGAGATGAAGGGGACCTTCGGGAACAAGGAGTCCGGGCTGACGCTTCGTCTGACGGTCCATGGGGACGCGGCGTCCGCGCCCACGTATGTGCGGGATCCGGGTGCGTTCCAGGTCACGGACGCGGACCGGGCTGCCGCTGAGAGCGGGTTCGCGCAGGGCGGTGGCTCGTCGTTGGCCTCGGAGGGAAGCCGGAGCGGCGGTCAGGGCGGCGGTCAGGCGGAGCCGGGCGGGTCCGGTCGGACGAACCGCATGACGGTCGTCGGGATCGCCGGGATCGGCACGGGGTCCGTGCTGGTGCTGGGGCTCGGCGTATGGACGTACGTCGCCCGTCGGCGGGCACCCGCTGGCTGGTAGGCGGGGCGTCAGGCCTTCTCAGGCCTGGGCTAGCGCCCAGATGCCCACCACGAAACTGACCAAGGCAACGAACAGCACCGGGATCGCCACCTTCGCGGGCGGTCCCGGCCGCCGTTTCCGCAGCCGTCGATGAGGGGTCGGGCTCGGGGCCGTGCCGCCGGGATTCGGGTGGCTGACGAGTGGAACCTGAACGCTCTGGGCGGTGTACGTAGAGATAGGGGCCGGCTGAGCGGGCGCCGGCGCAGGGCTTTGGGCTGGAGCAGGGCCTTGGGCCGGAGCGGCGTAGGAGCGCTGCGTGGCGGGGGTCGTGGCCGGGGTGTGAGGGGAGGCGTGGGGGTGCGGGCGAGTCGGTGGGGTTGGTGGTGGTGCTTGTGGTGCTGTGAGGTGAGTGCGTGCATGGGCGGTGTAGCCGGGAACCTCGGGAGCGGTGGTGGGGGTGATCGGCCGTGGCTCGGGTGGGGTGGGCGCGAGTGGCTGCGCGGGGGGCTGCGCGGGCGGGGGCGGCGGCAGGTGGAAGCTGCCCGTCTCGGACATGCTGGTGCCGGACAATCCGGCATTCGACGGGGCGGTCCCGGGGGTGACGGCCTCCGACGGGGCGGTTCTGGACGGGGTGGTCCCGGGGGTGATGCTGCTCCCGTGCATGGCGGTCTGCGACGTGGTGGATGCCGGTCCCGGAGGCGCGGGGGTGGTGGGCCTTGGGACGGAGCGTTCTGCCGGTGGGGCGTCCGGCACCGCCGGTGCATACAGCGGGGGCGGTGGTGGCGCCGGTGTCGGTGGCTCCGCGGGGAGCGCCGGCAGGGCCTCTCCTGGCGCGGGCGGCGGCTTCAGGGTCGTGGACCGGCCGGTCGTCGAGCCGTGGTCCCGGTTCCGGTCGTGTACGAGGCCCGGGGCGACCGCCCGGGAGGTCGTGGTAGGGCCGTTCGGGGCGAAGCCCGGCGGGAGCGAGCCGAGTTGGTCGAAGACCTCGACCAGTTCGTCGTCGGGTCCGGGCTCGGGAAGCAGTTCGGAGGCCGCCAGGAGGGCCTTGCGCGCCCCTGTCGCGGTACGGAAGCGCGCTTCGGGATCAGGCTGCAGCAGACCGGCCACGACGGTCCACAGCGGGCCGGGAATGCCTTGGGGTGCGCCGGGGGTGCCGTGGTCGGTGAAGTGCTCGATCAGCGCCCTGGAGTCCGGCCGGGCGCCCTGGAGCAGATACAGGGCGACGAGACCGACGGCGAACAAGTCTGCCGGGAAGTCCGGCTCACCGCCCATCGCCTGTTCGGGGGCGAAGTAGCCGGGCGTTCCCACCACATAGTCGGTCTCGGTGAGCCGGGGCTCGCCCTTGCGCATCGCTATGCCGAAGTCCGAGAGGCGCAGATGAGGCCGGGCGGTGCCGGTCGCCTCCAGAAGGATGTTGGCGGGCTTGATGTCGCGGTGCACGACCCCCTCCGCGTGCACCGCGGTGAGGCCGGCCAGGAGCTGATCCAGGAGGAGGCACACGAAGGACGGTGGCAGGGGCCCGTAGTCACCGATCAGATGCGCCAGCGAGCCGCCCGCGACGAGGTCCATGGTGAACAGGACCTTGTCGTCGTCGGCGGCCCAGCTGGCCGGGGCGAGGACGTGGGGGTGGTCGATGCGCAGTGCCTGTTCGCGCACGAAGCGGAGCAGGGTGTGGGCGTCGCTCTGCAGCAGGACCTTGGCGGCCACATACCTGCGGCGCCGGTGGTCCCAGGCGCGCCATACGGCGCCTGTCCCCCCGCGGCCGATCGGGTCGGCCAGTTCGTAGCGTCCGGCGAAGACCTCACCCATCGTGGTGCGTCGCTCCCCCCTCGGCCGTCACGACGCGTCCGGCCTCTCGGATGGTCCCGCGGCCCAGGACCGGCCGCGGGACTCGCGGCCGGCCCGATGTCGCTACCGTTCGGCCGGGATCAGCTCTGGTGCGCCTGATAGTGGGTTACGGCGTCGGAGGTGCGCCCGGCGCCGTAGACCCGGAGGAACTCTGCCAGTTCCGGGTGGCTCGGGGCGAGGGTGTCCGCCGCATCGATGATGTCCCCGGCCGCGGAGACGGAGCGCAGCAGCGACTGGATCTCGCGGACCACACGCTTGACCGTGGGCGCGCCCGAACTGGTGGTTGTCTGCGCGGTGTTGGTGAGCACCGAGCCCCCCTGTGACTTCTTGATCTCGTCCATACGCTCGGTGGCTTCGGCGGCGCTGACGCTTCCGTCGGCGACCTGACCGGCCAGATCCTGGAGCAGCTGGACACGCTGGACGACCGCCGGGTTGCCTATCTTCGCGCGCTGACCGCTCATGAGCTGGGACAGCATGGGCGCGGACAGACCGAGAACCCCCGCGAGCCTCGCCTGATTGAGGCCCAGATCATCGATCAGGCGACGGAAGAGCGCCCCCAGCGGCTCTCCGTACCAGTTTCGCTGGAGCTCCCGGGCTCTTGCGGTAGCTTCCTGCTGTGCGGCGTCCATTGCGTCTCCCCATCGCTTCCCCAAATACGGCGGTTCGCTGCCGCGAACCACGTGGGGCATCTTACGGAGAGTGGTCGTGGACCGGGACCCCCAATCCTTTTGCGAAATCCGGGGGGTGACCCGGTACTCTGGTCTGCGATGCGCACCGGATCGCACTTCCTCCGGGCCGACGTATCGTTTTCGGGGCCTTAGCTCAGTTGGTAGAGCGCTGCCTTTGCAAGGCAGATGTCAGGAGTTCGAATCTCCTAGGCTCCACAGGTTCCACGTGAAACACGTGAACGCCGGAGGGCGGGAGACCACTGGTCTCCCGCCCTCCGGCGTTACTGCTCGTTGGAGGCTCAGCCGCGGTCGTCGCGGTCGGCGTCGTCCGCCTCCGCTTCGGCCTGCTTGGCCTGGACCTCGGGGTCGAGGGCATTCTGACCGCTGCCGTCCACCGACGACAGGGGCGTGGTGTCCGGGACCTCGGTCGCGGCCGGCGGTTCGACCAGCCAGTCCGGGTTGGCCTGCTTGTCCCACCACTTCCAGGCGGCGCAGGCGCCCCCGGCGAGGATGCCGACGATGAGCAAGCCCTTGGCGACACGTCCGGCCCGGGCCCGCCGCTCGTGCTTGCGGGCGAGCTTCTTGATTTCCTTCGGCGTCACCTGTCCGCGCAGGGCGGCGAGCGCCGCGATACTGCGGGCGGTCGCCTCCTCGCGGACGGGCTGGGCGGCGGCGACCGCCTGCTCGATCCGCGGCTTGGCGTAGACGGCGGCCTTGCGGGCCGCCTTCCGGGTGCGGACGGCTGCTTCCTGCGCGGCCTGATCGACCTTCGTCGGCACGTGGCTGCGGGCCTGTTCAAGATGCGGCGCGAGGTATGTGTCGTACTGGTCGCGGGTTTGTTGCGCAGCCTGCGACATCACGGGTGCGAGCCGTACGCGCGCTTCTTGCGCATACAGTGCGGCCCGGTCCTTGGCCGTCTCGGCGTAGGGCGCCACCACTTCCGCGGCGTGCAGCACGCTGTCCTTCGCCGAGCCGGTCGCGGCGCGCACGCTGTCGATGCGGGTCACGGGATCCTCCTCCTCGGTGGCGTACAGGTTTTCACCTTTCCACCCTTTTTCAGATCATGCCTGCCGGACGGCGGCAGTGGGGGCATGCGAGGGCGAGCATTCGGGGCATAAGACGCCTTTGGGTGTACCGAGGTACTCCAGGCGAATAACTGATCAATACAGTGCAAGGGGGGCTTGCGCACGACAATGCCACGGATCGCCGTACGACGCGCCTCCTCGGTGGCGACGCGGCCGGAAATTCTGCGGCTGCCGCCGGGCGACGGGTCTGCGGGGGCGTGCGAGGATCGGATCGTCACAGAAGGCAACGGAAGGCAGATCGTGGCTGAGCAGCTCTACGCCACCCTGAAGACCAACCAAGGCGACATCGAGATCCGGCTGCTGCCGAACCACGCGCCCAAGACGGTCAAGAACTTCGTCGAGCTCGCTCGGGGCGAGCGGGAGTGGACCAACCCGGAGACGGGCGAGAAGTCCACGGACAAGCTCTACGACGGCACGGTCTTCCACCGGGTGATCAGCGGTTTCATGATCCAGGGCGGTGACCCGCTGGGGAACGGCACCGGCGGCCCGGGCTACCAGTTCGGGGACGAGTTCCACCCCGACCTGGCCTTCGACAAGCCGTACCTGCTGGCCATGGCGAACGCAGGCCCGGGCACCAACGGTTCCCAGTTCTTCATCACGGTGTCGCCGACGGCCTGGCTGACCCGTAAGCACACGATTTTCGGCGAGGTCGTCGACGAGGCAAGCCAGAAGGTCGTGGACACCATCGCGACCGCGCAGACCAACCCGCGCACGGACCGTCCGGTCAACGACGTGGTCATCGAGTCGGTCGTCGTCGAGACCCGCTGACGCGAACCGGGCTCACGCGAACCGGGCCGACGCGTCCGGCCGACGGGAACCAATCCGCCCCGCTCATCCGTAAGGATGGGCGGGGCCATGTGTTGATCGCGCGCGTTTCGTACGAGGGGATTTCCGATGGATCAGGTGCCGGGCAGTCCGCAGGGCCCTCAGGACGCGCAGGGTCCGCCCCGCTGCTACCGGCACCCCGACCGCGAGACCGGGATCCGCTGCGCCCGCTGTGACAAGCCCATCTGCCCGGACTGCATGGTCAGCGCCTCGGTGGGCTTCCAGTGCCCGGACTGTGTGCGGGGCGGATCCGGTACGGGGCATGGTCCGGCGGCCAGCCGGCCGAGGACGATCACGGGCGGCACGATCGCGGCCGACCCGCGCCTGGTCACGAAGATTCTGATCGGGATCAACGTGGCGGTGTTCATCGCGGTCCATGTGTGGGACCGGCTGCTCTCCGACTTCGTTCTGATCGGGGCGTGGCCTCCCGCGCCCTACGTCCCGAACCAGGGCGTGGCCGGCGGCGAGTGGTATCGCCTGGTGACGTCGATGTTCACGCACCAGGAGGTGTGGCACATCGCGTTCAACATGCTGGGTCTGTGGTGGCTCGGCGGCCCGCTGGAGGCGGCGCTCGGCAGGGCCCGCTACATCGCGCTGTACATGGTCTCGGGGCTGGCCGGCAGTGCGCTCACCTACGCGATCGCGGGGCCGAGCGAGCAGTCCCTCGGTGCGTCCGGGGCCGTCTTCGGACTCTTGGGCGCGACCGCGGTGCTGGTACGGCGCCTCAACTACGACATGCGCCCGGTCATCGGCCTGCTCGCGCTGAACCTGCTCTTCACGTTCACCTGGGGAAACATCGCCTGGCAGGCCCACGTCGGCGGTCTCGTCGCCGGTGTGGTCGTCGGGTACGCGATGGTCCACGCCCCCAGGGAGCGCCGCTCGCTGGTCCAGTACGGGACCTGTGCGCTCGTCCTCGCCGTGGTGGTCGTCACTGTGCTTGTGAGGACGTCCCAGCTCACTTGAGCTCGGTCTGCGGCCCACGTTGTCCACAGACGGTGCCGGATCCTGTGCACTCGGTGGGGAACAGGTGTGCCCCTCGTCGCTGACCTGGGTTTCCCCAGCCAGGACAAGGGGCGAACATGTGGGCGAGCTGCGATGCGTCAGTCACACCGGCGTCAACACCCAGTGGGTTATCCACAGATCTTCCGACCTTTTCCCCACTGTGGAAACAGCTGTGGATAACTCAGTGGATAGCTAGGGGTAGAGCTACTTCCACTGCGTGGAAACGCCGAACCCGGCGGCGATGAAGCCGAAGCCCACCACGATGTTCCAGTTGCCGAGCGCGTCCAGCGGCAGGGTGCCGTTGGTCACGTAGAAGACGACGATCCACGCGAGCCCGATCAGGAACATCGCGAGCATCACCGGGGCTACCCAGCCTCGGTTGGTCAGCTTGATATTCGCCGCCTGCTTCGACGCCGGCGGCGGCGTGTAGTCCGCCTTCTTGCGGATACGTGACTTCGGCACGAGGGTCTCTCCTGTCGATGCGCTGCGTGGCCGCGCAGGGAACGTGGGCTGGCTCCGGGCAGCGTACAAGGGGAATCTGGGCGCTCCCCCGGGCGTCCGTTAGCGTAGTGCTTCCGCGGCGCTGAAGGAGATAAGGGTACGTTGAGCAATTCTGCCGACTCCCAGGGTGAGCCCCCGGGCGGGGGCCGTCCCCGTGCGCGCCTGCGACCTGTGCGGATTCTGACGTTGGCCGTGTTCGCGCTGGCCGGGCTGATCTTCTTCACCAGCTTCAACACCGCCAAGGGCACCAACATCCGCACGGACGCCTCGCTGCTGAAGCTCTCCGATCTCATCCAGGAGCGCAGCCACAAGAACGGACAGCTCGAGGAGTCCAACGGCGCGATCCGTGACGACGTCGACGCCCTCACCGAGCACGGCGGCGCCGGCACCAAGGCCGAGGACGCCAAGCTGTCCGCCCTGGAGAAGGCGTCCGGTACCAAGAAACTGCGCGGGCAGGCCGTCTCGGTCACGCTCGCGGACGCCCCGCCGAACGCCACCGCCAAGCTCCCCGGCTACCCCGAACCCCAGCCGAACGACCTGGTCATCCACCAGCAGGACCTCCAGGCCGTCGTGAACGCCCTGTGGAACGGCGGCGCGCAAGGTATCAAGGTCATGGACCAGCGGCTCATCGCCACCAGTGCCGTGCGCTGCGTCGGCAACACCCTGATCCTCCAGGGCCGCGTCTACTCGCCCCCGTACAAGATCACCGCGGTCGGGGACCCGGAGAAGCTGAAGCAGGCTCTCGCCGCCTCGCCCCAGATCCAGAACTACATGCTCTACGTCAATGCCTACGGGCTCGGCTGGAAAGTCGAGGACGACGGGGCGGTGACTCTTCCCGGTTACTCGGGCACAGTGGATCTCCACTACGCGAAGCCCGTGGAGTAGCCGCCGCCTGGGGGAGCATGTGTCGGTCCGAGTGGTCGTCAGGACGTTCAGCGAACTGTGCATCACGGTCGGCGCCCTGATCGTTCTGTTCGTCGTCTACGTGCTGTTCTGGACCGGCGTGAAGGCCGACAGCGCCATGGACCACCAGATCGACACCCTGCAGAACCAGTGGTCCAAGGGATCGGTGGCGGTCGAACAGCCCCGCCCGAGCCCGTCGCCGAGCCAGAGCCAGGGTCAGAGCGACAACCAGAGCCCCGCTCAGGACCAGGAGCAGGGCCAGCCTCAGACCCCGGCCCCCTATAAGGACGGCAAGCCGTTCGCCGTCATGTACATCCCCCGGCTCGGTTTCACGTGGAACAAACCGGTGCTCCAGGGAACGGGCGTGGACATCCTCAAGAAGGGCCTCGGCCACTACGCGGGCACGGCGCAGCTCGGGCAGAAGGGGAACTTCTCCGTCGCCGGACACCGCCGCACCTACGGCGACCCGTTCAAGGACTTCCCGAAGCTGCGCCCCGGTGACGCGGTCGTCCTCACCGACGGCACCACCTGGTTCACGTACCGCATCGACACCAAGCCCTACAAGACGCTGCCCAGCGATGTCGCCGTCATCGACCCGGTGCCGCGCAAGTCCGGATACAAGGAGCCGGGGCGCTATCTGACGCTGACGACGTGCGAGCCCGAGTGGGGTCACAGCCACCGGCTGATCGTCTGGGCGCACCTTGATGCCACCCAGCCCGCGGAGGCCGGGAAACCGGAGGCCCTGCGCCGTTAGTCTGTTGCCGTACGGCGACGGAAGGGACGGCATGTACGGCTGGATCTGGCGGCATCTGCCGGGAAACACGTGGATCAGAGCACTGATCTCGCTACTGCTCGTCCTCGTGGTGGTCTACGTACTCTTCCAGTACGTCTTCCCGTGGGCCGAGCCCCTGCTGCCCTTCAATGATGTGACGGTGAACAACTAGTGGACGAGCGCAGCCGCACCCGCATTCTCGTGGTCGACAACTACGACAGCTTCGTCTTCAACCTCGTCCAGTACCTGTACCAGCTGGGCGCAGAGTGCGAAGTGCTGCGCAACGACGAGGTCGAGACGCGGCACGCGCAGGACGGCTTCGACGGCGTACTGCTGTCCCCGGGCCCGGGGACCCCCGAACAGGCCGGTGTCTGCGTCGAGATGGTGCGCCACTGCGCGGCGACCGGGGTGCCCGTCTTCGGCGTCTGCCTCGGCATGCAGTCCATGCAGGTCGCCTACGGCGGCGTCGTGGACCGTGCCCCCGAGCTGCTGCACGGCAAGACGTCCCTCGTGCGGCACGAGGGCATGGGCGTCTTCGCGGGACTGCCGAACCCGTTCACGGCGACCCGCTACCACTCCCTCGCCGCCGAACCGGACACGGTCCCCGACGAGCTCGAGGTCACCGCGCGCACCGAGGACGGCATCATCATGGGCCTGCGCCACCGTGAACTGCCCGTCGAGGGCGTGCAGTTCCACCCCGAGTCCGTCCTCACGGAACACGGCCACCTGATGCTGGCCAACTGGCTGGCCGCCTGCGGCGACAAGACCGCAGTGGCACGATCGGCCGGGCTCGCCCCGGTCGTGGGCAGGGCCTCGGCGTGACCGCCCTGCGCCCCGAGCGCGAGGGAGCCTCGTACGAGCAGGAACCGTACGAGGCTGCCGGTGCGTTCGAGGCGGCCGTTCAGAGTCTCGACGACCCGCTGAACGATCCACTGCCCGGGCAGCACCCCTCGCCCTGGTTCCGCGCCCCGGACGCGTCCGAGGAGCAGCCTCAGCCGTATCCTCAGCCCCAGCCGCACGCTCAACAGCCGCTCCAGGCCCAGCCGTCGCCCCAGCCGGAGCAGGAGTGGTACGACCCGCGGGGTTACGCGCAGGACTGGTACGGCGGCGAACAACAGGCCCCGCAGACACCGCAGCCGCACGTCCAGCAGGCGCCGCAGCCCGTGTATGTGCCGCCCGCCCGCGAGTACGAGGCGAGACCGCCGCGGCCCGTCCCGGACGACGAGACGGTAGCCCTGCGCACCGCGGACACCCGGCGAACAGTCGAACCCGGCTCAGACGCAGACGCGTATACAGACGTAGACGCGCATAAAGACGTAGACACCGACACCGCCTCCGAGTCCGACTCCGGCACGCCCGGGCGCTCCGCCGGGCCCGTGGTGACCGGTGGCCGGGCCGCGCGCAGGAAGGCCGCCAAGCACGGCGGCAGGCGCTCGGCGGCGGCCGCGCCGACCTCGGAGCCCGCCTCCCCACCGCGCAGCCGCCTGGAGGCGCGCAGGGCCGCGAGGGCGAGCAAGCCCAGCACCGGCGAGGTCGCCAGCCGGGCGATAGGCGAAACGTTCATCACCATCGGCGTGCTGATGCTGCTCTTCGTCACCTACCAGCTGTGGTGGTCGAACATCCGGGCTCACCAGCAGGCGGGCAGCGCGGCGCACCACCTTCAGGACGACTGGGCGAACGGCAAGCGGGAGCCGGACAAGTTCGCGCCCGGTCAGGGCTTCGCGATCATGCACATCCCGAAGCTGGACGTCGTCGTGCCGATCGCCGAGGGCATCAGCAAGACGAAGGTCCTGGACCGCGGCATGGTCGGCCACTACGGCAAGGACAGCATCGAGACGGCGATGCCGGATGCCAAGACTGGCAACTTCGCGGTCGCGGGGCACCGCAACACGCACGGAGAGCCGTTCCGCTACATCAACCGCCTTCAGCCGGGCGATCCGATCGTCGTCGAGACGCAGGACACGTACTACGTGTACAAGATGACGAGCATCCTTCCGCAGACCCCGCCGAGCAACACCACCGTCCTCAATCCGGTCCCGCAGGGATCCGGGTTCACGGCTCCGGGCCGGTACATCACGCTGACCACGTGCACGCCGGAATTCACCAGCACGTATCGAATGATCGTCTGGGGCAAGATGGTCGAGGAACGGCCGCGCAGCAAGGGGAAGCCGGACGCGCTCGTGCAGTAGCGGGGCACGCGGCAAGCGGCAATCAGCAGGTAACCAGGCACAGCACAGGCACAGGCACAGGTTCAGGGACAGGGACGGGGCACAAGCAGTGGCAGCGACGACCGACCACGACGAGCGGGCCGGCGAGGCGCCGCCCGCGCCACGACGCGGCCGTGGCCGCATCGCCGGCGCCGTCAGTCTCTTCGGTGAACTCCTCATCACGGCGGGCCTGGTCCTCGGCCTGTTCGTCGCCTACTCGTTGTGGTGGACGAATGTGGTCGCGGACCGCGCCGCGCACAAGCAGGGCGACAAGGTGCGCGACCAGTGGGCCGACCTCGGCCCCGGCGCGCTCGACACCAAGAACGGCATCGGCTTCCTGCACGTGCCGTCGATGAAGAACGGCGAGGTGCTCGTCGAGAAGGGCACCTCGTCGAAGATCCTCAACGACGGTGTCGCCGGCTATTACACCGACCCGGTCAAGTCCGCACTGCCGACGGCCGCCAAGGGCAACTTCACGCTCGCCGCGCACCGGGACGGGCACGGGGCGAAGTTCCACAACATCGACAAGATCAAGAAGGGCGACCCGATCGTCTTCGAGTCGAAGGACAAGTGGTACGTCTACAAGGTGTACGACATCCTTCCTCAGACGTCGAAGTACGACGTGAAGGTCCTCGCCCCGGTCCCCAAGGCGTCGGGCGTGAAGAAGTCCGGCCGGTACATCACGCTGACGACGTGCACGCCCGTCTACACGTCCACGTACCGCTATGTGGTGTGGGGCGAGCTGGAGCGGATCGACAAGGTCGACAGCGAGCGGACTCCGCCGCCGGAGCTGCGCTGACGGCGCCACCGGCACAGGTGAGGGACCCGCACATGAGCTCCCTCGCACCTGAGCCACCCGTACGTGGGAACCTCCGCACCGCACGTGAGCACCCCCGAGTCACCACCCGAAGAGCGCGCACGTAGAACCTCCGAGTCACCACCCGAAGAGCGCGCACGAAAGAACCCCGGCACCGCGTCTGCGATGCCGGGGTTCTTTCATGACGGGCGGGCGCCTAGTCGCCGGTGGCGCCTCCGAAGATCCCGCCGCCGCCGTTGTCCCCGCCGCCGTTCTGGCCGGGCGGGGTGGTGAGCAGGGTGATCGTGTCGCCCTTGTTCACCGGCGAGTTGGGGCCGGGCTGGCTGGTCACGACCGTGGCGTTCGGGTCGTTGGACGAGCCGGGCGCCAGAGCCGGGACGAGACCGAGGTCCGTCAGCTGCTTCTGTACTTCCTTCAGCTTCTTGCCGGCGATGTCACCGGGCACCGTGATCTGCTCGGCGGCCTTGGCAACCTTCAGGTAGACCGTGGAGCCCGGCTCTGCCGTGCCGCCCGCCACGGGGCTCTGCGAGAAGACCTTGCCGGCCTCGGCTGCGTTCTCCTCCTCGGTGCAGGTGCCCTTGAGGTTGTTGTCGGCCAGCTGCGCCTTCGCCTCGTCGCACGTCTTGTTGGAGACGTCCGGCACGGTGGAGAGCTTCTTCTCCTTGGCGACAGTCAGGGTGATGGTGCTCCCCTTCTGCTTCTCGGTGCCGCCCGACGGGTCCTGGCTGATGACGACGTCGGGAGTCTGGCTCGACTCCTTGGTCTCCTTCACCACCTCGAAGCCCTTGTCGTTGAGCTGCGACTCGGCCTCGGTGAAGTCCAGGCCCCTGACGTCGGGCACCGCGACCTTCGGCGCACCGGTCGACACCGTCACCGTGATGGTGTCGCCCTTCTTGACGTCGGTCCCCGCGACCGGGCTCTGCGAGCAGATCTGGCCCTTGGGGAACTTGTCGCAGGGCTCCTTCTTCGTGGCGTCCAGCTTGAGGTGCGTGTTGTCGGCGGCGAGCCTGGCATCGGGGACCGTCTTGCCGACGAACTTGGGTGCCGCGAACGGAGCGTTGTTTCCGCTCCCGTCGGTGAACCACTTGCCGATCAGGATCGCGCCGACCAGGACGAGGATGCCCGCGAGGACGAGCAGGATCGTCGACGTACGGCTCTTGCTCTGGCTCTGGCGGCGCCGGTCGGGGCGGTCGTCGTAGCCGTAGCCGCCGTCGTCCGGATTGACCGGCGGCAGCATCGACGTCTGACCGCCGCCGTTCTGCGGGTGCAGCATCGCGGTCTGCTGGTCGTCCGGGTGGCCGCCGTAGCCGACGGCGCCCATCGCCGCGGTCGCCCCGACCGGCTGCCCGTCGAGGCACGCCTCGATGTCGGCGCGCATCTCGTCCGCGGACTGGTAGCGGTAGTCCGGGTCCTTGGTGAGGGCCTTGAGGACGATCGCGTCCATCTCGGGCGTGATCTCGGAGTCGAAGACGCTCGGCGGCTGCGGCTCCTCGCGCACATGCTGGTACGCGACCGCTACCGGGGAGTCGCCCACGAAGGGCGGCCGCACGGTCAGCAGCTCGTAGAGGAGACAGCCCGTCGAATAAAGGTCGGACCGCGCGTCGACCTGCTCGCCCTTGGCCTGCTCCGGGGAGAGGTACTGGGCGGTGCCGATCACGGCCGACGTCTGCGTCATCGTCATGCCGGAGTCGCCCATGGCGCGGGCGATGCCGAAGTCCATCACCTTGACCTGGCCGGTCCGCGTCAGCATGACGTTGGCCGGCTTGATGTCACGGTGGACGATGCCCGCGCGGTGCGAGTACTCGAGTGCCTGGAGGATGCCGATCGTCATCTCCATGGCACGCTCGGGCAGCAGCTTGCGCCCGGAGTGCAGCAGCTCACGCAGCGTGGATCCGTCGACGTACTCCATCACGATGTACGGGATGGAGGTCCCGTCGATGTAGTCCTCACCGGTGTCGTACACGGCGACGATCGCGGGATGGTTGAGCGAGGCGGCCGACTGGGCCTCCCGGCGGAACCGGGCCTGGAACGACGGGTCGCGCGCGAGATCGGCGCGAAGCGTCTTCACCGCCACGGTGCGACCGAGCCGGGTGTCATGGGCGAGATAGACCTCCGCCATGCCACCACGGCCGAGCACCTGGCCCAGCTCGTACCGGCCGCCGAGGCGACGCGGCTCTTCCATGGTTACCTACCAGCCCTCTCCGTCGGTCCCGACCGTCACCCGTGCGGGGTCGGGCGGTGTGCTGTCCGGGCATACCGTACCCGGCCTGTCGTGCCTGACCTGCCCGAGACCGTCACCCGATACAGGACCGGTATCGCAACGTGCACCGATGTGAAGAACACGTGACCGGGCTCACTTCTTGCTGTTGAGTACCGCTTCCATCACGCTCTTGGCGATCGGCGCGGCCAGACCGCCACCGGAGATGTCGTCACGGTTGGCGCTGCCGTCCTCGACGACCACGGCCACGGCGACCGGCGAGCTGCCGTCCTTGGCCTTCGCATAAGAGAGGAACCAGGCGTAAGGCTTCTCACTGTTGTTGAGGCCGTGCTGGGCGGTACCCGTCTTTCCGCCGACGGTGTAGCCGGGGATCTGCGCGTTCGTGCCGGTGCCCTCGCTGACGACCGTCTCCATCATCGACTGAAGGATCTGGGCGTTCTTCTGCGACAGCGGCCGGCTCATCTCCTTCGGCGTGTGCTGCTCGATGGTGTCGAGGCTCGGCGCCTGGAGGTCGCTGACCATGTACGGCTCCATGAGCTTGCCGTCATTGGCGACGGCGGAGGCCACCATCGCCATCTGCAGGGGCGTCGCGGCGGTGTTGTACTGGCCGATCGAGGAGAGCGCCGTCTGCGACGTGTTCATGTCGTTGGAGAACACGGACGCGTTCGAACGGACCGGCGTGAACTGCTCCTTGTTGAAGCCGAACTTCTCCGCGGTCTCCAGCATCTTGTCGTTGCCGAGGTCGGCGCCGATCTTGCCGAACACGGTGTTGCAGGAGTAGCGCAGGGCCACCCGCAGCGTCGCGTTCTTGCAGGGGATGTTCCCCTCGTTCTTCAGCTCGGTCGTCGTGCCGGGCATCGTCCACGGCAGCGGCGTCTTCGTGTCCTCGTCGGGGTTCGTGTAGAGGTTGTGCTCCAGCGCGGCCGCCGCTGTCACGATCTTGAACGTGGAACCCGGCGGGTACGTCTCGCGCAGGGCGCGGTTCGTGAGCGGCTTGTCCTTGTTCTTGTCGAGCTTGCCGAACGTGTCGCCGTCCTTCTGCAGGATCCCGGCGAACGACGACGGGTCGTACGACGGCGTCGACGCCATCGCGAGGATCGCACCGGTCTTCGGGTCGATCGCGACGGCGGCACCCTTGCCCCGGTTCTTCAGACCGTCGTACGCGGCCTTCTGCGCGGCGGCGTTGAGGGTGGTGACGACGTTGCCACCCTCCTTCTTCTTACCGGTGATCATGTCCATGGTGCGGCGGAAGAACAGCCGGTCGTCGTTGCCGGTGAGGATGCCGTCCTCGATGGACTCGATCTGGCTCGCGCCGACCAGCTGCGAGGCGTACCCGGTGACGGGCGCCCACATGGGCCCGTCCTTCCAGGTCCGCTTGTACTTGAGGTCGGTACCGTCCGTCGCCACGGAACCCGTGATCGACTTGCCGTCGACGATGATGTCGCCGCGCGGCTGCGCGTACCGCTCGATGGCGACGCGCGGGTTCTGCTTGTCGGACTGCAGCTTGTCGGCCTGGGCGTACTGGAGCCAGTTGTCGCGGATCAGCAGGGCGAGGACGAGGAGCCCGCAGAAGATCGCGATCCGGCGCAGGGGTTTGTTCACGGTCGGACCACCTGGGTCATCTCGGCGTCGGGGCTGGGGGCGGGGGCCGGCGCCGGGCGGCGCGCGGTATCGCTGATACGGATCAGGATGCCGATCAGCGCCCAGTTCGCGATCACGGAGGAACCGCCGTACGCGAGGAACGGCATGGTCATACCGGTCAGCGGGATGAGACCCATGACACCGCCGGCGACGACGAACACCTGGATCGCGAACGCGCCGGACAGACCGGCCGCGAGCAGCTTGCCGAACGGGTCACGGGCCGCGAGCGCCGTACGCAGACCGCGCTCGGCGATCAGCCCGTACATCAGCAGGATCGCCATGATGCCCGCGAGGCCGAGCTCCTCGCCGAACGTGGCGAGGACGAAGTCGGAGTTCGCGGCGAACTTGATCAGGTCGGAGTGGCCCTGGCCGAGGCCCGTGCCGAGCACGCCACCGGAGCCGAACGCCCACAGGGCCTGCATCGCCTGCTCGGAGTGACCGGCGACGCCCTGCCTGCTCAGCATGTACTCGTGCATCGGGTCGAGCCACGCCTGGACACGGCTCTGCACGTGCGGCTCGAACGAGGCGACACCGACCGCGCCGACCGCCGACATCAGCAGACCGAACACGATCCAGCTGGTGCGCTCCGTGGCGACGTACAGCATCACGACGAACATGCCGAAGAACAGCAGCGACGTACCGAGGTCCGTCTCGAAGACCAGGATCAGGATCGACATCACCCAGACGACGATGATCGGTCCGAGGTCACGGCCACGCGGCAGGTACAGGCCCATGAAACGGCGGCTGGCCAGCGCCAGCGCGTCCCGCTTCACCATTAGGTAGCCCGCGAAGAACACTGCGATGACGATCTTCGCGAACTCACCGGGCTGGATGGAGAACCCGCCGATGCTGATCCAGATCTTCGCGCCGAACACGTTCATGCCGAGACCCGGCACGAGCGGCAGCAGCAGCAGGATCAGCGCGCCCACCATCGAGATGTAGGTGTAGCGCTGCAGGATGCGGTGGTCCTTGAGCAGCATGAGCACGCCCACGAACAGGGCGATGCCGATCGCGGAGTACATCAGCTGGTTCGGCGCGTCCGGGCTGAACGACCCGTACTGCGACTTGGCGAGCTGCTGCAGGCGCTCCGACTGGTCCAGGCGCCAGATGATGACCAGACCCATGCCGTTGAGCAGGGTCGCGATCGGCAGGAGCAGCGGATCGGCGTACGGAGCGAACCGGCGTACGACGATGTGCGCGACGCCCGCGAGCAGGCCGAGGCCCAGGCCGTAGCCCAGGAGCCCGGCGGGCAGCGAGCCGTCGATCGCCAGACCCACGTTCGCGTACGCGAAAACGGGGATGACGACGGCGAACGCGAGGAGCGCGAGCTCGGTGTTGCGCCGGCTCGGCGCACCGATCGCGCCGATGGTCGACGTGTGTGTAGTGCTACTGCTCATGGCGTGCAAAGGCCCCCAACGGCTGCTTACTGCTTACCGCACAGCGGGACCAGCTTCTGCTCATCCTCCGAGAGGCTGGGGCCAGGTGTGGGCGTCGGTGCGGTCTTGGACTTGGCCGTTCCGGACGGCGTGGGTGTCGGACTCGGCGCTGTCTTCGCCGAGGCGCGTGACGTGGTGAAAGACGTCTTGGTGGCGCCTGTGGTGCCACCCGCCTCGCCCTCGCCGGTCTTCGCGTTCTGATCGTTCTCCGCCTGGCGGCGCTCGGCGTCCTTCTTGCAGGCCGAGGCCTGCACCGACAGCTCGCCGATCTTGTCCTTGGCGTCACCGAAGCTGCCCTCGGTGATCGTCGCCTCGACCTGCTTGCGCTGGTACGGCGGCAGGTACTTGAGTTCGATCTCGGGGTGGTCCGTCTCGACCTTCGACAGATTCACCCACGCCAGGTCCTGGCTGATGCCGCGGTACAGCGCGACATGCGACTCGTTCGAACCGACGTAGTACTGCGTCTGCGTCCAGCGGTAGCCGCCGTACAGGCCACCGCCCACGACGGCCAGCGCCAGGACGATGAAGAAGGATCTCTTGAGCCACTTGCGGCCGCGCCGCGGCTTGACGAAGTCGTCGTCCCCGTACGAGCCGAAGCTTCCCTCTGGAGCGTAACCGGCCGGGTCGCCGCTGCCGGGCGGGCCGAACTCGCCACCGCCGCCCTGCCCGGGAACCTGCCTGCCCGACCCGCGGCCGAGCTCCGACGCACGGCCCGCGGGGGTCTGCATCGCGCCGCCGTCGTGCAGCTGATGCTGCTGGTTCTCGGCGACCGCGCCCACGATGACCGGAGCGTCGGACAGCTGACCGGCGAGCGTGTCACCGCTGTCGATGTCCAGGACGTCCGCCACGATCACCGTGATGTTGTCCGGGCCACCGCCGCGCAGCGCCAGCTGGATCAGGTCCTGCACGGTCTCCTGCGGGCCCTGGTAGCTGGCGAGGGTCTCCTCCATCGTCTGGTGGGAGACCACGCCGGACAGGCCGTCGGAGCAGATCAGGTACCGGTCGCCGGCCCGCACTTCGCGGATGGAGAGGTCGGGCTCGACGTGATCGCCACTGCCCAGCGCGCGCATGAGGAGGGACCTCTGCGGGTGGGTGGTGGCTTCCTCTTCCGTGATGCGGCCCTCGTCGACGAGGCGCTGCACCCAGGTGTGGTCCTGTGTGATCTGCGTCAGCACACCGTCGCGCAGCAGATACGCGCGCGAGTCGCCGACGTGCACGAGACCGAGGCGCTGACCCGTCCACAGCAGAGCGGTCAGGGTCGTCCCCATGCCTTCCAGCTGGGGATCCTCCTCGACCATCATCCGCAGCTGGTCGTTGGCCCGCTGCACGGCCGTGCCGAGCGACGTGAGGATGTCGGAGCCGGGAACGTCGTCGTCGAGCGCGACGATCGTCGAGATCACCTCCGACGAGGCGACCTCACCGGCGGCCTGACCCCCCATGCCGTCGGCGATCGCGAGGAGACGCGGACCGGCGTAGCCCGAGTCCTCGTTCCCCTCGCGGATCATGCCTTTGTGCGATCCGGCGGCGAAGCGCAACGACAGACTCATGCGCACCTCGCCCGTCGGCTCCGGGTACATCCGCACGGTGCCCACCCTCCGGTCGGGAGCGCGCTGAGGTCTTGGGTGACCGCGTCGGCTCGCTCGCTCCGCTCGCTCATTGTCGTACTACTTCCGCAGCTCGATGACGGTCTTGCCGATGCGGATCGGCGCGCCCAGCGGAATCGGTTGCGGGGTGGTCAGCCGGGCCCGGTCGAGATAGGTGCCGTTGGTGGACCCGAGGTCCTCCACGATCCACTGTCCGTCCCGGTCCGGGTAGATCCTGGCATGCTTGCTCGACGCGTAGTCGTCGTCGAGGACGATCGTCGAATCGTGCGCACGGCCCAGCGTGATGGTCTGGCCCTGCAGCGCCACCGTGGTGCCCGTGAGGGTGCCCTCGGAGACGACGAGTTTTGTGGGGGCGCCGCGGCGCTGCCGCCCGCCACCCCCGCCGCTGTTCTGCTGCTGGGCGCGCTGCTGCGGCGGCGCGGACTGGCGGGCCGCCGCCTGCTGCTGGCGCCCGCTGTCACGACGCGACCCGCGCTGGGTGACGCGCGTACCGAACAGGTCGCTGCGGATGACCTGGACGGCCACGATCACGAACAGCCACAGAACGGCCAGGAAACCCAACCGCATGACCGTCAGGGTCAGCTCTGACATTGCCCCCGCTTCACCCTTCGGCTTGCCGGTAAATGATGGTGGTACTGCCCACGACGATCCGCGAGCCGTCGCGGAGCGTAGCGCGGGTGGTGTGCTGCCCGTCCACCACGATGCCGTTGGTGGACCCGAGATCCTGGATCGTCGAGGGCGTTCCGGTCCGAATCTCACAGTGCCGGCGAGAGACGCCGGGGTCGTCGATCCGCACATCGGCTTCGGTGCTGCGGCCGAGGACCAGCGTGGGGCGCGAGATCTGATGGCGTGTGCCATTGATCTCGATCCAGTGACGCACCTGAGCGCCGGGCAGCGGTCCTGCCTGGTTACGCGGCCGGGCTCCCGCCGGTGCCTGCCCGGGACGGCCCGGAGGCGGCCCCGCGGGCATCGGCGGCGCGCTCGCCGGCGGATAGCCGTACCCGCCGCCAGCGTTCGCCGCCGGCGGATAGCCGTAGCCTCCGCCCGCCGCCGGGGGCGCCGAAGCGGGGCCCCGGCCGGGCTGCGGCGGCTGCTGGGAGGGCTGGGACTGCTGCTGGCTGGAGCTCGACGCGAGCGTGCGGCTGCGTACCCGGTACAGACCCGTGTCCAGGTCGTCCGCCTTCTCCAGGTGGACCTTGATCGGTCCCATGAAGGTGTAGCGCTGCTGCTTCGCGTAGTCGCGCACCATGCCGGACAGCTCGTCGCCGAGCTGCCCCGAGTAGGGGCTGAGACGCTCGAAGTCCGGCGCGCTCAGCTCCACGATGAAGTCGTTGGGGACGACGGTCCGCTCGCGGTTCCAGATCGTCGCGTTGTTGTCGCACTCGCGCTGGAGGGCGCCGGCGATCTCGACGGGCTGGACCTCGGACTTGAACACCTTGGCGAAGGTGCCGTTGACCAGACCCTCGAGACGCTGCTCGAACTTCTTCAGGACTCCCATGGGGCACCTCCTCCTTCGTTTTCGTCCTGGTACTGCTTACTGATCGTATCCACGCGCCGGGAAATCGGCTGGTTCCCCCTGTCAGCCCGGTCGATGAGTGTCGACCCTCACAGCTGGATCGTAGAGGGGGTACCTGGACAGTGTCCCGCACGTGGAGGGGGAGCCGGGAGGGGACGGGGAAGGTGGGGTTGCGGGGCTTGGGGTTGGCGGTGGGATCGAAGGTGCTGACGGGGTCGGCGGTCGGGTTGCGGAGCGGGGGCGCTGGGACGTGGCGTGGATCCCCTTCAGAGGCTTCGGACGGCCGGCGGAGCACCGGCGGAGCACCGGTGGACTGTCGGCGGAGTGCTCCGGACTGCCGGCGGACCGCATCGGATGCGAGGTCAGCGGGGGTGGGTCTGCCCAGCAGGTGCCCGCGAAAACGGATGTGAATCCACCCTCTGCAGCGTGCTAATCTTCTGGATGTCGGAAGGCGCTCACCCCGAAAGGGCGAGGGACTGGAAGGCACACCCAATGCGCGGGTGGCGGAATAGGCAGACGCGCTGGATTCAGGTTCCAGTGCCCGAAAGGGCGTGGGGGTTCAACTCCCCCCTCGCGCACAAGGAAGAACCGACGAAACGGGTCTTCACCGGTGACGAAAGTCCTGGTGGGGGCCCGTTTCTCGTTGATCGGGCCGCTCGCTGCGGCTCGGTAGCCAGCACCAACTTGCAAGAGTGGCATTGAACACATCAGAGCCCTCGCCTGTGACCTGTCGGTCGGGGCGAGGGCTCTGATGTTGTCCGGCAGGTCCTTCGGATGAGCGCCGGATGCCTACGGTGTCGGTGATAGATGGCCTGTCGGGGTCCAGGCTCCGAGCGGCTTGGTCGTCCGGCGGTGGTGGGTGCACCTGCGCCTGCGCTGTCCGCTCAGCGCCAGGGTCTCGCCCCAGTTTTTGATCTTCCGTTGGTTGGCATGAGCCAGTTGGAAGACGAGCAGCACGGTCTGAGCGGCGATGCCGCGGATCCGTCGCCCACCAGCGGCCTCGATGGCTTCGGCGAGAGGGCTTTTTGCGTAACCGTTGTATCCCTCGACGCTGTTGCGCAGCCGGAAGTAGACCTTCTGCCATTGCTCGCCCCCATACTCGAGGGCCTGCCAGTGCTTGGATCCGTCGGCGGGGGCCAGGGTGATGCTGCGCTGGCGGCAGACCTTGAGCGGCCCCGCGGGGCTCGGCCTCCGGGTCGACGAGCGGCAGCTGGATGCCTCTGCCCATGGACCGGCTCTTGATGGGGCACTGGACCTTGCCGGCTTCTGCGGGACACATCACACGCTGATGGCCCCTCGCTGTTCTCGTGCTCCTTGGACACCAGGTGGTGAGCTGTGCGGGCCTCGATGAGCCGGATCCAGGTCTCGCGGTCGATGCGGCCTGCGTACAGGTCCCGGGTCGCGTCGATCAGCGGTTGCGGCATGGAGGGGCAGTACCAGGTCCCCTCCACCAAGATCGCGCCCTGAGTCTCCGCTGCTTACCGAGCTGGTCGTGTTGTCGTCCACGAGCACATCGTCATAGGGGGCGTCGCGGGTGACCGCGAAGGCCGCGTCGTACCCGAGGAGGTACTTGGCCCTTTTCTTCAGGGAGGGCTTCCTCGACTCCCTTGCCGTGGGCTGCCCCGACCCTGCCTTCTGGGGAGGACGGATGACGTCCGCGGCGGAGGCCGTGTCGGGGTCGCGATGATCTCCCTCGCGGACGTACCAGCCTGCGTCCGAGTCGGTCGAGAGTTCGGAGCCACGGGGTTCGCGGCCGCGGGCAGAAGTGTGGACAGTAATGGCATCAACGGCCAGGGAGCTGTCAGACAACTCAGCGAGCAAGTCCCTGAGGGGACATACGGATGCGTCGAGGGCGAACTCGGTGAACAAAGCGAGCCGGTGTTCGCGCGCGGCCAGAACATTTGGATCGGCCGCAGTAATGAGGCGATCTGCCTCTTCGCGGGACAGGCTTTTGTTGGCCGGCAGGGGTGAGGGGACCATCGCCCGGCGCGGGAAGAGGCGGTGGACGACGGCGAACCCGCTTCGAAACCTTGATCGTTGTCGGGGTAGTCGGGCACTCAGAGGTGTTCTCGGGACTGGGCGCTGATCCCGAAGAAGAGGATGTCGGTGTCTCTCCAGAATGATTCTTCGGGTGTTGATCTAGGTGCACCGATGGAGGCCGAAGAGCAGGGCGAGCAGAAGGAGCCTGGGCGGGCGCCCGCGGCCCAGGTGCACGAACCCCCGAAGCAGTGGCATCAGGCCGCTGTTGTCGACTTCGTCGCTGGCGGCCGCGATGTCCGGGTCCGGGAGCAGCCCGCACTCCGCGCGCATTGCCAGCAGTCGCTCGTGCCGGTCTGTGGAGAAGCCGCTGACGGCGCTGCCGTCCATCAGTCGCCCCGCAAGAGCGCGGCTGCTTCGTCGGCGGGGATGCCTTCAGGGCGGGGAAGTACGCCGGAGAGGCCGTGTGCAGAGTGTCGACGGCCGCCGCAGCAACGATCACGGTGATGGGAAGGGGCGCGTTGGTGCTGGGGTCTTTCTCTTCATGCCCAAACAGCACCCCGACGCCGCATGATCTGCTCCGCCGAGGCCAAACGCACCCAGTGACCGCTCAAGAAGCACGTACCTGGATTGATTGGCAGGCAGTTTGGTACGCGGATCGAAGAAACGAATCAGCTGGTCAGCGCACCATCCATTGATCACTCAAGTCGGTGAACCATCCCATCAACCAGAAACATGATCGCGGCGTAGGAGTTCTTTTCGATCGGAGAGACTCTCCGACGAAAGGTGATTGTTCATGGTCGTGCATTATCGATCCCGGCTCTTCATGGCCGTTGCCGCCGCTTGCGCTCTCGCGCTGACGAGTTCCTCGGCGGCGCAGGCCGGCGCTGTCGGATCGACTCCTGTCCGAACCTTCGAGTACAGCGTTGGCGGCATGACGATGAAAGTTCCGACCGGATGCGCGTTCACACACATCATCCGAGGCGGCGGGAAGAAGATCACCTATCAGAACGCCGGCGTCGACTGTGCTTTTGTCGCCGCGCTCGGCACTGGTTTCTGCAACTGGCGCATCGACTTCACGTACGCGAACACCAACAACAGGACGTACAGGACCTCCCGGGGGCGAACGCACCCCGAGTGCAAGATCGATCCCATGCGGAACAACTCTCCCCAGACGCTGCCTCGTTATGGAAAGGCGTGTGCGCATCTCTACGTCAACGGGGTGCGCCGAGTGAGCCAGTGTCACCACATCACGAAGTGAGCCGTTCATGATTGATCGACAGCAGGGGCGGGACCAGGGATGGGAGGCGCGGCGACGGCCCGCTGGGATCGCCGCGTTCGTGGCGGGTCTCGTCGTGACACTCGTCTTCTTCGCCTTCTTCCCGAGGCTTCCACACGTCATCGATTGGGGGGCGATCGTCGCTGCCGTTCTGGTAGGAGCACTCACCCGATGGGTCTGCCTGGCGTGGGTGGGGAAGAGGGGCAGAGACAGCAAGTGAGTTCGGGCGTAGCGACGAGGGCTGGCAGCGGGACCCCTGCTGCTATTGGGCGCGGAGCGCGGACTGTGGGTGCTGGACGCTCAAGGCCTTGACGCCCCTGCCTGCGCCGTGGGAAATCTGTGCCAACAGTCCGGGAAACGATCTATGCGTCGGACTCATGGGGCCTGATCTTTGCCTTTCGTTGGTGCCCCACAAGTCAGAAGCCCCGCAGATCTCAGATCTGCGGGGCTTCTGCGTTTTCCGGACGCGAGCGGTCCTGTGCGGGCGCGGCGGCGCAGGTCCTGGCTCGGGCGGGTGCGGGCCCTGAGCACCGGTCCGTCTCGGCTCCGGCGAGTTCGGCCGTGAGGACAATCACAATGATCGGTGAAGGGTCCCCCGGCGTCGTACGGGACGGGGGGGACCCTCGGACCGCGGTGCTTTCGTGCGCGTCGGTGACGGCGCGGAGCGTCAGGCGGCGTCGGCGGAGAAGCGTGCGGCGAGCTCCTTGGCCCGGGCGTCCGCGTCCTCCAGGGCCTTGGTGCGAGACGCCTCGGCGAGCGGGATGAGCTCGCTCATCGCCGGAGTCGAGTGCGCCAGCGTCAGCTCGGGAACGATGAAGTCCACGTCCAGGCCCAGCATCGTGCCGAGAAGGTCACGCAGGTAGTTCTGCACGTACTCGAAGGGCTCGCGCGGGGTGCCCGGCGCGTACGAGCCGCCACGGCTGGCGACGACCGTGACCGGAGTCCCCTTCGCGGACGGCGTCTCGCCGGCGGTGCGACCCATGAGGATCACCTGGTCCAGCCAGGCCTTCAGGGTCGACGGGATCGAGAAGTTGTACATAGGGGCGCCGATCAGCACCGCGTCCGCCTGCTCCAGTTCCTCGATGAGCCTCAGACGCTCGGCGAAGGCCGCGGCCTGCTCGGGGCTGTGGGTGGCGGGATCGGCGAAACCGGCGGAGGCGCCGACCGCGTCCAGGTGCGGGACCGGATTCACGGCCAGATCGCGGTAGATCACGGTGCCGTCGGGGTGCTGCTCCTCCCAGGTCTTGCGGAAGGCGTCGGCGACGGTGCGGGAAGCGGAGGCCGAGCCGGGCCAGACGGACGAGTCGACGTGCAGAAGCGTGGGCATTGGGGGTCTCCAAGGTGCGGGCGGTCAGCCGCGTAGGTAGGTGCAGTTCCGTTCGGAGCTACCGTATGAACAGTAACTTACTTTTATTTAGTCCCCTACGAGAGGGCAGTACCCTGAAGGAATGGCGGGCAACGGGGAACACGAGAGCGACGTCGCATGCGAGGCGGGGACCCACAGCCCCGAAGCGTGCAAGCGGGTCGACAGCGGCATCACGCGCGTCTTCGGACTGCTCGGCAAGCGCTGGACGGGACTCGTCGTCTCCGTCCTCCTCCAGCACCCCGTCCACTTCGCCGACCTGCGCCGAGCCATCCCCGGCATCAGCGAGCGCATGCTCTCGGACCGCCTCACCGAACTCGGCGCCGCCGGCCTCGTCGTACGCGAGGTCGACGAAGGACCCCCGCTCCGCGTCGCCTACCGCCTGACAGAAGCAGGCGCCGCCCTCGAACCGGCACTGAAGGAACTCGGGCTCTGGGCCGAGGCGTATCTGCCTGAGGGGTAGAGGCGTATCCGCCTGAGGGGTAGGGGGCTGTGCGAGGGGGCCCGTCCCTCCCCGACGCCGCTCGTACGTTCTGGCGCCGCCCGTACGTTTTGGTGCCGTCCGCGTGCCGCGCCGCCGTGGCGGGGGGGGGCGAGGGCTCGGGTTCGGCAGTCGGGCTCGGCCCGCAGGTTCGGGCGTGCGGTTCCGCGTTCGGGCTCGGTGCTCCTGTTTTCCGCACTCCGGTTTCGCGCTCGGGTTTCCACAATCGCGGGGTTATCCACAGGCTCTGACGGCTTCCGGCCGACGGCGGTACGGTCGTCGCCAGTTGATGTTCAGAGACGGGGGAGGCGGTCCGTGTGACCGAGCTCGACACGGCGGTGCCGGCACAGCGTGAGGAACCGGCAGCCCGACGGCTGCGGGCCGTCGAGGGGTTCGCGACGCGACCCTCCTCCGGATCACCCAAGCAGGAGGGCAAAGCCCTGCGCGACCGCGTACCGCGCTCCGCCCACGCGGCCCTCACCCTGCACCCCGCCCGCCCCGACGCCGTCGCCGCGGTCGAGGAGTCCAACCTCGGCCGGATCGAGGAGCTCACACCCATACGCGTCGGCAGGATGGCGGCGACCCCGTTCGCGTTTCTGCGCGGATCCGCCGGCCTCATGGCCCACGACCTCGCGCAGACCCCCGTCACCGGCATCGGCACCCAGATCTGCGGAGACGCTCACGCGGCGAACTTCGGCCTCTACGCCGACGCCCGCGGCGGCCTCGTCATCGACCTCAACGACTTCGACGAAACCGTGCACGGCCCCTGGGAATGGGACGTGAAGCGACTCGCCACCTCGCTCGTCCTCGCGGGCCGCGAAGCCGGAGCCGACGAGGACACCTGCCGGGAAGCCGCGCACTACGCGGTGGGCGCGTACCGCCGCACGATGCGCCTGCTGGCCAGACTGCCCGCCCTCGACGCGTGGAACGCCATCGCCGACGAGGAACTCGTCTCCCACACCGACGCCCACGACCTCGTCGGCACGCTGGAACGCGTATCCGAGAAGGCCCGCAACAACACCAGCGGCAGATTCGCCGCCAGATCCACCGAACTGGCCGAGGACGGCACCCGACGCTTCGTCGACGCACCACCCGTGCTGCGCCGCGTACCCGACGGGGAGGCGTCCGAGGTCGCGGCATCCCTCGGCGACTACCTGCAGACGCTCTCCGAAGACCGCCTCCCCTTGCTCGGCCGCTACGCGATCCAGGACGTCGCCTTCCGCGTCGTCGGCACCGGGAGCGTGGGCACGAGGTCGTACGTCGTGCTGCTCCTCGACCACCGGGGAGAGGCACTCGTGCTCCAGGTGAAGGAAGCCCGCCCCTCCGCGCTGCTGCCCCACCTGCCCGCAGTCGGCTTCGAGACACCGGCGCCCGTCCATGAGGGGCGGCGCGTGGTCCTCGGACAGAAGCGGATGCAGGTCGTCAGCGACATCCTGCTCGGCTGGACGACCGTGGCCGGACGACCCTTCCAGGTAAGGCAGTTCAGAAACCGCAAGGGAAGTGTCGACCCCTCGGCTCTCGCCGCCGACCAGATGGACGACTACGGCCGCATGACGGGCGCGCTCCTCGCCCGCGCCCACGCCCACAGCGCCGACCCCCGACTGATCGCCGGCTACTGCGGCAAGAACGAGGAACTGGACGAGGCCGTCGCCCAGTTCGCGGTCGCCTACGCGGACCGCACGGAACAGGACCACGCATCCCTCGTCAGGGCTGTGCGGGAGGGGCGGGTGGAGGCTGAGGTGGGGGTTTGAGGGGGTGCGGGGGGCGGGGGGTGAGGCGGTGGAGGCTCGGGTTTGGGGTCGCCGGTCGCCGGATCGCCCGTCTCTGGTCGCGGGGGTGCGGGTCGGGCTGGGCTGGGCTGGAGGGTGCAGGTTGAGCTGGGCTGGCGGGCCCGAGGTGCGGGGTGGAGGGCTGAGTTGAGTTGAGCTGATCTGGGGTGGGGTGGGAGGGGGCGGGGGGAGGGGAGCCCCCCCCAGAACCCCTGAAATCAGGCGTCGAGCAGGGCATCCCGGCCGTGCCCTAGGCTGGACGGGTGACGACCCCGGAAGCCGAGTCGACCCCGTCCGAGGCCCCTGCCGCTGAGCCGCAGGGGCAGCCTGTTGCTGAGGGGCGGCCCGAGGCGCGGCTTGAGCGGGCTGTGCTCGCCGCCGAGCAGGCTCTGATCGAGTACGAGATCGCGGTGGAGACGTTCCGGGTCGAGGTGGAGAACTTCTCTCGGCTGCACCACCAGAAACTCGGCCCCATGTATACGCGCCTGGACGAGCTCGAGGCGCAGATCGCCGAGGCGGTCGCCGCGCGGAGCGGGGATCCGGAGGACCGGCGTAAGGCGGACGAGGCCAGGGCGCGCGTGATGCCGATGCCCGCGGTCGAGGAGCTGTTCGACCAGTGGATGGACGGCGACGGTCTCTCGCCGGAGGCGTCCGCCATGCTCACCGATCAGCCCGTTCGGCCGCCCCAGCGTGTACGGCCGAGCGACGAGGCCCGCAAGCTCTACCGGGAACTCGTCCGCAAGGCGCACCCGGATCTGGCGCAGGAAGAGAAGGACCGGGCGCGGCGCGAAGAGTTCATCGTGCGGGTCAACGCGGCCTACGGCCGGGGCGACGAGGCGCTGCTGAAGGAGCTGTCCGACGAGTGGGCCGCGGGGCCTGTACCCGAGGCACGCAAGCCCAGCCCGAGCGAGGAGCTGTACGAACGGCTCGAGTGGCTGGCGCAGCGCAAGGAGATGCTGACGGCCGTCGCTCAGGAGCTGGAGGAGAGCGCGATCGGCGCGATGCTGCGGATGGCGCCGGACGACCCCGACCGGCTGCTCGAGGAGATCGCGGAGCAGCTGCTTGCGCAGGTCGCCGAGCGGGAGGCTGAGCTGGAGCGGCTGATGCGCGAGCAGGCTGCCGGTAGCTGAGCGGGTAGTCGAGCAGGCTGCCGGTAGCTGAGCCGGTGGTCGAGCAGGGTGTTGGTGGTAGAGCTTTTTGGCGAGCATGCTGCTTGAGCTGGGGCAGCTGGGCGCCGGGCGCTGGGCGCCGTGCCGGCCGGGGGCTGAGCCGAGACTCCAGCGCGAGCGCCGCTCCTCGCTCTTCCCTCGGCGTCGCTGATGGTCGTTCGCGCGGTTGACCGTCCTAGTGCCTGGCGGGTCAGGGCCCCGGATGGGGTCGGGTAGCGTCGGGGGTATGCATTTCGGATCTGGTGTGCCCACGGTTGAGGTCGGCGAGCTCGTGGACGGGGACTTTCTCCTCGATGTCCGTGAGGACGATGAGTGGCAGGCGGGTCACGCCGAGGGCGCGTTGCACATTCCGATCAGTGAGTTCGTGGCGCGTTACGGCGAGCTGACCGAGGCGGCTCCCCAGGACGGTCGGGTCAACGTGATCTGCCGCTCCGGCGGTCGTTCCGCGCAGGTGACGATGTATCTCGTGCAGCAGGGCATCGACGCGGTGAACGTGGACGGTGGCATGCAGGTGTGGGCAGCCGCCGGGCGACCTGTCGTGGACGACAAGGGGCAGTCGGGCTTCGTGCTCTGACCCCTGGGCCCTGGACTCAGCCGAGGGGATGGGCTGCCAGTAGGTCGCCGAGTGTTTCCTCGTGGGCGGCTGCCGGGCCGAGCGACAGTTCCAGCTGCTTGGCCCAGGCGTGGTAGCGGTGGAGCGGGTAGTCGGTGTCGGCGCCGAATCCTCCGTGCAGATGCTGTGCGGTCTGGACGACGCGTCGTACGCCTTCCGATGCCCAGATCTTGGCGACCGCGATGTCGCCTGCCGCGGGGAGCGCTCCGCCTGCCTGGGTGCTGATGCGCCAGGCGGCCTGCCAGAGGGTGGCCTCCATGGCGCGCAGGTCGATGTAGCGGTCCGCGGCCTGGACCGCGACCGCTTGGAATGTCGCCACCGGGTAGCCGAACTGTTCGCGCTTGCTCGTGTAGTCGCCGGTCATCTGGAGGACGCGTTCGCCCAGGCCCAGTGCCAGGGCGCAGGTTCCGGTGGTGAGGAGCTGGTGCAGCCGGTCCCAGGCCTCGTCGGTCTCGATGATCTGGTGGGCGTCGAGGCGCACGGAGTCGAGGTGGAGTTCGCCGAGGCGTTCGCCGGTCGTGGAGATCTGTTCGGCGAGGGTGAGTCCTTCGTGCGGGTGTGGCAGTACGGCGATGACGGTGCGGCCCTGTGGAGTGTGGGCGGGTACCGCGATGTGGTCGGCGTTGTGTGCCCAGGGCACGCCGGTCTGGGTGCCGTCGAGGATCCAGGTGTCGCTGTCGCTGTCGCTGTCGCTGTCGGTGTCGCGGCGTGCGCTGACGGCGAGTTGGGCCGGGTCGTGGCCGGTGCGGCCTGCGGAGGCGGCAGTGAGGACGAGTTCGCCGCGGGCTGCCCGGGGGAAAATCTGCTCCTTCAATTCGTCGCTGCCGTAGGTCTGTACGGCGACGGCGGTTGCGGTGTGCTCCAGGATCGGGACGCGGGCGAGTGCCTTGGCGGATTCCCGGAGGACCAGGCAGAGCGCGATGGTGTCCAGGCCCGCGCCGCCGTGTTCGGGGGCGAGCAGGAGGCTGAGCAGGTCGGCGTCGGCAAGTTTGGACCACAGAGTCCGGTCGAAGTCGTCGGCGATGGCGCCGGAGGTGAGGGCCGGGCTCGGCACGCTGTCGGGCGCGACCGGGCCGAGCACGGCCTTGGCCGCCTCGACGGCCGCCTGCTGTTCTTCGGTGAAGGTGAAGTCCACTGCCCTGTCCCTCCGTGCACCGGTTCGTCGTGGCGACCCGCCAGGATCTGACGGTGCGTCAAGGTAGAACAAGTTCTACGAGAAGGGAATACGCGGAGGGAATGCGAGGGCAGTGGGGCAGGCTGAGCCGTGAGCCGTGAGCCGTGAGCCGTGAGCCGTGAGCCGTGAGCCGTGAGCCGTGAGCCGTGAGCCGTGAGCCGTCAGCGGTCGAAGTCCAGCTCCACCGTCTCCGTGGCCGGGTGGGACTGGCAGGCGAGTACGTAGCCGGCGTCGGTCTCCTCGGGTTCGAGTGCGAAGTTCCGGTCCATGCGCACCTCGCCCGAGACGAGGAACGCGCGGCAGGTTCCGCAGACGCCGCCCTTGCACGCGTATGGCGCGTCGGGGCGGTTGCGCAGCACGGTCTCCAGGAGTGATTCGCCGTCGTCGACGGGCCAGGTGCCGGAGCGGCCGTCGAGCTGGGCGGTGACCGTGGAGTGCGCGAGGGCCGGTGCGGGGCGGGCGGGTGCCGCCCCGTCGTCGACGTGGAAGATCTCCTCGTGGATGCGGGCTCTTCGTACGCCGAGGGCGCGCAGCGTGCGCTCCGCTTCTTGTACGAGTCCGAAGGGCCCGCACAGGTACCAGCCGGCTACCTCGTCCACGGAGAGCAGCGCGGGCAGGAGGGTTGTCAGGCGTTGCTGGTCGAGGCGGCCGGAGTCGAGGCCGGCCTGCTGTTCCTCCCGGGACAGGACGGTGACCAGCTGGAACCGGTCGAGGTAGCGGTCCTTCAGGTCGGCCACCTCGTCCAGGAACATGGTCGACGCGGCGGTGCGGTCGCTGCGGATGAGGCAGAAGCGGGCGTGCGGTTCGCGGGCGAGCAGGGTGGCCGCGATCGACAGGACCGGGGTGATGCCGCTGCCGCCGACCACTGCGGCGTAGAGCCCGTGGGTGGGCTCGAGGATGAAGCGGCCGGCGGGGGTCATGACCTCGAGGGCGTCGCCGACGGCGATCTCCTTGAGGGCGTACGTCGAGAAGGAGCCGCCTTCGACGAGGCGGACGCCGACGCGGAGGGTCCGGGGGCCTTCGGGGCCCGGGGCGGGTGAGCAGATCGAGTACGTGCGCCGGATCTCGCTGTCGTCGGCCGGGCGGCGCAGCGCGAGGTGCTGGCCCGGCGCGTGGCGGAATTCCTCGCGAAGGGATTCGGGGACCTCGAAGGTGAGGGCCACGGAGTCGTCGGTGAGCCGGTCGACCGCGGCTACGCGGAGCTGGTGGAAGCGGGCCATCACAACTCCTTGAAGTGGTCGAAGGGTTCGCGGCAGTCGAGGCAGCGCCGTAGTGCCTTGCAGGCGGTGGAGGAGAAGCGGCTCAGCAGTTCGGTGTCCGTGGATCCGCAGTGCGGGCAGCGCAGCGGGGCGTCGCCTGCCTCGGGGGCGCCGAGGAGTGTGGCGGCGGCCGCGTCGGCAGCTGTGCGTGTGGGGCCCAGAGCGACGGTCACCGGTCCCTGGTCCTCCCGGACGGCGCGGGGTGGAGCTATGCCGAATTCCCGGAGCTTGCGACGGCCCTCGTCCGTGATGTCGTCCGTGGTCCAGGCCGGTGCGAGCACCCGCCGGACGGTGACGTCCGGTATTCCGCGCTCGTGCAGGACGCGCTCGATGTCCGTGGACATGGCCTCGACGGCCGGGCAGCCCGTGTAGGTGGGGGTCAGCTCCACCTCGACGCTGCCGGGGTTGAGGCAGTGGACGGCGCGGAGCACTCCCAGCTCTTCCAGGGTGAGTACGGGCAGTTCGGGGTCGGGCACGGAGCCGGCGAGGCGGCGCAGCTCAGCTTCGAGCGGCGTCTCCCGTCGGTCGGCGGTGTCCTGGGGGGAGGCCTCGGGGGCTTTGGTCACCATGACGCCCCCGGGTGGCTGCGGTGGAGGTGCTGCATCTCGGCGAGCATCCGTCCGAAGGGTTCCGTGTGCAGGCCCTGGCGTCCGGCGCCGGCGCTCCAGGCCCCGGTCCGCGGTCCCTCCGGGACGGTCAGGGTCGCCCGCTCCAGGACGGCGCTGACCGACGAGGTCCAACTGGCCTCCATCTCCGGCCAGTCGATGTCGATGCCGTCGACCGGCTGGAACATCTCTCCGGTGTGGCGCCAGAGTGCGTCGCAGGCCCGCTGCATCCGGTCGTGGCTTTCGGCGGTGCCGTCCCCGAGGCGTACGGTCCACTGCTCGGCGTGGTCCTGGTGGTACGCGACCTCCTTGACCGCCTTGGCGGCGAGACCGGCGAGCGGTCCGTCGGTCCCGGCGAGGCGGCCGTACAGGAGGCGCTGGTACGTGGAGAAGTACAGCTGGCGGGCGATGGTGTGGGCGAAGTCGCCGTTGGGCTGTTCGACCAACTGGACGTTGCGGAAGGCGCGTTCTTCGCGCAGGTAGGCCAGCTCGTCCTCATCGCCGACGAGGGAGAGCAGGACCCGGGCCTGGCCGAGGAGGTCGAGCGCGATGTTGGCCAGGGCGACTTCTTCTTCGAGGACCGGGGCGTGTCCGGCCCACTCCCCCAGCCGGTGCGACAGCACGAGCGCGTCGTCGCCCAGGGCCAGCGCCGCGGCAGCGGTGACGGCGCCGGCGGAAGAGGCGGGGTTCAGGGACGTGGTCACAGGTGCTTCACCCCTTCCGGGATCTCGTAGAACGTCGGGTGCCGGTAGGGCTTGTCGGCGGCGGGTTCGAAGAAGGGGTCCTTCTCGTCGGGCGAGGAGGCGGTGATCGAGGTGGACGGGACGACCCAGATCGAGATGCCTTCGCCGCGGCGGGTGTACAGATCGCGTGCGTTACGCAGGGCGAGCTCGGCGTCCGGCGCGTGCAGGCTTCCGGCGTGGGTGTGCGACAGTCCACGCCGGGAGCGTACGAATACCTCCCACAGCGGCCAGTCCTTCGCGTCGCTCATGCCGTCGCCTTCCCGTTCGCCCCGGAGTCTTGGCCCCCGGAGTGCTTCGCCTCGGAGTGTTTCGCCGCGTGGGCCGCGGCCGCTTCCCTGACCCAGGCGCCCTCGTCGTGCGCCTGCCTGCGCTGGGTGATCCGCTGTTCGTTGCACGGTCCGTTGCCCTTGAGGACCTCCCAGAACTCCGTCCAGTCGATGGCTCCGAAGTCGTGCTGCCCGCGCTCCTCGTTCCACACGAGGTCCGGGTCGGGGAGGGTGAGCCCGAGGGACTCGGCCTGCGGGACGCAGATGTCGACGAAGCGCTGGCGCAGCTCGTCGTTCGAATGGCGCTTGATCTTCCACTCCATCGACTGCGCGGAGTGCGACGACTCGTCGTCGGGAGGGCCGAACATCATCAAGGACGGCCACCACCAGCGGTCGACGGCGTCCTGCGCCATGGCGTGCTGGGCCTCGGTGCCGCGGCTCAGGGCGAGGAGCAGCTCGTAGCCCTGGCGCTGATGGAAGGACTCCTCCTTGCAGATCCGCACCATGGCGCGCGCGTACGGCCCGTACGAGCAGCGGCACAGGGGGACCTGGTTCGTGATCGCCGCGCCGTCCACGAGCCAGCCGATGGCGCCGACGTCCGCCCAGGTCAGCGTCGGGTAGTTGAAGATCGACGAGTACTTCTGGCGGCCGCTGTGCAGCTTGTCGAGAAGCTCGTCGCGGCCCGTGCCGAGCGTTTCGGCGGCGCTGTACAGGTACAGGCCGTGGCCGGCCTCGTCCTGGACCTTGGCCATCAGGATCGCCTTGCGTCGCAGTGAGGGGGCGCGCGTGATCCAGTTGGCCTCCGGCTGCATGCCGATGATCTCGGAGTGGGCGTGCTGCGCGATCTGCCGCACGAGCGTCGCGCGATAGGCGTCCGGCATCCAGTCGCGGGGCTCGATGCGCTCCTCCGCCGCGACGGCGGTGTCGAACGCTGTCTGATACGCGGCGGTGCCCGGCTCTTGGCCCGAGGCGGTGCCGGTGGCGTCGGACGTGGCGTGGTCCGCCTGTGTCCGCGCCGCTTGGTGCGCAGCTGCTGTCGCCATCCCGGTCTCCCTCGACCTTGAGCGAATCTCCCGACCGATCGTTCGGTTCGTTGGATTCAATGGTGGGACGTGGCGCCGTAGGGTGTCAACCCTGCGAGGTCCGGCCTGTGGATAAGTCCCATGCCTCTGTGCCTCGCGTGCGCGGCTGAGTACCGTGCCGGTGCGGCGGCTGGGAGCGGGCCGCGGGGTGAGGAATCGGTTCGGCAAAAGCGCGGACCGGAGGCGTCGGGAGACTCGGGGAAACGGGGCGGCATGGACGCGTACGACAAGGGCTCGACCGCCCGGCGTTCCGACCCGGAGCCGCGGCCGGATCCTTTGCTGAGCTCTGCGCCGGACGAGGTACCTGAGGCAGGCCAGGTGCCTGACGTCGGCCAGGAACCTGAGTCCGGCCCAGTGCCTGAGCTGGATCTCCCGCCCCCATCCTTCGCCTCCCCACCCCTCGCATCTCCCCCCTCGCCCCCGTCTGCCATACCCCGCATAGGCCTGTCGGCCCTCTCCCTGCGCTACCAGATCGCCGCCGCCTGCGCGCTCGTCGTGGTCGCTCTCGTGGCGTGTGTGCACGTCGCGATGGTGTTCTTGCACGTCGCTCCGTCCAACACCGTCTACAAGCAGTACGGCCGGGCCGTCGACGGATGGATCTATCCGGAGTTCGAGCAGAACTGGAAACTGTTCGCGCCGAACCCGCTCCAGCAGAACATCGCCGTGCAGGCCCGCGCGGAGGTCCGTACGGCCGACGGCGGTACGCGTACGACCGGCTGGTACGACCTGTCGGCGCGGGACGGCGCCGACATCGACGGGAATCCGCTGCCCAGTCACACGCAGCAGAACGAGTTGCGCCGGGCCTGGGACTTCTATGTGTCCGCGCACGACAGTGAGAACCGCCCCAGCGGTCTGCGCGGCCAGCTCTCCGAGCGCTACATCCGCCGCATCGTGGTGCTGCGGCTGTCCCACGAGGACGGGCTGACGGCCGACGGCAAGACGGCCGCCGGCAAGCGGCCCACCCTCGCCCGCGTCCAGGTCCGCTCGCGGACCACCAACGTGGCGCCGCCCCCGTGGAGCGACGAGAAAGTGGATCCCAAGCCCCTCTACCGGGAGGTTCCCTGGTGGACGGTGACGGTCGCGGACAGGGCACTCGACAGCAACAGCAACACCAACAGCCAGGGCCAAAACGGCAGCAGCACGCGCGTGCGTGCTGCTGCCACTGACGGGACGGATGCCCGGTGAACCGCATCGACCGCGTCACCGGGTTCGCCCTCGGCCCCTACCAGAGCGCAGTGATCCGAATCGGTTTCTCCGCGACCTGGCTGCTGTTCCTGTTGCGAGAGTTCCCCAATCGTCATGAGCTGTACGGTCCCGACGGGCCGTGGAGCTGGGACATGGCACAGCAGCTCATCGCCGGTAACGGCGCCTTCACCGCTCTGATGTGGTCGGACGGCCGCGTCTGGTTCGAGATCGTCTACGCCGCCGCGGTCGTGAGCAGCGCGCTTCTGATGCTGGGCTGGCGCACCCGGACCATGTCTGTCCTGTTCATGATCGGCGTGCTCTCGCTGCAGAACCGCAGCATCTTCATGGGCGACGGCGGCGACAACGTCATCCATCTGATGTCGATCTACCTGGTGTTCACACGGTGCGGGCAGGTCTGGTCGCTGGACGCGCGGCGAGCGGCACGCGCGCGTGAGCACTTTGCGCGTGAGGGCGACTTCGGGCCGCCCGACGTGGTGGGGCCGGTGCTGTGGTGGCTCGCGGGGCTCGGACTCTCCGTGATCACGTTCATGGGGGTCGTGAGCGGGGGCTGGCTGGTCGTGTTCTGGGGGCTGTGGGCCGTGCAGGGCCTGTGGTGGGCGGTGAACCGGAGGGACCCGTACAGCGAGCCCCGGCAGCTGCTCGACGTGATCGCGAACCTCGCGCACAACGCCGCGCTCCTCGTGATCATGGCGGAGGCGTGTCTGATCTACGCGACCGCCGGTTGGTACAAGATCCAGGGCAGTCGCTGGCAGGACGGGACGGCGGTCTACTACCCGCTCCACCTGGACTACTTCTCGCCCTGGCCGGCCCTCGGGGATCTGCTCGCCTCGCACGGGCTGATGGTGATGCTCGTGTCGTACGGGACGGTCGTCGTGCAGGTCGCCTTCCCGTTCACGCTGTTCAACCGGCGCGTCAAGAACGTCCTGCTGGTCGCCATGATGTGCGAGCACGCGGCGATCGCCGTGCTGCTCGGGCTGCCGTTCTTCTCGCTCGCGATGATCGCCGCCGACGCGGTGTTCCTGCCGACGCCGTTCCTGAAGCGACTGGGTGGATGGGTGGCACGCGCGCGTGGAGGCGTGTTCTCCCGTACGGCCGGTGCCCCTACGGTTCCGGGGCCTCGCGCCGCGGAGAGCCCCGACCAGGCCCACGTAGGCTTCACGCCATGAGCGGGGCGAACGGCGTACACAGGCACACAGCGTGAACAGGCAAGCGGCATGAGCAGGCACACAGCATGAGCAGAGCGCACGGCATGAACGGGCGAGCAGCATGAGCGGGGCGGATGGTGCCGGCGTCGACGTATGGCGCGCCCGCGCCGGGACGTCCGTCCTCCTCGACGGGTTCCACGCGCTCAAGCACGCCCTGCGTTTCGGTGCGCGCGTGCCCGTGGCCCTGGCGGCCGATCGTGCCGCCGCGCTCGCCCTGGCCGAGGAGCTCGCCCCGGACGTGCGGGACGCCCTTGACGGGCTTTTGGTGGAGGTTCCGCAGGAGACGCTGCGTGCCCTCGTGCCGCGTCTGCATCCCACAGGGGTGGCCGCGCTGGCGGTGCGGCCCGACCGGGCGGCGAACCTGGCCGCCGTGGCGCACCTGCCGAGGACCGCGCCCGTCGTCGTCCTCGACAACCCCCGCAACCTCGGCAACGCGGGCGCCGTCATCCGCCTCGCCGCGGGCTTCGGGGCGACGGGCGTCGTCATGACCGGCAGCCTCGACCCCTGGCATCCGACTGTCGTACGCGGTGGTGCGGGCCTGCACTTCGCGACGGCGGTCGAGCGCCTGGCGGTGGAGGAACTGCCGCCGGGGCCCGTGTACGCGCTCGATCCGGAGGGCGAGGACATCCGGGGGACAGTGCTGCCGGACGACGCGCTGCTCGCCTTCGGCTCGGAGCGCAGCGGCCTGTCGCCCGAACTGCGCGCCCGAGCCGACCACTTGGTGTCGCTGCCGATGCGGGCGCAGGTCTCCAGCTACAACCTGGCGACGAGCGTCGGCATGACGCTCTTCCACTGGAGCACCTGTGGCACGCCGGGCGGTCCCGCGGGCCGCCCGGCTGCCTGAGCTGACAGCGGTCGGAGGCCTCAGGCCTCCTTGCGCACCTCCACCACCCGGAAGCGGTTCGACACGAACGCTCCGTCGCACAGCGCCGCGTTGGCCGCGGGGTTGCCGCCGGAACCGTGGAAGTCCGAGAACGCCGCCGTCTGGTTCACGTACACCCCGCCCGTGAGGTTGACGGACAGCTGGGCGCACTCTTCGAGGCAGACCTCTTCGACGGCTTCGGTGACCTCGTCGGAGGTCGTGTACGCGCCGACCGTCATCGCGCCCTTGTCGCGCACCGTGCGCCGCAGCAGGTCCAGCGCGTCCGTCGTGGAGTCGACGGCGACGGCGAAGGAGACCGGGCCGAAGCACTCGCTGAGGTAGGCGGACTCGGAGTCGGCGCCGTCCCAGAACTTCCGCGCACCGTCCTGCTTGACGATCATCGGCGTACGGACGACGGCCCCCGGGAACTCCGGGTTGCTGATCTCCCGTGAGGCGAGGGCGACTTCGCCGAGGCCGGAGGCGGCCTCCAGGCGGGACTTCACGTCCGGGTTCACCAGGGCGCCGAGCAGCGCGTTCGCCCGGGCGTCGTCGCCGAGGAGGCCGTCGACCGCGGCCGCGATGTCGGTGACCACCTCGTCGTACGTCTTGGGGCCCTCGTCCGTGCCGATGCCGTCGCGGGGGATGAGCAGGTTCTGCGGGGTGGTGCACATCTGGCCGCTGTACAGGGACAGGGAGAACGCGAGGTTCGCCAGCATTCCCTTGTACCGGTCGGTCGAGTCGATGACGACCGTGTTGACGCCGGCCTTCTCCGTGTAGACCTGCGCCTGCCGGGCGTGCGTCTCCAGCCAGTCGCCGAACGCCGTCGAGCCCGTGTAGTCGATGATCTTGATCTCGGGGCGCAGGGCGATCGTCTTGGCGATGCCTTCGCCTGGCTTCTCGGCGGCCAGCGCCACCAGATTCGGGTCGAAGCCGGCCTCGGCGAGGACCTCGCGGGAGACCTGGACGGTGAGGGCGAGGGGCAGCACCGCGCGCGGGTGGGGCTTCACCAGGACGGGATTGCCGGTGGCGAGGGAGGCGAAGAGGCCCGGATATCCGTTCCACGTGGGGAACGTGTTGCAGCCGATGAGGAGCGCGATGCCGCGGCCGACCGGCGTGAACTGCTTGCCGAGGACGAGGGGGTCGCGCTTGCCCTGCGGCTTGGTCCACTCCGCCGCGTCCGGTGTGCGTACCTGCTCGACGTACGCGTACGCCACCGCTTCGAGCCCGCGGTCCTGCGCGTGCGGGCCGCCCGCCTGGAACGCCATCATGAAGGCCTGGCCGCTGGTGTGCATCACGGCGTGCGCGAACTCGTGCGTACGCGCGCTGATCCGGGCCAGGATCTCCAGACATACGGCGGCGCGGGCCTCGGCGCCCGCCTCGCGCCACGCGCGCATGCCCGCGCGCATCGCGGGGAGCAGGACGTCGAGGTCGGGGTGCGGGTAGGTCACGCCCAACTCGACGCCGTACGGCGAGATCTCGCCGCCCACCCAGTCGTCCGTGCCGGGCTGGCCGAGGTCGATCCGGGTGCCGGAGAGCGCGTCGAAGGCGGCCTTGCCCTCGGGCATGCTCAGGCTTCCGTGCTCTCCGTAGGCCTTGGGGTGCTCGGGGTGCGGCGACCAGTACGCGCGCGTGCGGATCGCTTCCAGCGCTTGGTCAAGGGCGGGTCGGTGCTTGGCGATCAGGTCGTGCGCGGTGACTTCGGCGGCCATGGCGGACCAACTCCTCGTCGAGACGGCTCTTCGTCGAGCCGGCGAGCTGGGCAGGAACAGCTGGGCAGGAACAGGCAGACACGGCTAGAGTAACCGAACGATCGGTCGGGACAAGGGGGTCCGTCGAACCTGTGGAAAACTTCGCGCCCGCCGCTGTGCCCCGACCCCCGGGCCTCCGGCAGTCGTTCCGTGCGGGAGGATCGCGACCATGACAGCACTCGAGCCCGGCAGCCCCGAACGCCTTGTGGGCGTGGTGGGTACCGGCACCATGGGCCAGGGCATCGCCCAGGTCGCCCTGACCGCCGGCCACCCCGTCCGGCTCTACGACGCCGTGCCGGGGCGCGCCCGGGAGGCTGCGGACGCCATCGCCGCACGCCTGGACCGTCTGGTCGACAAGGGCAGGCTCGACGCGGCCGAGCGCGACGCCGCCCGCGCGCGCCTGAGCCCCGCCGAGTCCCTCGAGGAGTTCGCGGGGGCGGCGCTCGTCGTCGAGGCCGTACTGGAGCGGCTCGACGTGAAACAGCAGCTGTTCACGGACCTGGAGGAGATCGTCGGGGACGACTGTCTGCTCGCGACCAACACCTCGTCCCTGTCCGTCACGGCCGTCGGCGGCGCGCTGCGCCTGCCGGGCCGCCTCGTCGGCCTGCACTTCTTCAACCCGGCGCCCCTGATGCCCTTGGTCGAGGTGGTCTCCGGCGCGGCGACCGACGTCACGGCGGCCACGCGCGCGTACGAGACGGCGCGTGCCTGGGGCAAGACGCCTGTCGTGTGCGCCGACACCCCCGGATTCATCGTCAACCGCATCGCGCGCCCCTTCTACGCCGAGGCGTTCGCGGTCTACGAGGAGCAGGGCGCCCAGCCCGCCACCATCGACGCCGTCCTGCGCGAGTGCGGCGGCTTCAAGATGGGCGCCTTCGAACTGACGGACCTCATCGGGCAGGACGTCAACGAAGCGGTCACCCGCTCCGTGTGGGAGGCCTTCTTCCAGGACGTGAAGTTCCGGCCGTCCCTCGCCCAGCGGCGCCTGGTCGAGGCCGGCATGCACGGCCGCAAGACAGGCCGCGGCTGGTACGCGTACGCGGACGGCGAGGAGCGCCCGGAGCCGCACACCGCGCAGCCCGCCCAGGCGCCCGCCTACGTCGTCGCCGAGGGCGACCTGGGGCCTGCCGCCGAGCTCCTCACCCTTATCCGCGAGGCCGGCATCCCGGTGCGTGAGGAGGACGAGGACAACGGCACGCGCCTGGTTCTTCCCAGCGGTGGCCAGCTCGCCCTCGCGGACGGCCAGACGTCCGTCGAGTACCGGGACGTCATCTACTTCGATCTCGCGTTCGACTACCGGGCCGCCACCCGCCTCGCTCTCGCGACCTCTCAGGAAGCGTCCCCGCAGACCCTGCGTGAGGCCACCGGGCTCTTCCAGGCCATCGGCAAGGACGTCAGTGTCATCGGGGACGTACCCGGCATGATCGTCGCCCGCACGGTCGCGCGGCTCATCGACCTGGCGCACGACGCCGTGGCCAAGGGAGTGGCCACTCCGGAGGACATCGACACGGCGATGCGCCTGGGCGTCAACTACCCGCTGGGGCCTGTCGAGTGGAGCAGGAAGCTCGGCAAGAACTGGGCGTACTCCCTCCTCGACGATCTGCACCTGCGCGACCCGTCGGGCCGTTACGCGCCCTCGCTCGCGCTCTACCGCCACTCGTACGCCTCCGACAAGCGGGAGGGCTCCGCATGACCACCGCAAGGCGCGACACCTACACGCCCGAGACCCTCCTGTCGGTCGCCGTGCAGGTCTTCAACGAGCGTGGCTACGACGGCACGTCGATGGAGCATCTGTCCAAGGCGGCCGGTATCTCCAAGTCGTCGATCTACCACCACGTCGCCGGGAAGGAGGAGCTGCTGCGCCGTGCCGTCAGCCGTGCGCTCGACGGCCTCTTCGGGATCCTGGGCGAGGAGCACGCGCGCGTGGGCCGCGCCGTCGAGCGGCTGGAGTACGTCACCCGGCGCATGGTCCAGGTCCTGATATCCGAGCTGCCGTACGTGACCCTGCTGCTGCGCGTGCGCGGGAACACCGACACGGAGCGCTGGGCGATGGAGCGGCGCAGGGAGTTCGACCACCAGGTGGCCGAGCTCCTGAAGGCGGCCGCGGCCGACGGTGACGTGCGGGGCGACATCGAGGTGCGGCTCGCGACCCGCCTCGTGTTCGGCATGATCAATTCGATCGCGGAGTGGTACCGGCCGGGTGGCCGGGGCATGGACGACCGTGAAGTCGCCGACGCCGTCGCGCAGTTGATCTTCGGAGGGCTGCGCAAGGAGGGCTGACGGGCCCCGAGCGGGGGCGCGTCAGGCGTCCGGTTCCAGGTCCTCCTCCTCGAACACCAGCAGTGTCCGCGTGCTCAGCACCTCCGGCATGGCCTGGAGCTTGGTGAGCACCAGTTCCCGCAGCGACCTGTTGTCCTGCGTGTGCACCATCAGCAGCACATCGAAATCACCGCTGACCAGCGCGATGTGCGAAGCCTCCGGAAGCCGGCGCAGCTGCTCGCGCACGGTGCGCCAGGAGTTCTGGACGATCTTGAGCGTGATGTACGCGGAGGCGCCCTGCCCGGCCCGCTCGTGGTTGACGCGGGCGCCGAAGCCGCGGATGACGCCGTCGTCGATGAGCCGGTTGATGCGCGCGTAGGCGTTGGCCCGTGACACATGGACGCGCTCGGCGACGGAGCGTATCGAGGCGCGGCCGTCCATCTGGAGCATCTGCAGGATGTCGCGGTCGATCGCGTCCAGCGGGCGCGGCTGGTACTCGGGCCGGCCGCCCGGCGGCCGGGGCGGGGAGCCCGGACGGCCGTCGGGGCCGCTGTCGGGCGCTCGGGGCGAGGTCTCGGGGCGGTCGCCTCCCGGGCCGTCGGCCATTCGTTCAGATGCCATGTCCCCCCGCCTCCCTACCATGGACGTACTGCGTCCATCCCAGGCTGTGGAGAACCGTTTGTCCACAGCCTGGAGGTGCCTGTAGCCAAAATGTGCCGACGACCGAACAATCGGTAGGTGAGGCGCATCACACCGTCGCGTCTCTCAGCCGCTTCCAACCGAGGAGGTGCCGTCATGACGGTCATGGAGCAGCGGGACGCCTACCGGCCCACCCCGCCGCCCGCCTGGCAGCCGCGCACGGATCCCGCGCCGCTGCTGCCCGACGCCGAGCCGTTCCGGGTTCTCGGCACCGACGCCGCGGCCAAGGCCGACGCCCGACTTCTGCACCAGCTGTACGCGGAGGTGGTGCGCGGGCGCAGGTACAACGCGCAGGCGACCGCCCTGACGAAGCAGGGCCGGCTCGCGGTCTACCCCTCCAGCACCGGACAGGAGGCCTGCGAGGTAGCGGCCGCCCTCGTCCTGGAGGAGCGCGACTGGCTCTTCCCCAGCTACCGGGACACTCTCGCCGCCGTCGCCCGGGGCCTCGACCCCGTACAGGCCCTGACCCTGCTGCGGGGCGACTGGCACACCGGGTACGACCCGCGCGAGCACCGTGTGGCCCCCCTGTGCACGCCGCTCGCGACCCAGCTCCCGCACGCCGTGGGACTCGCGCACGCCGCCCGCCTCAAGGGTGACGACGTGGTCGCGCTCGCCATGGTCGGCGACGGAGGCACCAGCGAGGGCGACTTCCACGAGGCGCTGAACTTCGCCGCCGTGTGGCAGGCCCCGGTCGTCTTCCTCGTCCAGAACAACGGCTTCGCGATCTCCGTACCGCTCGACAAGCAGACCGCCGCCCCGTCCCTGGCCCACAAGGCCGTCGGATACGGGATGCCCGGTCGCCTGGTGGACGGCAACGACGCGGCGGCCGTGCACGAGGTCCTCGCCGATGCCGTGCGCCACGCGCGCGAAGGGGGCGGCCCGACCCTCGTCGAGGCGATCACCTACCGCATGGAGGCGCACACGAACGCGGACGACGCCACGCGCTACCGCGTCGACGCCGAGGTCGACGCCTGGCGCGACCACGACCCGGTCCTGCTCCTGGAGCGGGAGCTGACGGAGCGCGGACTCCTCGACGAGGAAGGCATACGGGCCGTGCGTGACGACGCCGAGAAGATGGCCGCCGACCTGCGCGAGCGCATGAACCAGGATCCGGTGCTCGACCCCATGGACCTCTTCCGTGATGTCTACGCCGAGCAGACGACACAACTGCGCGAGCAGGCCGCCCAGTTGCGTGCCGAGCTCGACGCCGAGGCGGACGGGGCCGACCGATGACGACTGTCGCCGCCAAGCCGGCCACCATGGCGCAGGCCTTCGGTCGCGCCCTGCGCGACGCCATGGCCGCCGACCCCTCCGTGCACGTCCTCGGTGAGGACGTCGGCACACTGGGCGGCGTCTTCAGGGTCACCGACGGACTCGCCAAGGAGTTCGGTGACGCCCGCTGCACGGACACGCCGCTCGCCGAGGCGGGCATCCTCGGCACCGCGGTCGGCATGGCCATGTACGGCCTGCGGCCCGTCGTCGAGATGCAGTTCGACGCGTTCGCCTACCCGGGCTTCGAGCAGCTGATCTCGCACGTCGCGAAGATGCGCAACCGCACCAGGGGCGCGATGCCGATGCCCCTCACCGTGCGCGTCCCCTACGGCGGCGGAATCGGCGGCGTGGAGCACCACAGCGACTCCTCCGAGGCCTACTACATGGCCACCCCGGGCCTTCACGTCGTGACGCCCGCGACCGTCGCCGACGCCTACGGCCTGATGCGCGCCGCCATCGCCTCCGACGACCCCGTCGTCGTCCTCGAGCCCAAGCGGCTGTACTGGTCGAAGGACACCTGGAACCCCGAGCACCCGACGGACGTGGAACCCATCGGGCGGGCCGTGGTCCGGCGGCCCGGCAGCAGCGCGACCCTCATCACGTACGGGCCGTCGGTGCCGGTCTGCATGGAGGCGGCCGAGGCCGCGCGCGCCGAGGGCTGGGATCTGGAAGTCATCGATCTGCGCTCCCTGGTGCCGTTCGACGACGAGACGGTCGGCGCGTCCGTGCGCCGCACCGGGCGAGCCGTCGTCGTGCACGAGTCGGGCGGTTTCGGCGGGCCCGGCGGTGAGATCGCCGCGCGCGTCACCGAGCGCTGCTTCCACCACCTGGAGGCGCCGGTCCTGCGGGTGGCCGGGTTCGACATCCCATATCCGCCGCCGATGCTGGAGCGGCATCATCTGCCGGGGGTCGACCGGATCCTGGACGCGGTCGCCCGGCTTCAGTGGGAGGCGGGCAGCTGATGGCACAGGTCCTCGAGTTCAAGCTGCCCGACCTCGGCGAAGGCCTCACCGAGGCGTCGATCGTCACCTGGCTCGTCCAGGTCGGCGACGTCGTGGCGGTGGACCAGCCGGTCGTCGAGGTGGAGACCGCGAAGGCGATGGTCGAGGTGCCGTGTCCCTACGGGGGCGTGGTGACAGCCCGCTTCGGCGAGGAGGGCAGCGAACTCCCCGTCGGCTCGCCCCTCCTGACGGTCGCGGTGGGCACAGCGGCCGAGGGGGAGGGCGACGACGAGGGATCCGGGAACGTCCTGGTGGGATACGGCACCACGGCCGCGCCGGCGCGTCGGCGCCGGGTCCGCCGGCAGGACGACGTCCCCGCGGCGCCCACGCGGACTGCCCCTGCCGCCTCCCCCGCACCGGCTCCGGACGCGACACCGCGGAGCGGACCCGTGCCGGTCATCTCCCCCCTCGTGCGCAAGCTCGCCCGTGAACACGGCCTCGACCTGCGCGAGTTGCCCGGGTCCGGGCCCGACGGCCTCATCCTGCGGGCCGACGTCGAGAGCGCCATGCGGGAGACGGTGCAGGTACGGGCCCACGTGACCGAAGCGGAAGCCGTGACCCCGGCCGCGGCCCCGACCCAGGCCCCCGCCCAGGCTCCGGCCTCGTCGGACACGAGCGCGGACGGCATCCGTGTCCCCCTGCGCGGCATACGAGGCGCCGTAGCCGACAAGCTCAGCCGCAGCCGCCGCGAGATCCCCGACGCGACCTGCTGGGTGGACGCCGACGCCACGGAGTTCATGCACGCGCGCGTGGCCATGAACGCGGCCGGCGGGGAGAAGATCTCCGTACTCGCCCTGCTCGCCCGCATCTGCACCGCCGCCCTGGCCCGCTACCCGGAGCTCAACTCCCGGGTCGACCTGGCGGCCCGCGAGGTCGTGCAGCTCGACGGCGTGCACCTCGGGTTCGCCGCCCAGACCGAGCGCGGACTCGTCGTCCCCGTCGTGAAGGACGCGCACGTGCGCGACGCCGAGTCCCTCAGCGCCGAGTTCGCCCGCCTCACGGAGGCGGCGCGGGCCGGGCGGCTCACGCCCGGGGAACTCACGGGCGGCACGTTCACGTTGAACAACTACGGCGTCTTCGGCGTCGACGGCTCGACGCCGATCATCAACCACCCCGAGGCCGCCATGCTCGGTGTGGGCCGGATCATCCCCAAGCCCTGGGTCCACCAGGGGGAGTTGGCGGTGCGGCAGGTCGTCCAGCTGTCGCTCACCTTCGACCACCGGGTGTGCGACGGCGGCACGGCGGGCGGCTTCCTGCGCTACGTGGCGGACTGCGTCGAACAGCCGGCGGTGCTCCTGCGCACCCTGTGAGGACGAACGGCCCGCCCCCGCCCACCCCGATGTGACGTAAATCCTCGCGGGTGCGGGCCGTTGCCGGGGGTCTCAATGATCCTTCGTGCGCCCATACTCGAAGGATGAACGCTGCTCCCGCGCCGAGCCGCCCCGCCCACGACGCCGTCGTGCTCGCCGGCGGCGCCGCCAGACGGCTCGGCGGCACGGACAAGCCCGCGGTCCGGGTCGGCGGCAGACCGCTGCTCGACCGGGTCCTGGCCGCCTGCGCCACGGCCGGCACCACGGTCGTCGTCGCCGAACCCAGACCCACCGCGCACCCCGTGCGCTGGACCCGCGAGGACCCGCCGGGCGGCGGACCGGTGGCCGCGCTCGACGCCGGCCTGCGCGCCACCACGGCCGACCAGGTCCTCGTCCTCTCCGCCGACCTGCCCTTCCTGAGCGAGCAGACCGTGCGGCGCCTCCTCGACGCCTTGAACGCGGGCACGGCGGACGGTGTCCTGCTCACCGACGCCGGCGGCCGGGACCAGCCGCTCGTCGCGGCCTACCGCAGCGCACCCCTGCGCCACCACCTCGCCGAACTCGCCGCCGCTCACGACGACGGCCTCTCCGGACTGCCCTTGCGGCTGCTCGTCGGCCGGCTCGAACTCACCCGCATCACCGACCCCGTCGCGTCCTTCGACTGCGACACCTGGGACGACATCGCCGCCGCCCGGTCACGCATCAGGGAGCATGGGCACGTGTTGGATGAATGGATCTCCGCAGCCAAGGACGAACTGGGCATCGAGCTCGACGTCGACACCGGCGTCCTGCTCGACCTAGCCCGCGACGCCGCGCACGGTGTGGCCAGGCCGGCCGCTCCCCTGACGACGTTCCTCGTCGGATACGCGGCCGCGACCGCCGGGGGAGGCCGCGAGGCCGTCGCCGAGGCCTGCGCGAAGGCCACCGCGCTCGCTGACCGCTGGGCGAAGGAAGCCGCGGACGACGAAGCGTCGGCGAGCGGCACGACGGGCGCCGCGTCTGACGGTGCCTCCTCTGACGGCGCCTCACCCGGTGGCTCTGCGGGCGCGCGGCCGGACGCGGGATGAGCGGTCAGAGCGCCGAGTCGCCGGCCGCGCAGGCGCGCGCGGCCGAGGACGGCGCCGTCGACGAGGCGCTCGCCCTGGTCAACGAGGCCCGGGCGGCGGACGGCCGCGGCGCAGGCGGCGCGGGGGTTCCCGGCGCGGCGGGCTCCGGTGGCGGACGCGCCGGCAGGGCAGGCTCCGGCACGGGGCGCCCCGGCTCGGAACGCGGTTCGGCCGAGCGCTCCCGGCACGCCGACCCCGCCACCGCCACCAGCGGCACGGATCACCCGGGCCATCCGGCCCCCACGCACCATAGCGACCCTTCGGACCACCGAACCGGCTCCCGGCACCAGGCCGTCCCCTGGTCCACCGCGCGAGCCGTCGCCGGGCGGGCCGGGCGCGGGGCCGCCGCACGCCGGGGAGGTACGGCGGAGCGCCGGGTGCCGCTCGACCGGGCGCTCGGTCTGACGCTGGCCGAGCCCCTCGCCGCGCTCTCCGACCTCCCCTCCTTCGACACGTCCGCCATGGACGGCTGGGTCGTCGCCGGGCCGGGCCCCTGGGACGTACGGGCCGAGGGGATACTGGCCGGGCAGGACCGGCCCGAGCCGCTGTCCGACGGTGAGGCCGTCCGGATCGCCACCGGCGCCCGGATCCCGCGGGACGCGACCGCCGTCATCCGCAGTGAGCACGGCCGCACCGACGACAAGGGCCGGCTGTTCGCCCTCGGGGACGTCGGCCACGGCCAGGACATCCGCCCCCGAGGCCAGGAGTGCCGATCCGGCGACCAACTCCTGCCCACCGGAGCCCTGGTGACGCCGGCGGTGCTCGGGCTCGCCGCGGCCGCCGGATACGACGAGCTGCTGACGGTGGCGCGCCCGAGGGTCGAGGTGTTCATCCTGGGCGACGAGTTGCTGACCGAGGGCCTCCCCCGTGAGGGCCTCATCCGTGACGCGCTCGGCCCGATGCTGCCGGCCTGGCTGAGGGCGCTCGGCGCGGAGGTCACCTCCGTACGGCGTCTGGGCGACGATCCCAAGGCGCTGCTCAAGGCCGTACGGGCGTCGGACGCCGACCTCGTCGTGACGACCGGCGGCACCGCGTCGGGCCCGGTCGACCATGTGCACCCGACGTTGAGCCGCGTCGACGCCGAGCTGCTCGTCGACGGAGTCGCGGTGCGGCCGGGGCACCCGATGCTGCTCGCCCGCATCAAGGAGGGGCAGCACCTCGTCGGCCTGCCGGGCAACCCTCTCGCGGCTGTTTCCGGGCTCCTCACACTTGCCGAGCCGCTGCTGCGGACGCTCGCGGGACGGCCGGAGCAGGAGCCGTACACCGTGCCGCTCCAGGCGGCTGTGCACGGGCATCCGCACGACACGCGGCTCGTCCCCGTCGTGGTCCGGGGGGAGAACGCCGTGCCGCTGCGCTACAACGGTCCGGCCATGCTGCGCGGGATCGCCGCCGCCGACGGGCTCGCCGTCGTCGCGCCCGGCGGAGTGAAGGCCGGACAGGAAGTGGAGATCCTCGACCTGCTGTGGTCGTGGAACCCGGCGGGTGACGACGGAGGCGCCGCCTCCGCCGAGAGGTGTTTCACGTGAAACTTCCCGGCCATGACGCGATGGCCCGCCAGGACGACGAGAAGGTCGTCGCCCGTCAGGTGACGCTGCCCAAACGGGTCGTCGAGCGGCCGCTGCGGCAGGTCGCCAAGCGGCTGCTGATGGCGCTCACCGTGCTGGTCGCGACGGCGATCATCGTCTGGGTCGACCGCTCCGGCTACAGCGACAACTCCGACGGCAGCGTCGACCTGCTGGACGCGTTCTACTACGCGACCGTCACCCTCTCCACGACCGGGTACGGCGACATCACGCCCGTCAGTGACGGCGCCCGGATCGTCAACATCCTCGTCATCACGCCACTGCGTGTGCTGTTCCTGATCATCCTGGTCGGCACCACCCTCGAAGTGCTCACCGAGCGCACGCGGGATGAGTGGCGACTGAACCGCTGGAGGTCCAACTTGCGTGACCACACCGTGGTCGTCGGATTCGGCACGAAGGGCCGGTCGGCGATCCAGACCGTCTGCGCGACGGGGCTGAAGACGGATCAGGTGGTGGTCGTCGACCCCAGCAGCAAGGTCATCGAGGCGGCCACGACGCTCGGGTTCGCCGGAGTCGTCGGCGATGCCACGCGCAGTGATGTGCTGCTGCGGGCCGAGGTGCAGCGGGCGCGGCAGATCATCGTCGCGACCCAGCGCGACGACACCGCGGTCCTGGTCACCCTCACCGCCCGCCAGCTCAACCGCGCGGCGAAGATCGTGGCGGCCGTCCGTGAGGAGGAGAACGCCCCCTTGCTGCGGCAGTCGGGCGCCGACGCCGTCATCACCAGCGCCAGCGCGGCGGGCCGACTGCTCGGACTCTCCGTGCTGAGCCCGAGCGCGGGCATGGTCATGGAGGACCTCATCCAGCAGGGCAGCGGCCTCGACCTCGTCGAACGCCCGGTCATAAAGGCCGAGGTGGGGCTGAAGGTCCGGGAGACCGAGGACCTGGTCGTGAGCGTGGTGCGCGGGCACCGGGTGCTGGGTTACGACGACCGGGCCATCGGCACGCTGCAGTTGACGGACCGTCTGATCACGATCGTCCGGGCCACCCCCGGCACTCAGTCCGTTCCGGACACCCGACGGCTGCCGCAGGACTGACGGTTGAGGGCACCTCACGACTGACAGCCGAGGGCACCACAGGACCAACAGTTGACGGTTGGGGTGTGCCCGGACGGTGGGTCGGGGCGCAGCGCGAACTGGCGTCGGGGCACGTGCCGTCCCGCCGTCCGGATCGCCGCGAGGAGTAGCCTCGCCGGCATGTATGCGATCACGATTCCGGAACCCGGTGGACCTGAGGCGCTCGTCTGGGCGGAGGTTCCCGATCCCGTACCCGGTGACGGTGAAGTGCTGGTCGAGGTGGCGGCCGGGGCCGTCAACCGCGCCGATCTGCTCCAGCGTCAGGGTCTCTACAACCCCCCGCCCGGCGCGACCGCCATCCCCGGCCTCGAGTGCGCGGGACGCATCGTCGCCCTCGGCGCCGGAGTGTCCGGCTGGTCCGTCGGCGACGAGGTGTGCGCGCTGCTCTCGGGCGGCGGTTACGCCGAGAAGGTCGCCGTACCGGCCGGCCAGCTCCTGCCCGTACCCGAGAACACCGATCTCGTCACGGCGGCCGCGCTGCCCGAGGTGACCGCGACCGTCTGGTCGAACGTCTTCATGATCGCCCACCTGCGCCCCGGCGAGACCTTCCTCGTCCACGGCGGCTCCAGCGGCATCGGCACGATGGCCATCCAGCTGGCCAAGGCGATCGGCGCCACGGTGGCGGTGACGGCGGGCAGCAAGGAGAAGCTCGACTACTGCGCCGAGCTCGGTGCCGACATCCTGATCAACTACCGCGAGCAGGACTTCGTGGAGGAGATCAAGCGGGCCACGGACGGAGCGGGCGCCGACGTCATCCTCGACAACATGGGCGCCAAGTACCTGGACCGCAACATCCAGGCACTGGCCACCAACGGCCGCCTCGCGATCATCGGCATGCAGGGCGGCATCCAGGGCGAGCTGAACATCGCCATGCTCCTCAACAAGCGCGGCGCCATCACCGCGACCTCCCTGCGCGCGCGCCCGCTGGCCGAGAAGGCAGCGATCGTCGCGGCGGTACGGGAGCACATCTGGCCGCTGATCGACACGGGCCGCGTCCGGCCGATCGTCGACCGGAAGCTGCCGATGAGCGACGCGGCGCAGGCGCACCGCGTCCTGGAGGAGAGCGGACACATCGGGAAGGTGCTGCTCACCGTGGAGTAGGCCGAGCAGCGGGCGGCGGCGTGGCCCGAGTGAGCGGAGAGGCACCAAGGTGCCGGAATTGTTGCGTCATGTGACGCTGATTCCGGGATTCCTCCGATCTTGGTGACTCGATTCCGGGAGGGGCGCGCGGAATGACTCCTCGCCTCCGCACCACCACCAGCCGCCCGCTGCCGCTGTCGCTGCCGCTGCCGCTGCCGCCGATGCTGTGGCCACTGCTGTTCCTGGCCCTCCTCTCCGGACCGGCCACCACCGGCAGCTACGCGTACGCCGCCGAACCCTCGCCCACGCGCGCCCCCGCCTCTGCCGACGACGAGGCGCAGGCCGGCAGCCTCCCTGGCGAGGGCCGTACGCCGCCGGGGCGGGCCGGGTCGAAGTCGCCGGACCGCGACCGTCCCGAAGAGTCCCCGCCCACGCACCGGCCGAGCCACGAGCCCTCCGCGACGGAACCGTCCGCGCTCGCCACCAAGAAGCCCTCGGCCTCGGCCAGTGCCTCCCCCAAAAGGCCCAGCGCCTCCCGCGCCCACCCGAAGGCCGCCTCCGCGGACCCCTCACGCAAGGGTCAGTCCGTCCGGAAAAGCCACTCCACCTCCACCTTCACCTCCACCTCCGTCTCTGCGTCCGCGTCCGAGGACGCGCCGAAGCGGTCCCACGCTCCCTCGGCGGATCCGTCGCGCACCCGCTCGGCCGACGCCGCGATACCCGTGCCCCCGGAAGATCCGCAGTCGTGGGAGGAAGACCCCGACGAGCAGCAGGTCCAGCCGTCGGTCCGGCCCACAGGCATCCCCGCGGACAACGCCGACCGCACCCCGCGGCAGACCGCTGCCGAACCCGTGATCCCTGGCGTGGGCATCCTGCCGCTGGGCTCCGGCCTCGTCCTGGTCGGCCTCGGCGTCGGATTCCTGGCCCTGCGCCTGCGCCGCACATGAATCGCTGCCGCCCATGGGATACGCGCCGCCCATGAAATCCGCGCCGCCCATGCCGCCCATGACGTATGTGCCGGCGATGAAATCCGCCCGTACGTGCTGCCCATGAAATCCGCCCCGAATCCGGAATCGCTGCTGCCCATGACATACGCGCCGCCCATGACATACGCCGCCTCGACACACGACCCCAAGACCCACGACCCCAAGACCCACGACCCCAAGACCCACGACCCCAAGACCCACGACCCCAAGACCCACGACCCCAAGACCCACGCCCTCCGCTCCTCCCAAGCCCGAGGCCGTCCGTCACGGCCGGCCCGTGGCCCGCGTTCGTCGCCCCGCCCGCCCCGCAAACCGCCGCCGCCCTCGCTCAGGCCCGTACCCGCCGGGAACTCCGTCGCTCACGGTGGGAGTACGCCCGAACACGGTGGATCACCCTCGTATGGGGGCACTACCCAGGTGTGATGGTGCGGTACGAGAGAATGGCGGCATGGAGATGCCGAGGAACGAAAGGTCGCCGGAGAGCCCCCAGGTCCTGGTCGTGGGCCAGGACGGAATGGCGCTCGGTGGCGGTGGAGACGACGACTCCCGCGAGGTCCCGGTGACGGAGATGGTGGAACAGCCCGCCAAGGTGATGCGCATCGGCAGCATGATCAAGCAACTGCTCGAGGAGGTGCGGGCGGCTCCTCTGGACGAGGCGAGCCGGGTGCGGCTCAAGGAGATCCATGCCAGCTCCGTGAAGGAGCTCGAGGACGGTCTCGCGCCGGAGCTCGTCGAGGAGCTGGAGCGTCTCTCGCTGCCGTTCACCGACGAGGTGATCCCGAGCGACGCCGAACTGCGGATCGCGCAGGCCCAGTTGGTGGGCTGGCTCGAGGGACTCTTCCACGGGATCCAGACGACACTGTTCGCGCAGCAGATGGCCGCGCGGGCCCAGTTGGAGCAGATGCGCCGCGCGCTGCCGCCCGGCGTGGGCGGAGAGGACGGCGACGACCCGCGGGTGGCCGGCCGCTCCGGAGGCCCGTACCTGTAGGGCGCGGGACACCTGGAGGTCCGGGCATCCCACCCCGGACCCGGGGATCACACACGGCTCAGCAACAGAACTGGAAACGGCGGCGCCCGGCCGGTCACGATGACCGCCGGGCGCCGCCGTTTGCTGTCTGTCGAGCGGGTCGGCTCAGAGGCCGTCAGGCCCCTCCACCGTGCCGGGGTTGTCGGACGGCGTCTCCACCGGCGGGGAGGCCGGGTCCGAGGACGGCGGCTTCTGCGAAGTGGGCTGGCTCTTGGACGGCGTCGGCTCGGACGGTTCGTCGCTCGGCTCGGGCGCGCTGTCGGAGGGCGTGACGTCACCCGTGCTGGGTTCTTCCGACGGCGAGTAGTCGGTGTCCCCGCCGGTCCCGGCGCCCGGGTCCGTCGTGTCGCCCTCGGTGGCCGTGTCGTCGGAGCCCTGGCTGGGCTCCTTCTCCTTCTGGGAGTGCGACTGCGTGGGCGACTGGGTGGTGCCGGTGCCGCCGCCGTGATCGCCGCCGCGAGTCATCGCCCAGGCCGCGCCGCCCGCGATGGCGATCACGGCGAGGACCGCGAGGATCCACATCTTGCCGCGGCCGTTGCCGCCGCCTGAGCGGTGCCCGCCGTCGAAGCCGCCGTCGTCGCTGCCCGGGGGCCGCAGCATCGGCTGGGCCGCCGTGCCGCCGTCCGTCGGGTGCGGCAGCGCCGTGGTGCCCGCGACGCCCATGGCCGGGGTGTTGCCGCCGCTGTGCATGTCGGCGGCGACCGGACCGGTGTTCCAGGTGTTGGTGTGGCCGCCCTGGTCGTACAGCATCTGCAGCCCGTACTGGACGAGGCCGCGCATCTCCTCGGCGGTCTGGAACCGGTCGTCCGGGTCCTTGGCCAGCGAGCGCATGACGAGTCCGTCGAGCTCCGGCGGCGCCACGTCCGAGACCTCGGAGGGCGGCACCGGGGTGTCCTGGACGTGCTGGTAGACGACGGACAGCGGGGTCTCGCCGGTGAACGGGGGCCGCAGCGCGAGGAGTTCGTAGAGCAGGCAGCCGGTCGCGTACAGGTCGGAGCGGTGGTCGACGGCCTTGCCGAGGGCCTGCTCGGGCGACAGGTACTGGGGCGTGCCCATGACCATGCCGGTCTGCGTCATGGTCGACTGCGCGCCGTGCAGGGCGCGCGCGATGCCGAAGTCCATCACCTTCACCGCACCGGTGTTGGTGATGATCACGTTCGCCGGCTTGATGTCGCGGTGCACGATGCCGTGCTGGTGCGAGTAGGCGAGGGCCTCCAGGACACCGGAGACGATGATCAGGGCCTGCTCGGGTCCGGGCGCCTCGGCGTTCAGGAGGAGGTCGCGGATCGTGCGGCCCTCGACGATCTCCATCACGATGTAGGGGACGACCGAGTGGCCGACGGCGTCCTCGCCGGAGTCGTACACGGCGACGACGGCGTGGTGGTTGAGGCCTGCGACCGACTGGGCCTCACGCGTGAAGCGGGCCTTGGAGACCGGGTCCTCGGCAAGGTCGGAGCGCAGGAGCTTGACCGCGACGGTGCGTCCGAGCCGGACGTCCTCCGCCGCGAAGACTTCCGCCATGCCGCCCCGGCCGAGTCTGTGGGTCAGCCGGTACCTGCCGTCGCCGACCAGCCCGCCGTTTCCCCACAACTCCGGCGCATCTGACATACCGCCGCCAGCCGCCTCGGGGTCGGACGGGCCCTGAGCGCGCTGCGTCTGTGCCATCAGTCCTCGCCGTCGTTTCTGTCCGCGTTCGTGTCCGCACTGTCGGATGTACGCGCGGTGGTCGTCACGGTCTCCGTCGGGCCACGCTACAGGCTTCGCCCGGCGCCCCGTTCCGAGATGGACCGGCCATCAAACCTTCTGCGGGCAATGCGATGCAAATCGTCTGGGCGGTTCCTGTAACGCTTCCGCGACGCTTCTTGCCCGTACGGTCACGGAACGGGCACCGAGCTTGACGTGTCAGTGCCACGGGGCAGACTTGGCCGGGAATAGTGGCAATCGATCACCGGCCGCGCCGATGGGGGACGTAGAAACATGAGCCAGGACGGCGCACAAGGCCGGTACGCAGGGCGTGCCGTCGCCGGCGGTCGCTACCAGCTGCGTGATCTGCTCGGCGAGGGCGGCATGGCCTCGGTCCACCTCGCGTACGACACGGTGCTCGACCGCCAGGTGGCGATCAAGACGCTGCACACCGAACTCGGGCGCGAGCAGGCGTTCCGTGAGCGCTTCCGCCGTGAGGCCCAGTCCGTGGCGAAGCTCACGCACACGAACATCGTCTCGGTCTTCGACACCGGCGAGGACGACCTCGACGGGATGACCACTCCGTACATCGTCATGGAGTACGTCGAGGGCCAGCCCCTCGGCTCCGTGCTCGACGCGGACGTCGCGCACTACGGCGCGATGCCGACCGACAAGGCCCTGAAGATCACGGCCGATGTGCTCGCGGCGCTCGAGATCAGCCACGAGATGGGTCTGGTCCACCGCGACATCAAGCCGGGCAACGTCATGATGACGAAGCGGAACGTCGTCAAGGTCATGGACTTCGGTATCGCCCGCGCCATGCAGTCCGGTGTCACGTCGATGACGCAGACCGGCATGGTCGTCGGTACCCCTCAGTACCTTTCGCCCGAGCAGGCCCTGGGCCGTGGCGTGGACGCCCGCTCCGACCTGTACTCGGTCGGCATCATGCTGTTCCAACTGGTCACCGGGCGGCTGCCGTTCGAGGCGGACTCGCCGCTGGCCATAGCGTATGCGCACGTCCAGGAGGAGCCGGTGGCTCCTTCCTCGATCAACCGGTCGGTGCCCCCGGCCGTGGACGCGCTGGTCGCCCGCGCGCTGAAGAAGAACCCGAACGAGCGCTTCCCGAGCGCCGAGGCGATGCGCGACGAGTGCCTGCGGGTCGCCCAGTCGCTGCAGGTCGCGGCGCCCAGCATCGTGCCGGGCGCGCAGACGTCCAGCGGCGCGGGGGTCGGTTCCGCGGTGTTCCCGCCGGTCGACCAGTCGACGGCCGCGCCGACCGGCCCGGTGCAGACGCCGTACCAGCCGGGCCCCTACGGGACGCCGGCGCCGGCCACTCCGGGCTACGGATATCCGCAGCAGGGCTACCAGACCCCGCCGCCCACCTCTCCGTACGCGCCTCAGCAGCACCAGCACCAGCAGCACCAGCCGATGCACCAGCAGACGCCTCCGCCGTACACCATCTCGCCCCAGACGACGCCGAGTTCGGCGGTCTCCGGTGGCGGTGGCGGCAAGCGGAACACCGGGGTGATCGTCGGGTCGGTCGTCGTCGCGCTGATCGCGGTCGGCGGTCTGATCACGGCCCTGACGATGAACGGCAATGACGAGAAGGACGGCGGCGACGCGAAGAAGTCGCCGTCGGTCGTCGCCGGTCACAAGGGTCCCGATCTGACGAAGACGATCGAAGAAGACGAGTGCAAGGAGCCTGACACGGGTTACAACGACCCGGACAAGGTCATGCTCCCGGACTTCACGTACAAGAACATCAAGTCGGTCAAGGCCTGTCTGCAGGCCGCCGGTTGGAAGTTCGACATCAGGGACGTCGACGAGAACACCTTCGGTGAGGGCACGGTCATCGTGCAGTACCCCAAGGCGCGCACGGAGATCGACCCGAAGAACCCCGAGTCGATCCAGCTCCAGGTCTCCACGGGCGACCCGGCGACGGGCTGACCCGACCGATCCGGCTGATCCGACCGATCTGGCAGACCTGACCGATCCGCCTGCCTCGACCGATCCGCCGCCCCGGCTCACGGGCGGCCGGTCACTCCGCGAACGCGTCGCGCACCGCCCCGTACTCCTTCGTCCACCACACGGCGAGCGCCGACGCCGCGGGGAACTGGGGGTCGGCGCGGTGGTCGCCGCGTTCGTAGCGCCAGCGCAGCATCCAGAAGTCGTTGAGCCGCTCCCACCACACGCGGTGGACGGCGGCCGCGAGTTCGTCCGCCCCGGCGCCGGAGGCGCGGCGGTACGCGCGCGCGTAGGCCCGCACCTTCGGCAGGTCGAGGGTGCCGACGGGGCGCACGAAGAAGATCACGGCGGCGCGTACGGCCTCCTCGGCGCGCGGCTGCACCCCGAGCCGGTCCCAGTCGACGATCGCGGCCGGTACGCCTCCGCGGTAGAGCAGGTTGAACGGGTGGAAGTCCCCGTGCACCCAGCCGGTCGCCGAGGCCTGCGGAGGGCGGCGCCCCGCACAGGACTCCAGGAGTCCGCGGCGTTCCACGAGGCGGTGCCGCGCCAGTTCGTCGAACGCGTCGTGCGGCCGATGGCGGCGCACCCGCGCCAGCAGCGTGTCGATGAGCTCAAGAGTGTCCGCGGGATCGGCGCTGGCCCGCCCGCGCGCGGGAGCGGCCCCCATGACCTGCTCCAGACAGGCGTGTACGAGTCCCAGGAGCGCCCCGAGCGTGCGGCACTGGGCCGCCGTGAGCTGGGCGCCGCTGCGGTGGCGGCCCTCGACCCAGGGGTGCAGGGCGTAGCTGGCGCCTCTGACGACGGTGACGGTGCGGCCGTCGGCGGCGGGCAGGGGCGGGGCGACGGGGACGCCGAGTGCGGCCAGGCGTTCGGTGGCGCGGTGCTGGCGGGCGATGGCGGCCGGGGCTGCGGTCTCCGGGTCGAAGTGGTGCTTGAGGAAGTAGCTGCCGCGCGTGGTGGCGAGCCGGTAGCCGCGGTTGAGCAGGCCCTGGTCGACGGGTTCGCAGGCCAGCGGTGAGCCGGCGTCGTACTGCCGCAGCAGGGCGTGGAGCGGTGGGGCTGAGTGAGCAGATGAGCGCGGCACGCGCCAGATGTTAGGGCACCCTGGGTAGTCGGCGGCTACAGAACGTGGTGAAAGGGCCGCTTCGGATGACGGGCGCCGGCCGTCAGCTCGTGCAACGGTGACGAACTGGGGCTCGATCCGCAGATGGACGGGGTCGCAGGGCTCCCCGTCGGCGAAGCGGGGGGCGGGGCCGAAGAGGTCGGCTCGACGGCGCGCTTTTCCCCGGCGCGGTCTCCTGGAATTCGAAGGTCATGCTTCCACGGTGCGCCTCGGGAAGTGCCCCGTGAAAGAGACCCCGGCCCTGGTGAAAGGGGCATAGGTCCCGAATTCAGTGGCGCTTCTCGGCCTGCAGTCGTGCCACATATGCGGCGGCCTGCGAGCGGCGTTTCATGCCCAGTTTCGACAGCAGGCTGGACACGTAATTCTTGATCGTTTTCTCGGCGAGGTGAAGGCGCTCGCCGATGACCCGGTTGGTCAGGCCCTCGCCGATCAGGTCGAGGATCTTGCGCTCCTGGTCGGTCAGGTTCGCGAGCCGGTCGTCCTCCTTGCCGCGGCCGCCGTCGCGGAGCCTTTCGAGGACGCGGGCGGTGGCGACGGGATCGAGCAGGGACTTCCCGGCGGCGACGTCACGGACCGCGCTCAGGAGTTCGTTCCCCCTGATGGCCTTCAGTACGTAGCCGGAGGCGCCCGCCATGATCGCGTCGAAGAGTGCCTCGTCGTCGGCGAACGAGGTCAGCATCAGGCACTTGACCGACTCGTCCTGGGAGCGGATCTCGCGGCACACCTCGACGCCGCTGCCGTCGGGGAGCCGCACATCGAGGACGGCGACATCGGGACGCGTGGCGGGGATGCGGACCATGGCGTCGGCGGCCGTGCCGGCCTCTCCGACGACTTCGATGTCCTCCTCCGTGGAGAGCAACTCGTGCACACCACGGCGTACGACTTCGTGGTCATCGAGTAGAAATACGCGTATTTTTCCGTCTTCGGGCACGCGGCCAGTCTCACATACTGGCTCTTCCCGTGCCCGAGGTGACCGGGATAACGTGCCCGTGTTCCGGCCGCCTGCCAGGCTTGTGACCAGTGCTCCGAACGGTGCTTCGACCGCGTCTGACCAGCGACTGTTCCGCAGTTGCTCGATTTACTTGGATATCCAAGCAAAATCGCAGGTCAGATGGGGTTTCGCAGATATGTGGGGCACTGGGTAACGTGCATGGTGCAGGGCGCTCGCCGGGACACCTGTCACGCCTTTACCCGGCCGAGTCGCACCCACCCCGTGCGCAGGACGGATCAGGCGAGCCTCCCCCAGGCCCTCAAGGCCGGGGGGAGACCCCCAGGCTTTCCCGGCGAACCCGGGGGCCGGACCGACGGAGGAGCACACGTGACCGTGGACAGCACTGCCGCCGCGCGTACGCCGCGCAAGCGCACCGCTGCGAAAAAGTCTGCGAAGAAGTCCCCGGGGGCGGGAGCGCCCGACCTCGTTCAGCTGTTGAGCCCCGAGGGCCGGCGCGTGGAGGACCCCGCGCACGCCGAGTACGCCGCGTTCGTCGAGGACATCACGGCCGACGAGCTGCGCGGTCTGTACCGCGACATGGTCCTCACCCGCCGCTTCGACGCGGAGGCCACGTCGCTGCAGCGACAGGGCGAGCTGGGCCTGTGGGCCTCGCTGCTCGGCCAGGAGGCCGCGCAGATCGGCTCGGGCCGCGCCACGCGCGACGACGACTACGTCTTCCCCACCTACCGCGAGCACGGCGTCGCCTGGTGCAGGGGCGTCGACCCGACGAACCTGCTCGGCATGTTCCGTGGCGTGAACAACGGCGGCTGGGACCCGAACAGCAACAACTTCCACCTGTACACGATCGTCATCGGCTCGCAGACGCTGCACGCCACGGGCTACGCCATGGGCGTCGCCAAGGACGGCGCGGACAGCGCGGTGATCGCGTACTTCGGTGACGGCGCCTCCAGCCAGGGCGACGTCGCCGAGTCGTTCACGTTCTCCGCGGTCTACAACGCGCCCGTCGTGTTCTTCTGCCAGAACAACCAGTGGGCGATCTCGGAGCCGACCGAGAAGCAGACCCGGGTGCCGCTCTACCAGCGCGCGCAGGGCTACGGCTTCCCCGGCGTCCGCGTCGACGGCAACGACGTGCTGGCCTGCCTGGCCGTCACCAAGTGGGCCCTGGAGCGGGCCCGCAGGGGCGAGGGGCCGACGCTGGTCGAGGCGTTCACGTACCGCATGGGCGCGCACACCACCTCCGACGACCCGTCGAAGTACCGGGCCGACGAGGAGCGCGAGGCGTGGGAGGCGAAGGACCCGATCCTGCGCCTGCGCTCGTATCTCGAGTCCGAAACTGACACGGACGAGGGATTCTTCGCGGAACTCGAGGCCGAGAGCGAAGCGTTGGGTCTTCGAGTACGCGAGGTCGTGCGGGCCATGCCGGACCCGGACCGGATGGCCATCTTCGAGAACGCGTACGCGGACGGGCACTCGCTCGTCGACGAGGAGCGTGCCCAGTTCGCCGCCTACCAGGCGTCGTTCGCCACGGAATCCGACAGCGACGTCGTCGCGGGCTCAGGAGGCAACTGATCATGGCGGTACAGAAGCTTCCGCTTGCCAAGGCGATCAACGAGTCGCTGCGCACGGCCCTCGACACCGACCCCAAGGTCCTCATCATGGGCGAGGACGTCGGCAAGCTCGGCGGCGTCTTCCGTGTCACGGACGGGCTGCAGAAGGACTTCGGCGAGGACCGGGTCATCGACACCCCGCTCGCCGAGTCCGGCATCGTGGGCACGGCCATCGGCCTCGCGCTGCGCGGGTACCGGCCGGTCGTGGAGATCCAGTTCGACGGTTTCGTCTTCCCCGCGTACGACCAGATCGTCACGCAGCTCGCGAAGATGCACGCCCGCGCGCTCGGCAAGATCAAGCTGCCGGTCGTCGTGCGGATCCCGTACGGCGGCGGCATCGGCGCGGTCGAGCACCACTCGGAGTCGCCGGAGGCGCTGTTCGCGCACGTGGCGGGCCTGAAGGTGGTCTCCCCGTCGAACTCGTCGGACGCGTACTGGATGATGCAGCAGGCCATCCAGAGCGACGACCCGGTGATCTTCTTCGAGCCGAAGCGGCGTTACTGGGACAAGGGCGAGGTCGACACCGAGGCGATCCCCGGGCCCCTGCACGGCGCCCGCACGGTGCGCGAGGGCACGGATCTGACGCTCGTCGCCTACGGGCCGATGGTGAAGGTCTGCCTGGAGGTGGCCGCGGCCGCCCAGGAGGAGGGCAAGTCCCTGGAGGTCCTCGACCTGCGCTCCATGTCGCCGATCGACTTCGACGCGGTGCAGAAGTCCGTCGAGAAGACCCGCCGGCTCGTCGTGGTGCACGAGGCCCCGGTCTTCCTCGGTACGGGCGCGGAGATCGCCGCGCGGATCACCGAGCGCTGCTTCTACCATCTGGAGGCGCCCGTGCTGCGGGTCGGCGGCTATCACGTGCCGTACCCGCCGGCGCGCCTCGAGGATGAGTACCTTCCGGGCCTCGACCGGGTGCTCGATGCCGTCGACCGCTCGCTGGCGTACTGAGGAGAGGGCCGTGACGACGATGACAGACGCTGCGCTGGCCGAGTTCAAGATGCCCGACGTGGGCGAGGGGCTCACCGAGGCCGAGATCCTCAAGTGGTACGTCCAGCCCGGTGACGCGGTCACCGACGGGCAGGTCGTGTGCGAGGTGGAGACGGCGAAGGCGGCCGTCGAGCTGCCGATCCCGTTCAACGGTGTGGTGCGCGAGCTGCGCTTCCCCGAGGGGACGACGGTGGATGTGGGGCAGGTGATCATCGCGGTGGACGTCGCGGGCGGATCCGGCTCCGCGGCCGCCGCTCCCGCGGCCGTTTCGGTCCCGGAGCCCGCGGCGCCCGAGCCCGAGCCCGAGCCTCAGGGGCGGCAGCCGGTGCTCGTGGGGTACGGGGTTTCCGAGGCGTCGACGAAGCGCCGCCCGCGCAAGGGCGACGTGGTGGCGGCTCCCGTGAAGGTCACGCCGCCCGCGCTCGTCCCCGAGCCGGAAGCCCCGGTGAAGGGCAACGGGCGCCCGCTCGCCAAGCCCCCCGTGCGCAAGCTGGCCAAGGATCTGGGTGTCGACCTCGCCTCGCTCACGCCCTCCGGTCCTGGCGGCGTCATCACCCGCGAGGACGTGCACGCGGCCGTCGCTCCGGCTCCCGAGCCGGTCGTGACGCAGGCGCAGGTACAGGTACAGGCGCAGTTGCAGGAGCCGGCCACCGTCGTGCCGGCCGTCGTCCAGGACGGCGTCCGCGAGACCCGCATCCCCGTCAAGGGCGTACGCAAGGCGACCGCGGCCGCGATGGTGGGCTCCGCCTTCACCGCGCCGCACGTCACGGAGTTCGTGACGATCGACGTGACGCGGACGATGAAGCTCGTCGAGGAGCTCAAGGCCGACAAGGAGATGCAGGGGCTGCGGGTCAACCCGCTGCTGCTCATCGCCAAGGCCCTGCTCGTCGCGATCAAGCGCAACCCCGAGATCAGTGCCTCCTGGGACGAGTCCTCCCAGGAGATCGTCCGGAAGCACTACGTGAATCTGGGCATCGCCGCCGCCACTCCGCGCGGTCTGATCGTGCCGAACATCAAGGACGCGCACGCCAAGACCCTGCCCGAACTGGCGACGGCGCTGGGTGAGTTGGTGTCGACGGCCCGCGAGGGCAAGACGTCGCCGGCCGCCATGCAGGGCGGCACGGTGACGATCACGAACGTCGGAGTCTTCGGCGTCGACACCGGTACCCCGATCCTGAACCCGGGCGAGTCCGCGATCCTCGCCGTAGGCGCGATCAAGCTCCAGCCCTGGGTCCACAAGGGCAAGGTGAAGCCCCGTCAGGTCACCACCCTGGCCCTCTCCTTCGATCACCGCCTGGTGGACGGAGAGCTGGGCTCGAAGGTACTGGCGGATGTGGCAGCGATCCTGGAACAGCCCAAGCGGCTGATCACCTGGGCGTGAGCGAACGGCACGGGGCCGTCCCTGAGGGGGACGGCCCCGTGTGGCGTTCTCGGGCCGCGACGGAAAGACCCGGAGACCTCGTCGCGACGGGACGCCTCCGGCTGCGCCGCGGGTGACTGTCGCAATGCTCTGTGGCTCCCGCTCTCCTGCCGGCCTCCCGCGCCGGCGACGGCGGCACCCCGGAGAACGGGCGACCGGCTCCCGCAGCGCGCGCACCTCGGATGGCGGTGGCCGCAGGAGGCGCACCGCTCAGGTTCGGACCGCCGTCGACGCCACAGCGGCGGACGACGACACCGGCGCCGACGCGTTCCACGACCGGGTCCGGCGCGACGAAGGGCCCGCCGCGGCATGCGGCGGGCCCTTCGGTCATGCGCTTTTGGGGGTTACTTCTTGAAGCCGTAGTCCATGAGCTTCTTCGCGTCCGCCGTGCGGTTCGTGACGGAGGAGGAGGCGAGGACGGTGCCGATGACCGTCTTGCCGTTGCGGGTGGCGGCGAAGACCAGGCAGTACTTGGCCTCGGGGCCCGAGCCGGTCTTCACGCCGATGGTGCCGGAGTAGCTGCCGAGCAGGTTGTTCGTGTTGGACCACGACATGTAGCGGTAGCCGCCGCTCTTCGTGGTGACCTTCTGCTTCGTCGACTTCGTCTTGACGACCGAGCGGAACGTGGAGTTCTTCATCGCGGAGGACGCGATCTTCGTCAGGTCGCGCGGCGTCGAGTAGTTCGAGCCGCTGCCGATGCCGTCGAACGAGTCGAAGTGCGTGTTCTTCAGGTTCATGTCGGTGGCGGCCTTGTTCATCTTGCCGATGAAGGACTTCACGCGGGCGGCGCGCGTGCTGCCGGAGCCGAACTTGTCGGCCAGGGCGTACGCGGCGTCGCAGCCGGACGGGAGCATGAGCCCGTACAGGAGCTGGCGGACGGTGACCTTGTCACCGACGATCAGGCGGGCCGACGACGCGTTCTTCGCGACGATGTAGTCGCTGTACGCCTTCTGGATCGTGACCTTGGAGTCCAGGTTCAGGTTCGACTGCGCCAGGACGACCTTCGCGGTCATGATCTTGGTGGTGGAGCCGGTGGAGCGGCGGGTGTCGGCGGCCTTGGTGAACAGGCTCGTACCGGTCCCGTTGTTCATCACGTAGCCGCCCTTGGCGACGATCGTGGGGGTGGGCAGCGTGGCCGCCTGCGCGGAGGTGGCGAAGACCCCGCTCGCCAGGACCGCACCGGCGGTCACGGTGGCGGCGGCGGATACGCGGCGAATGCCCTTAATGCGGGTTTTCAAGTTGAACGCTCCAAATGCCCCTGGAATGCGGCCACATGAGGGTGCCGCTCGCTGAAGAGACTCATGGGCGCGCCGGATGGATGTGCCGGGATGCAGAGTATTTGTGGCGAGAGTGCGGCGCCCGCCGTTTCGGGGTGTCGCGTCCGCATCCTGGACGGCCTCCGGCGATGCGTACGTGTTGTATCTATGATGTGCGCATGCCTCCCGTGCCCCCGTCCCCCACCGCCGTCAAGCGACCACCAGCGGCCGACCGCGTCTACGACCACGTCAAGCGCAGTGTCCTCGAACGCCGCTACGAGGGCGGGACGTTGCTCACCGAGGGCGAGCTCGCCGAGGCCGTAGGGGTGTCCCGCACCCCGGTGCGCGAGGCGCTGCTCAAGCTGGAGGTCGAGGGGCTGATCAAGCTCTACCCGAAGAAGGGCGCCCTGGTCCTGGCCGTCTCCGCGCAGGAGATCGCGGACGTCGTCGAGACCCGCCTCCTCGTCGAGGAGCACTCCGTGCGCAAGGCGGTCCCCGCGCCCGCGAGCCTGATCGCCCGCCTGGAGGAGCTGCTCTCGCTCCAGCAGACCCAGGCCGCCGCGGGCGAGTTCGCGGACGCGGCCGGCACCGACCGCTGCTTCCACGCCGAGATCGTGCGCAGCGGAGGCAACGCGATCCTCTCCCGCCTCTACGACCAGCTGCGTGACCGCCAGCTGAGAATGGGTGTCGCCGTGATGCACTCGCACCCGGACCGGATCGCCAAGACGCTCACCGAGCACGAGGAGATCCTCGACGCGCTGCGCGCGGGCGACGCCGAGGCGGCCGTCGCCGTCGTCCGCCGCCACGTCGGCTGGTTCTCGAACCTGGCGCGGGGCGAGGTCCGATGAGCAGCTCCGCCGGCACCGCGTCACTGCCCGGGGATCCGCCCGGCGGCCGCAGGGCCATGGGCGTCTGGTCCATCGGCGTCGCCGTCTACTTCGTCGCCGTCATCTTCCGCACCTCGCTGGGCGTCGCGGGCCTCGACGCCGTCGAGCGTTTCCACATCAACGCCTCGGCGCTGTCCACGTTCTCGATCCTCCAGCTGCTCGTGTACGCGGGCATGCAGATACCCGTCGGCCTGATGGTCGACCGGCTCGGCACCAAGCGCGTCCTGACGATCGGCGTCGTCCTCTTCACCATCGGCCAGCTCGGCTTCGCGTTCTCGCCCTCGTACGGGACGGCCCTCGTCTCGCGCGCACTGCTCGGCTGCGGCGACGCGATGACGTTCATCAGCGTGCTGCGGCTCGGCACGCGCTGGTTCCCCGCCCGGCGGGGGCCGCTGGTCGCGCAGCTCGCGGGCCTCGTCGGCATGGCCGGCAACCTCGTGTCGACCCTGGTGATCGCGCGGCTGCTGCACGGCGTCGGCTGGGAAGCCGCGTTCGCCGGCAGCGCGCTCGCCGGAGTCCTCGTACTCGTCCTGATGCTGCTCTTCCTCAAGGACCATCCGGAAGGCTTCGAGCCGGAGCCCGTGCGGCACACCGGCGGGGCCTTCGTGCGCGGACAGATCCTCGCGTCCTGGCGCGAGCCGGGCACACGGCTCGGCCTGTGGGTCCACTTCACGACGCAGTTCCCGGCGATGGTGTTCCTGCTGCTGTGGGGCCTGCCGTTCCTGGTCGAGGCGCAGGGCCTCTCGCGCGGGACCGCCGGTGAACTGCTCACCCTCGTCGTGCTGTCCAACATGCTGATCGGCCTCGTCTACGGGCAGATCGTGGCCCGGCACCACACGGCCCGGCTGCCGCTCGCGCTCGGCACGGTGGCCGGAACGGCGCTGATGTGGGCCGTGACGATCGCCTGCCCGGGGGACCACGCGCCGATGTGGCTGCTCGTCATGCTGTGCGTCGTGCTCGGGGCGTGCGGGCCCGCGTCCATGATCGGGTTCGACTTCGCGCGTCCGGCGAACCCGCCGGAGCGGCAGGGGACCGCGTCCGGGATCGTCAACATGGGCGGGTTCGTCGCGTCGATGACGACGCTGTTCGCGGTCGGGGTTCTGCTGGATGCGACCGGCGACAACTACCGCATCGCGTTCTCCGCGGTGTTCGTCCTCGAGGCGCTCGGGGTGAGCCAGATCCTGCGGCTGCGCCGGCGCGCGGACCGCAGGGAGCGGGAGCGCCTGGTGGCGAGCCGGGTGGAGACGGTGCACGTGCCCGCGTAAGCGGTTCCTGCATGAGGCTTCTCCGCGTAGACGTGACCGGCCTGAGGCGTACCCGTCCTGAGCCGTGCTCCGCCTGAGCCCTACCCGCGTACGGCGTAGCTGCGTGAGCCGTACTTGCGCGAGGCGGACCCGCGTGAGACGTACCCACGTAAGCGACGGGCCCCGGTCGCCGTCTCCGGCACCGGGGCCTTGCCCGTCCGCTCCGCCGCCCCGGCCCCCGTAGGGGCTACGGCGTGGTGGACAGCGAGTTCAGGATCGCCTGGGCGAGGTCGAGGTCGCCCTCCGTCTTGACCCGGTCGGACACCGCGTCGGGCGTCACACGGCCGCAGGCCAGCTTGACGTAGGTCTCCCAGTCGAGGGAGAGCGTCGCGGCCGGGCCCAGCGACGGGGCGCCGTCGATCGTGCCGCGCCCGTCCGCGTCGACACGCACCGTGCGCAGGAACTCGACCGGCCCGTGCACATCGAAGACCACCGCCGAGTTTGCGGGCGCGGACGCGTCCTTCGCGACGACCTTCGGCAGAACGGCGAGCAGCATGTCGCGCGTGACGTACGCGCCCGGCGAGTCGAGGTTGCCCGGCCGGCCGACGGCCACGCGCAGGTCCTGCTCGTGCACCCACACGTCGAACGCCCGCTTGCGCATGGCGAATTCGAGGGTCTCCTCCGTGCCGAGCGGCCCGCGCACCATCGCGCCCGGCTCACGCGACTCGTTGCGCAGCTGCCGGGAGCGCCGGATGATCGTGTACTCCAGCTCGGACGTCATCTCGGGCGCCGTGTGGTGGCGCCGCACGTCGACCTGCATCTCCATGTACCGCTGGTGCTCGTTCTGTACGTGGTACAGGTCGCGCGGCAGCGTGTGGATGGGCCGCGGGTCGCCGAGCATCTCGCAGTCGAGGCCGATGACATGGGACACGATGTCCCGCACCGACCAGCCGGGGCATGGCGTGGCCCGGTTCCATTCGCCCTCCACCAGGGGCGTCACCAGCTCGGATATCGCTTCGATGGAATGGGTCCAGGCATCGGCGTAGGACTGAAGACTGGGGTGGAGACTCACGGAACGGGACCCCTCGGGCGGTTGTGGCGCGGGCAGTGGGTGTCTTGGAACGCGTCTGCGGGGGTCCGGGGGGAACCCCCGGAGATGCACAGTACGCTGCTGGCAGGCACCCCTGCAGTGCTTTCGTGTGACGATCGTAGGCCTGTGTAGACGGCTCGAATGCCAGGACGGTGGTACTGTGCGCGCCTCGCTCATCCAGATCCACGTAGATGATGACGAATCGCCCAATTCCCGTCGGCTGCGCGCCGCTTCGATGGTGCGGGATCAAGCCGGGTCCGCCGACCTCGTCGTCCTCCCGGAGCTGTGGACCACCGGCGCCTTCGCCTACGAGGCCTTCGCGGCCGAGGCGGAGCCCCTGGAGGGCCCGACGTACGAGGCGATGGCGAAGGCCGCGAGCGACGCCGGAGTCTGGCTGCACGCGGGCACGATCCCCGAACGCGACCCGGACGGGCCGCTCTACAACACCGCGCTCGTCTTCTCCCCGGACGGCGAACTCGCCGCCGCCTACCGCAAGATCCACCGCTTCGGCTTCGACAAGGGCGAGGCCGTGCTGATGGGCGCGGGCGAAGAGCTCGTCACCGTACGCCTGCCGGAAACCGTCCTCGGCGTCACCACCTGCTACGACCTGCGCTTCCCCGAGCTGTACCGGGGCCTCGTCGACCGGGGCGCCGAGACGCTCCTCGTGTCCGCCGGCTGGCCCGAGCGGCGCCGCGCGCACTGGACGCTGCTCGCCCAGGCGCGCGCCGTCGAGAACCAGGCGTACGTACTGGCCTGCGGCACCGCCGGAACGCACGCGGGTGTGCCGCAGGCCGGACACAGCGTCGTCGTCGACCCGTGGGGCCAGATCGTCGCGGAGGCGGGCGCCGGCGAGGAGGTCCTCACCGTCGAGTTCGACGCGGCGGGCGTCGCCGCGACCCGCGAGCGGTTCCCGGCGCTCAAGGACCGGCGACTGGGGCTGGAGCCGCCTCGGCGGTGAGGGTCCGCCGGCCGTCAGCCGTCCCCCCGCTCCTTCTCCGCCAGGTGGATCACGCACACCGCGATGGCGATGAGCAGCGCCGGGTCCGCGTCCTCACGGATGACGTCGACCCCGTACGTGTCGCGGACCCGGAGCCAGCGGCGTGAGATGTGGGCGAGCATCTCGCCGTCGTACTCGACGACGAACTCGCGGTCCAGGATCTTTCCGCTGACGTCGAGCTCGGTGCCGTCGACCAGTTCGACCCGGTAGTGGTTGCGCAGCAGCGAAAGGCGCTTGCGCTTGATCTTGGCGAGGGCCTCGTCGCCGCGCTCGATGACCATCGTGTCGCGCAGGGCGAACATCTTCTCGTGGATGTCGATGAGCACCCGCCCGTCGGGCCCTTTCAGCTCGAAGGTGTCCCGCAGGCGCATCGCCTTGCCGTCGACGAGGAAGGCCTTGTGGCCCTGCTCGTCCTCGATCCAGTAGTCCTCGCCCACCGCGAAGAGCCGCTCTCGAACTTCGTATCTCATACGTCGAAGGGTGCCCAGCCCGCGCGGGAGGACTCTCCCCCGTCACTCGGGCGGCGGCGTTCCGAGGCGGCGGACGAGGAGCGGCTCATGGGCGAGGACGTACCCCGTCGCGATCCCCACGCACACGACCGTGAACAGCACGATGAGCCACGACAGCAGCGTGAACACCAGACCGAGGGGACCGAATTCGGCCACGGAGCGGTTCAGCGTCACCGGCATGTAGAAGCGCGACGCCCAGGCGAGGACGACCACGCCCATGCCGGTCAGGAGGGCGCCCGGCAGCAGCGGCAGCCACGGCACGCGGCCACCGAGCAGCATGTGCTGCGTCCACCACCACAGCAGGGTGCTCGACGCGAACGACAGCGGCAGGCCGAGCCAGAGGCCCAGGCCGAACCCGTCGCTCAACAGCCCCTGGACCATCAGCGCGCACAGCCACACCAGCAGCCACACCAGCCACCGCCACGCGATGAGGCGCAGGCCTGCGGGCGATACGTGCCAGGAGCGCTCGCACACACGTTGCAGCGCGCGGCTGCATGAGGTCGCCGACAGCAGCGTGATGACGATGCCGACGGCCCCGGTGCTCTCGCGCGTGGTGTCGTCGGGCGCCCCGAACACCTGCCGGACCTGGTCGAGGGCGGGTCCGGACAGGCCGACCGCATACGTGGCCGACTCGATGAGCCGGTCGCGTACAGAGGCCGGGGCGAACGCGGCGACGATGAAGAGCACGGGGAACGCCGTCAGAAAAGCCTGCGCGGCCAGCCGTGTCGAGGAGTCGAGCAGGCTCACGTCCACCATCTGCCGCGTCAGGTGCGTGACGAACGGCAGCCGCTCCCGCAGCTCACCGGCCCGCGCGGTGCCCCACCGCGTGACCTTGGCCAGAGTCCCGGTGAGACCGCCGCGCGCGCTGTCGTCCCTCATAGCTGCCAAGCGTCGGCCACGCGCACGCCGCTCGGCGGGCAGACGCGCCGCCGGGGCCCGCGACGGCTGCCGGGATGCGGGCCCGGGGGTAGGCCGCCCACGCGGCCTCGACGGTGCCCCCGGCCGGACCTACGGCAGCGCCGCCTCCGCCGGGCCCCGGCCGAACCTTCTCCGGTACGCCGACGGGCTCAGGCCCGTTTCCCGGCGGAGCCGGGCGCGCAGGTTCGCGGCGGTGCCCAGACCGCTGCGGGCGGCCACCACGTCGAGGCGTTCCTCGCCACGTTCGATGAGGAGGCAGGCCAGGGCGACCCGTTCGCCGGTGAGCCAGGCCAGCGGGGTCGTGCCGAGTTCGGCGCGGAAGCGTCGGTGCAGGGTGGCGGGGCTGACCGCGGCGTGCGCGGCGAGGCCGGCCACGCTCAGCGGCTCACCGATCCGCTCCTGCGCCCACGCGAGCAGCGGCGCGAGGGACTCGTCCGGCACCGCGGGCACGGGCCGCTCGACGAACTGCCGCTGGCCGCCGTCCCGGTGGGCGGCGAACACGAGCCGCCGGGACACCGCGTTGGCGATCTCGGCGCCGTGGTCACGGCGTACGACGTGCAGTCCGAGATCGAGCGCGGACGCGCTGCCGGACGCGGTGAGGATGTCCCCGTCGTCCACGAACAGCACGTCGGGCTCGAGGCGCACCTCGGGGAAGCGGGAGCGGAAGGAGTCCGCCCACATCCAGTGGCAGGCGGCCCGCCGCCCGTCGAGGAGCCCGGCCTCGGCGATGGTGAACGCGCCTGAGCAGAACCCGATGAGCCGGGCGCCCCGCGCGTGCGCCCGGCGCACGGCATCGAGGACGGCGGGCCGCCTCGGCACGTCGATGTCGGGCCGGTTGGGCACGATCAGCGTGTCCGCGGACTCGGCCGCGTCCAGATCGGCCACGTCGGTCAGCGTGAAGAACCCGTCCCGCATCACCGTCCGCGTCCGCGGCGAGCAGAGCTGGAAGTCGTACAGCTCACGGCCGAGTTCGGGCCGGCGCAGGCCGAAGACCTCGATGGCGCAGGACAGCTCGAAGGGGTTGGAGTTCTCGTCGACGATCACCACGACGCGGTGCGGCGGGCGCTGCGACAGGTCCCGCGAGGGGCGCTGCGAGGATTCTTTCGCCATATGCGATTTCTAGCACTCGCCGCGGACCGGTGCCGGGCGCAGGATCGGCGTATGACCACACGCGAGAACACGCCGATCGCCCTCGACGAGGCCCTGGCCTCCTTCGACGCCCTGTGGAGCCCCCGCATCGTCACCCGCGTCAACGACTACGACGTCCGTGTCGCGAAAGTCGAGGGGGATCACGTCTGGCACGTGCACGACGACACGGACGAGTTCTTCCTGGTCGTCGACGGCGAGCTGACCATCGCCCTGCGCGAGCCGGCGGGCGAGCGCGATGTCGTCCTGCCCCGGGGCTCGGTCTTCACGGTTTTGCGCGGGACGTGGCACAAGCCGCGCTCCCCGAAGGGCGCCTCGATCCTCCTCCTGGAGCCCACCGGCACCCCCACGGTCGGGGACCACCACGACGACGTCCCCGACCACGTGGATGCCACTACGGGCCATGCGCTCGCTTAGTGGCACCCTTGACCCATGAACGATGTCGACCCCGCACCCCGTCGCGCCCGTGTCCGTGCTCCCGAGCTCATCGGCAAGGGCGGCTGGCTCAACACGGGCGGTAAGCAATACACCCTGGCTGACCTGCGGGGACGCATCGTCATTCTGGACTTCTGGACATTTTGTTGTGTGAATTGTCTGCATGTCCTCGACGAGCTGCGTGAGCTCGAGGAGAAGCACCGGGACACCGTCGTGATCGTCGGGGTGCACTCGCCGAAGTTCGTGCACGAGGCCGAGCACGCCGCCGTGGTCGACGCCGTCGAGCGGTACAACGTCGAACACCCCGTCCTCGACGACCCCGAGCTGGCGACCTGGAAGCAGTACGCCGTGCGGGCCTGGCCCACGCTCGCGGTGATCGACCCCGAGGGGTACGTCGTCGCGCAGCACGCCGGCGAGGGGCACGCCCACGCAATCGAGAAGCTGGTCGAGCAGCTGGAGGCCGAGCACGGCGCCAAGGGGACGCTGCGTCGCGGCGACGGGCCGTATGTCGCCCCCGAGCCGGTCGCGACGGATCTGCGCTTCCCCGGCAAGGCGCTCGTGCTGCCGTCCGGGAACTTCCTGGTCTCCGACACGACCCGGCACCAGCTCGTCGAGCTGGCCGAGGACGGCGAGAGCGTCGTACGGCGGATCGGCTCGCCCGGCGACTTCAACGAGCCGCAGGGCCTCGCGCTCCTCGACGACGCGACCGTCGTCGTGGCCGACACGGTGCACCACTCGCTGAAGGCCGTGGACCTCGCGAGCGGGGACGTCACGACGCTCGCGGGGACCGGCCGGCAGTGGTGGCAGGGCGCGCCGACCAGCGGTCCCGCCCTCGACGTGTCGCTGTCCTCGCCGTGGGACGTCGCCCTCTTCGGCGGCAAGGTGTGGATCGCCATGGCGGGCGTGCACCAGCTGTGGACGTACGACCCGGAGACGAAGAGTGTCGCCGTCGCGGCGGGCACGACGAACGAGGGTCTCGTCGACGGGCCGGGGGCCGAAGCGTGGTTCGCGCAGCCGTCCGGGCTCGCGGCGACCGGCGAGCGGCTGTGGGTGGCCGACTCGGAGACGTCCGCGCTGCGGTACGTCGACCTGGACGGCGCCGTGCACACGGCGGTCGGTACGGGACTCTTCGACTTCGGGCACCGGGACGGCGCCGCCGAACAGGCGTTGTTCCAGCACCCGTTGGGCGTGACGGCTCTGCCGGACGGCTCGGTCGCGGTCTCGGACACGTACAACCACTCCCTGCGCCGCTACGACCCGGCGACCGGTGAGGTCACCACGCTGGCGACGGATCTGCGGGAGCCCAGTGACGCGGTGCTCGTGGGTGGGGACTCCGCGGACATCGTCGTGGTGGAGTCGGCGCGGCACCGGCTGACGCGGCTGCGGCTTCCGGAGGAGGCCGTGCGGGTCGAGTCGGTCGCGCACCGGACGCAGCGCGCTGCGACCGAGGTCGCCGCGGGCGAGCTGAGCCTCGACGTGATCTTCCAGGCCCCGGCGGGCCAGAAGCTCGACACCCGGTACGGGCCCTCGACGCGCCTGCTGGTCTCGTCGACCCCGCCGGAGCTGCTGCTGGCCGGCGAGGGCGCGGACACCGACCTGGCCCGCACCCTCACCCTCAACCCCGAGGTCCCGGAGGGCGTCCTGCACGTCTCGGCCATGGCCGCGTCCTGCGACGACGACCCCGCCAACGAGTACCCCGCGTGCCATGTCCACCAGCAGGACTGGGGTGTCCCGGTCCGTCTCGTCGAGGGCGCCGCCCAGCGCCTGCCGCTGGTGCTGGCGGGGATGGACGAGGGGTAGCGCCCCAGGGCACGTGACGTGGCCCTTCCGAGGGGTCACGTCACGTCGACGTAGTCCTCGCGGCCCGCGCTCGCCAGGTGGGTGCTGTCCGGGTAGAGCAGCTCCGCGACCCATGTGCCGTCCCTCTGGGCGGTGTAGCCCCGGCTGAAGGTGCCGTCGGAGCGGGTCGTGGTGTTGCCCATGTCGTACCAGGTGGTCGACCCCTTGGGCCGGAAGAGGATCTTCACCGTCTGGCTGCCGTAGGCGTGCCAGGCGGACGACGTGTACTTCTGGAGCTTGCCCTTTACGGTGATGGTGCGCCCCTTGGCGACCGGCTCCGGTGAGGCGTTGCCGTCAATGATGCGGGTCTTGGTGCGCTTGACGTAGAGGACGGGGCTGTAGGAGGGCTGCCATTCTGCGCTGCCCTTGAAGTAGGCCCGGTAGTAGCCCTTGTAGGGCGCGTCGAAGGTGCCCTTGAAGGGGGCGCCCGCCTCGGGGTCGCCGGATCCGGGTGTGACGGTCTTCAGGGTGGTCCAGCCGGTCGTGCCGTCGGCCGAGTACTGGAGCTGGACCCGGTTGTCCGCGTCGCCCGGGGTGCTGCTGCCCGTGTGGAGGCGGCCCTTGGCTGTGAGCTGGGAGTACTTGTTCAGCGATGCGGAGAAGTCGCTGATCGACGTCTTTCGGGCGACGTGCACCTTGACCTGCGCGGTCGGGCTGGCCTTGAGGTAGGTGCCCCTCGCGCTCTGTACCTCGACCGTTCCCGTGCGCGGCATCAGGATCTTGCCGGAGAAGTGGCCCTGGGCGTCGGTCACCGGCCGAGCGGCGGCGCTGCCGTTGTCGCTCTGCCACACCGCGTCGACCCTGGCGCCGGTGAGCGGTTGCCAGCTGCCCTGCGTGTATACCTCGGCGCGGCCGGAAATCGTCGCCGACTGGCCTTCTTTGACGCCCAGTTCGGTGCTGTCGAGGGTCATCCGGGTGTCCGCGGTGGCGGGCGTGACGTACGCGTTGTCGCCGTCGTCGGTGACCTGGTAGGCGTTGTCCACCCCCTGGAGCCAGGTGCTGACGAGGCCGCCGTACTCCTGGGTGAGCGTGAACGAACCGGCGAACTTCCCCTCGGAGTCTGTGGCCACCGTGAGTTCGGAGGCCTCGGGAGTGTGGATCACCACGGGCTTGTCCACGGCGGCCGTCGTCTCGCCGGTGCGCGGGTCGAGGACCGTGTAGCGGCCGCTGACCGAGACGTTCTGGTGGCTGTAGTCGGGCTGCATGGGCGAGACCTGGTAGTCCTGCAGGTCGATCGTGCGTACGTACCAGAACTGGTTGCGGCTCTCCGTGTGCGAGGTGTCGCCGTCGGCGTCGGTCAGGTCGACCACGATGCGATACGTGCCGAGGTCGGCGAGGTGCACGGCTTCGGAGGCGAGCCAGACGCCCTGGTGGTCGGTGCCGGAGTCCTGCCGGAAGGAGTCGATGGTGGCGACCTCCGGGGCGTCGGCGGGCGCGTCGGCGGCGTACAGATGTGCCGTGATCGAGGTGATGGCGCTGTCCGACTGTGCGGACACGGCGACGATCCCGCTGGACGGGCCGTGGTCGGTCGCGTAGACGAGCTCGGGCGCGACACCCGTGTCGGCGTGGGCCGCCGGCACAGGTCCGAGTGCCACCCCGACGATGACGGAGGCGCAGGCCAGCACCTCCAGCCGCGCTCTCTTTCCGGGCAGGCGCGAGCGGTTGCTGAGACTGTTCAAGGAGTCCCCCCACAGGACTGAAGGCACGGCTCAGGCGCTGCTGCGCCTGAAGAGGCGTGCGTGCAGCGGTGATCGTACGCCGGACAGGTACTCCATGGACAGGTTCAAAAGCTGGTCCCGAGGGGCCCGCTCGGCCCTTCAGGGGGCCGCTCAGCCCTCCAGGAACGCCACCAGCGCGTTGGCGAGGAGGAACGGGTCGTCGGCGGCGCACAGTTCACGGACGCTGTGCATGGAGAGGATCGCGACGCCGATGTCGACGGTCTTGATGCCGTGGCGGGCCGCCGTGATCGGGCCGATCGTGGTGCCGCAGGGCATGGCGTTGTTGGAGACGAACGACTGGAAGGGCACGCCGGCCTTCTCGCACGCAGCGGCGAACACGGCGCGGCCCGAACCGTCGGTGGCGTACCGGTTGTTGACGTTGACCTTGAGGATGGGGCCGCCGCCGGCGCGCGGGTGGTGGGTGGGGTCGTGGCGCTCGGCGTAGTTGGGGTGCACGGCGTGCCCGGTGTCGGACGACAGGCACACCGTCCCGGCGAAGGCGCGGGCCTTGTCCTCGTACGAGCCTCCGCGCGCGAACACCGAACGCTCCAGGACGCCGCCGAGCAGAGGTCCGTCGGCGCCGGTGTCGGACTGCGACCCGTTCTCCTCGTGGTCGAAGGCGGCGAGGACCGGGATGTAGGGGAGGTCGTCCGAGGCGGACACGGCGGCGAGGGCGGCCGTTCCCGCGTGCACGGACAGGAGGTTGTCCATGCGGGGGCCGGCGACGAGTTCCTTGTCGCGGCCGAGGTAGGAGGGCGCCTCGACAGGGTGCGTCATCAGGTCCCACCCGGTGACGTCGCCCTCGGCGAGGCCGTGCTCCTCCTCCAGGAAGCGGATGAGGCCGCCCTCGTGGACGTCGTCGCCGAGGCCCCAGATGGGCTGCATGTGCTTCTGCTTGTCGAGCTTGAGGCCGTCGGTGTGGACGGAGCGGTCCATGTGGATGGCGAGCTGAGGCACGCGCAGCAGTGCCCGGTCGATGTTCACGAGGCGAGTCGAGCCGTCCCGCAGGGTGAGCCGGCCCGCGAGTCCGAGGTCCCGGTCGAGCCAGGAGTTGAGGAGCGGGCCGCCGTAGATCTCGACGGCGACCTGCCGCCAGCCCTGCGAGCCCATGTCGGGCAGCGGCTTGACGCGCAGGTTCGGCGAGTCGGTGTGCGCGCCGACGATGCGGAAGGGGGTGTGCGGCGCGGCGCCCTCGGGGACGTACCACGCCACGATCGCGCCGCCGCGCGTCACGTACTTGCCGCCCGTCGTCCCGTCCCACGCGTCGGTCTCGGCGACCTGGCGGAATCCGGCCTTCTCCAGGCGCGCGGCGGCGTTCGCCACGGCGTGGTACGGCGAGGGGCTGGCCGCGAGGAAGGACATGAGGTCGTCGGTGTGACCGCGGTCGAAGCGGGAGGGGTTGCTCATGCGGGCCAGCCTAACGAGCCTTCGGCCCGGCGCGCGGGGGGTCCGCGCGGGTGCGGCCGGGGGCGGCCGATCCCGGTACGACGGCGCCGCCACCCGGATGTGTCCGGGTGGCGGCGCCGGTGGCCACGGGCGGGCCGGGGACTAGAACGCGGCCTCGTCCAGCTCCATCAGGTCGAGGTCGACCTTCTCGGAGAGGCGGCGCTCCAGGCCGACGCCCGGCAGGACGTTCGCGGCGAAGAACTTCGCGGCGGCGATCTTGCCCTGGTAGAACGCCTGGTCCTTGGCGGAGGCGGTCTCCAGCTTCTCGGCGGCGACGGCGGCGCCGCGCAGCAGCAGGAAGCCGACGACCACGTCGCCGGAGGCGAGCAGCAGGCGGGTGGTGTTGAGGCCCACCTTGTAGATGTTCTTGGTGTCCTGCTCGGTGGCCGCGAGGTCGGTCAGCATGACCCCGACGATGGCCTCCAGCTCGACGGCCGCCTTGGCGAGCGACTCGCGGGCCGGGGCGAGCTCCTCGCCGCCCGTGCCGACCGCGAGGAACTTCTTGATCTCCTCGGCGAGGCCGTTGAGCGCGGCGCCCTGGTTGCGGACGATCTTCCGGAAGAAGAAGTCCTGGCCCTGGATCGCGGTGGTGCCCTCGTAGAGGGTGTCGATCTTGGCGTCGCGGATGTACTGCTCGATCGGGTACTCCTGGAGGTAACCCGAGCCGCCGAACGTCTGGAGCGACTGCGCCAGCTGCTCGTAGGCCTTCTCCGAGCCGTAGCCCTTCACGATCGGCAGGAGGAGGTCGTTGAGGGCGTGGAGCTGCGACGCGTCCTCGCCCGCGGCCTCCTTGACCGCGATGTCGTCCTGGACGGCGGCGGTGTGCAGCACGAGCGCGCGCATGCCCTCCGCGTACGCCTTCTGCGTCATGAGCGAGCGGCGCACGTCCGGGTGGTGCGTGATGGTGACCTTGGGGGCGGTCTTGTCCATGAACTGGGCCAGGTCGGGGCCCTGGACACGCTCCTTGGCGTACTCCAGCGCGTTCAGGTAGCCCGTCGACAGCGTGGAGATCGCCTTCGTGCCGACCATCATGCGGGCGAACTCGATGATGCGGAACATCTGGCGGATGCCGTCGTGCTTGTCGCCGATGAGCCAGCCCTTGGCGGGGTGCTGGTCGCCGAACGTCATCTCGCAGGTGTTGGACGCCTTGAGGCCCATCTTGTGCTCGACGTTCGTGGCGTAGACGCCGTTGCGCTCGCCCAGCTCGCCGGTCTCCCAGTCGAAGTGGAACTTCGGGACCAGGAAGAGGGAGAGGCCCTTGGTGCCGGGGCCGTGGCCCTCGGGGCGCGCGAGCACGTAGTGGAGGATGTTCTCCGACATGTCGTGCTCACCGGACGTGATGAAGCGCTTCACGCCCTCGATGTGCCAGGAGCCGTCCTCCTGCTGGACGGCCTTGGTGCGGCCGGCGCCCACGTCCGAGCCGGCGTCCGGCTCGGTCAGGACCATCGTCGAGCCCCACTGCTTCTCGACGGCGATCTCGGCGACCTTCTTCTGCGCCTCGTTGCCCTCCTCGAAGAGGATGCCGGCGAAGGCCGGGCCGGAGCAGTACATCCAGATCGCCGGGTTCGAGCCGAGCAGCAGCTCCGCGTAGGCCCAGATCAGGGAGCGCGGGGAGGTGGTGCCGCCGATCTCCTCGGGCAGGCCCAGGCGCCAGTACTCGGAGTCCATGAAGGCCTGGTACGACTTCTTGAAACTGGCCGGTACCGGAGCGGTGTTGGTCTCCGGGTCGAAGACCGGCGGGTTGCGGTCGGCGTCCGTGAAGGACTCGGCCAGCTCGTTCTCGGCGAGGCGGGCGACCTCGTCGAGGATGCTCTTGGCGGTGTCGACGTCCATCTCCGCGAACGGGCCGCTGCCGTACAGCTTGTCGCGCCCGAGCACCTCGAAGAGGTTGAACTCGATGTCGCGGAGATTCGACTTGTAGTGCCCCATGGCGACGGCTCCGTTTGGCTGGAAGCGGGATCTTCGTAAACACGTACTACTCACAAGTAGCAAGTGCCTACGATGATGCTACCCGTCGGTAATAACGCGCAACCCCTGATCCGCCGATGTGAGCAGCGTCTAACGGCGCCCGCGCTCGGGCCCCCGCTCGGTAGTCTGGCCCTCATGTACGGCTACGACCAGACCGCGGGACCCGGGCAGCAGTACGCGCCGCCGCAGCAGGGTATGCAGGGCGGGTACGGCCAGCAGGCGCCGCCGCTGTATCCGGAGCCGTCACCTCCGTCGCTGGCGGACGCGGTCCGCGCCTTCACCACGGGCTCGATGTCCGCCGAGGACTTCCAGCAGATCTTCGCCACGTCGAAGGTCTACTGCCCGCGCGGCGACAACCCCGGATTCCTCGCGCTGCACAACACTCAGCAGCCGGTCATCCCGATGTTCACCTCGCTCAAGGAGCTGCGCAGGTACGCGGGCAAGGAGTCCAAGTACTTCGTGATCACCGGCGCCGAGGTGATCGACCTGCTTCCGACCGGGTACGGCTTCGTCCTCGACATGGAGGGCGAGCACCGGATGGTCTTCGACGCCAAGGCGGTCGAGCAGATGGTCGACTTCGCGATGCGCCGTATGTACGGCTAGCGGTCACCGCACACGCAGGCACCCGCGACGCCCGGAGGGAATTCCCTCCGGGCGTTCCGCGTTCCAGGTGGCAGAAAGTTCTACGTTCAACTAAACTCGGAGCACAAGGAGGTCCCGACATGCCTGCAGTGACCGTCGAAAACCCGCTGACCCTGCCCCGTGTGGCCGCGTCCGCCGACGCCGTGGCCCGCCCCGTGCTGGCCGTGACGACCGCGCCCAGCGGATTCGAGGGCGAGGGCTTCCCGGTGCGCCGAGCGTTCGCCGGGATCAACTACAAGTACCTCGACCCGTTCATCATGATGGACCAGATGGGTGAGGTGGAGTACGCGCCCGGAGAGCCCAAGGGCACGCCCTGGCACCCGCACCGCGGCTTCGAGACCGTCACCTACATCATCGACGGCACCTTCGTTCACCAGGACTCCAACGGCGGTGGCGGCACCATCACCAACGGCGACACCCAGTGGATGACAGCCGGCTCGGGCCTCCTGCACATCGAGGCCCCGCCGGAGGCGCTCGTCATGTCCGGCGGGCTCTTCCACGGCCTCCAGCTGTGGGTGAACCTCCCGGCCGCCGACAAGATGAAGGACCCCCGCTACCAGGACATCCGCGGTGGCCAGGTCAAGCTCCTCACCACCGCCGACGGCGGCGCCCTGCTGCGCGTCATCGCGGGTGAGCTCGACGGCCACGACGGCCCCGGCATCACGCACACGCCGATCACGATGGTCCACGCGACCGTCCGCCCCGGCGCCGAGCTGACGCTGCCGTGGCGCGAGGAGTTCAACGGCCTCGCGTACGTCCTCGCCGGCCGCGGCACCGTCGGCACCGACCGCAGGCCGGTCCACATGGGCCAGACCGCCGTCTTCGGCGCGGGCTCCTCGCTGACCGTCCGCGCGGACGAGACGCAGGACTCCAACACCCCGGACCTCGAGGTCGTCCTCCTGGGCGGCCGTCCGATCCGGGAGCCGATGGCGCACTACGGTCCGTTCGTCATGAACACCCGCGACGAACTCCAGCAGGCGTTCGAGGACTTCCAGGCCGGTCGGCTCGGGGTCATCCCGGGAGAGCGGATCCCGCACACGTAAGCGGTATCTGATTGTCCGTCACTCGCGTGGCCCCGTCCGGAAGGTCGGGGCCACGCGTGCGTGATGCCCTGTGGGGGTGCACACAGGTACAGGTAAGCCGCTTCTTCCCGAACCAGCCCGCCGCACCGCCGCCTGGTGCGCCCTGGCGCTGCTCGTCACCGGGGTGGCTGCCGTCGGTGTCTGGCTGTGCATCGTCTTCAAGACGGCCGTCACGCCCCTGCTGCTCGCCCTGCTCGGTACGGCCCTGCTCGGGCCGGTGCACGGCTGGCTGATCCGCAGGAGGGTCAACCGGGCGCTCGCCGCCGCCCTTACGTGTGTCGCCCTCGTCGCCGTCGTCGGCGGCGCCGGCTACATCGTCGTCAGGACCCTCATCGACACCGGTGACCAGATCGTCGACTCGGTGCGGGAGGCCGGCAGCTGGATCAAGAGCCACTTCGGGATCACCGTGGCCGACGACCTCGGATCCGCCGCCGGCAGCCTCCAGAAACTGCTGTCCAAGTGGGGAGCCAGCGCCGCGAGCGGAGTGATCGCCGGGCTCTCCGTCCTCGGCTCGCTCCTCACGACCAGCGTTCTCGCCCTCCTGCTCACGTTCTTCTTCCTCAAGGACTCCGACCGCGCCGCGGGCCTCGCGCACAGCCTCGCGCCCGGCCGTGCCGGGGAAACCCTGGAGGCCATGGGGCGGCGTGCCTTCCAGGCCGTCGAGGGCTTCATGCGCGGGACCACACTGATCGCGCTCATCGACTCGGTCTGCATCACTGTCGGCCTGCTCATCCTGCGGGTGCCCGGCGCGGTCGGACTCGGTTCCCTGGTCTTCGTCACCGCGTACATCCCCTACCTCGGCGCGACGATCTCCGGCGCGGTGGCCGTCCTGGTGGCCCTCGCCGACCGGGGCTGGGTGACCGCCCTGTGGGCGCTCGGCGTCATCCTGGCCGTGCAGCAGCTGGAGGGCCACATCCTTCAGCCGATGATCCAGTCCCGCACCGTGCAGATGCATCCCGCGATGGTGATGCTGGCGATCACGGCGGGCGCCTCCGTCGCGGGCATCCTCGGCATGCTGCTCGCGGTGCCGCTGACGGCGGCAGCCTTCGGGGTGATCGGGGAGATGCGCAAGCGCTACTCCGCGGGCGAGGGGCCGTCGGCGCCGTCGGGAGTTTCACGTGAAACGCCGGCCGAGGACTCGTAGAGCTCGAACCAGATGCTTTTGCCCTCGCCCCTCGGGTCCACGCCCCAGCGGTCGGCGAGCAGCTCCATCAGGACGAGGCCGCGCCCGGATGACGCGAGCTCGCCCGGGTGGCGCTTGTGCGGCAGGTCGTCACTGGCGTCGGCGACCTCGGCGCGCAGTCGCCGCGCGGGCCCGTCGGCGACCTCGGCGACCAGGAGCGCGTCACCGTCCGTGTGGACGAGGACGTTCGTGATCATCTCCGAGACCATCAGGACCGCCGAGTCGACCTGCTCCGCGTCGGTCCAGTCGTGCAGCAGCTCGCGCACTTGCTGACGGGCGGCGGCGACCCGCTCCGGCTCGGCCTGGGCGACGGTCATCGCGGTCCGGCGCGGTACCGGCGCCTCGGGCAGGCCCGTCCTGGCGAGGAGCAGCACCGCTATGTCGTCCTCACGCCGGTCGACGAGCGGGCCCGTCGTGTAGTGCGAGAAGGGGCCGTGCACGGCCCGCACGAGCGCGTCGGCCAGGTCTTCCAGACGGTCGGCGTCGGTGGGGTGCTCCCCGTGCCCGCCGTGCTCCTCGAGGATGCCGCGGATGCGGGCCCAGCCGGTGTCGAGGTCGTGGCCGCCCGTCTCGATGAGGCCGTCGGTGCAGATCAGCAGGGTGTCGCCGGGTTCGAGGGCGAACCGCGTCATGGGGTAGTCGGTGTCGGGGTCGACGCCGAGGGGCAGCCCACCCGCGGTGGGCCGTACCAGGACCGTTCCGTCGGTCATGCGTATCGCGGGGTCGGGATGGCCGGCTCGGGCGATCTCCAGGACGCCCGTCTTCGGGTCGGCCTCCACGTACAGACAGGTCGCGAAGCGCGGGTCGCCCGGCTCCGAGCCCTTATCGACGCCCTTGCCGGGGCCGCCCGTGGAGCCGTACGTGATGGAGTCGGTGACCCCGTACAGGAAGCGGGAGGCGCGGGAGAGGACGGCGTCAGGGCGGTGTCCCTCGGCCGCGTACGCGCGCAGCGCGATCCGCAGCTGTCCCATCAGGCCGGCGGCCCGCACGTCGTGCCCCTGCACATCGCCGATGACGAGCGCGATGCGCCCGGTGGGCAGCGGGATCATGTCGTACCAGTCGCCGCCGACCTGGAGGCCGCCGCCGGTCGGCACATAGCGGGCGGCGACGCTCATCCCCGGGATCTCGGGGCCGAGCGTGGGCAGCATCGAGCGCTGGAGTCCGTCCGTCAGCTCCCGTTCCGACTCGGTGATCCCGGCGCGCGACAGGGCCTGCGCCAGCATGCGCGCCACCGTCGTCAGGACGGAGCGCTCGTCGGGCGTGAAGGACACCGGGTAGGCGAACCCGGCCATCCAGGTGCCGATGGTGCGGCCGGCCACGATGAGCGGCAGGAACGCCCAGGACTGCCGCTGGAAGCGCTGGGCCAGTGGCCAGGCGGCCGGGTAGCGCAGGCGGTACTGCTCGGGCGACGACAGATAGACGGCGCGGCCGGTGCGCACCACCTCGGCGGCCGGATAGTCGGTGTCCAGGGGCATGTCCGTGAAGGGCCCCTCCTCGCCCGGCTCGTGCCCGTGGTGTCCGATGACCGTGAGCCGGTCGCCGCCGACACCGAAGACGGCGAGGCCGTCCGGCGAGAACCCCGGCATGGAGAGCCCGGCCGCGACCCGCAGGACCTCCTCGGTGGACCCCGCCTCGGCGAGCGCCCGCCCGGCGTCCAGCAGGAACGCCTCGCGGGAGCGCCGCCAGTCCCCGGTCACGGGGGTGCGCGCCGCGGACCCGGGCGTGGGTTCGCTGACCTCCTGGAGCGTGCCGATCAGCTCGTACGCGTGCGAGTCGCCGTGCACGAGCGGCTTGGAGCGGCTGCGTACGGTCCTGATGACCACGCCCTGATCGTCCATGATCCGCAGCCGGGCCTCGGCGAGGGTGCCCTCGGCGACGGCGAGCTGCACCACGCCGAAGATCTCGTTCCAGTCGACGGGGTGGAAACGGGAGCGTACGGCGGCCTCCGTCAGCGTCACCCGGGACGCGGGCAGGCCGAGCAGCCGGGCAGCCTCCGCGTCGAAGGTGACCAGCCCGGCCCGGTTGTCCCACCGCCACACACCGGTGTCGAGGGCGGCGAGAACGTCCCCCACGGGCGGCAGGGGGTCACCAGTGCGCATGGCCCCACTCTAAGAAGAGGTGATCGTGGACGGCCACCGAGACTATTCGCAGAGCGATCTTGAGGCGGCCGGTACCCTTGGGGTTTCGGGCATGCCCGCTCAATCCCCAATCGCAAAGACTGGATGAACGACGATGCATCGGTACAGGTCCCACACCTGCGGCGAGCTCCGCGCCTCTGACGTCGGATCCGACGTCCGGCTGAGCGGCTGGCTGCACAATCGGCGCGACCTGGGCGGCATCCTCTTCATCGATCTGCGGGACCACTACGGGATCACGCAGCTCGTCGCCCGCCCCGGCACCGCGGCCGCCGAGGTCCTCGACAGGCTGACCAAGGAGACGGTCGTCCGCGTCGACGGCAAGGTCGTCTCGCGCGGCGCCGACAACGTCAACTCCGAGCTGCCCACGGGCGAGATCGAGATCGAGGCCGCCGAGGTCGAGGTGCTCGGCGCGGCCCAGCAGATCCCGTTCACGATCAACGCGGACGACGGGGTGAACGAGGAGCGGCGCCTGGAGTACCGCTTCCTCGACCTGCGCCGCGAGCGCATGCACCGCAACATCATGCTGCGCTCGTCCGTCATCGCCTCCATCCGCTCCAAGATGGTGGCCCTCGGGTTCAACGAGATGGCGACCCCCATCCTCAGCGCCACTTCTCCGGAGGGCGCCCGCGACTTCGTCGTCCCCTCGCGCCTCAACCCGGGCAAGTTCTACGCGCTGCCGCAGGCCCCGCAGCAGTTCAAGCAGCTGCTGATGATCTCGGGCTTCGACCGCTACTTCCAGATCGCGCCCTGCTTCCGTGACGAGGACGCCCGCGCGGACCGCTCGCCGGGCGAGTTCTACCAGCTCGACGTGGAGATGTCCTTCGTCGAGCAGGAGGACGTCTTCCAGCCGATCGAGAAGCTGATGACCGAGCTCTTCGAGGAGTTCGGCGGCGGCCGTCACGTCACGTCCCCGTTCCCGCGGATCCCGTTCCGCGAGTCGATGCTCAAGTACGGCTCGGACAAGCCGGACCTGCGCGCCCAGCTCGAACTGGTCGACATCTCGGACGTGTTCGAGGGCTCCGAGTTCAAGGCGTTCGCAGGGAAGCACGTGCGCGCGCTGCCCGTCCCGGACACCGCGTCGCAGTCCCGCAAGTTCTTCGACGGCCTGGGTGACTACGCGGTCGAGCAGGGTGCGAAGGGCCTCGCCTGGGTCCGCGTCGCCGAGGACGGGTCCCTCACGGGCCCGATCGCGAAGTTCCTCACGGACGAGAACGTCAAGGTCCTCACCGAGCGCCTCGGCCTGAAGGCCGGCCACGCCGTGTTCTTCGGCGCGGGCGAGTTCGACGAGGTCTCCAAGATCATGGGCGCCGTCCGTGTCGAGGCCGCCAAGCGCGCCGGGCACTTCGAGGAGGGCGTCTTCCGCTTCTGCTGGATCGTCGACTTCCCGATGTACGAGAAGGACGAGGACACCGGGAAGATCGACTTCTCGCACAACCCGTTCTCCATGCCGCAGGGCGGCCTCGAGGCCCTGGAGACCAAGGACCCGCTGGACATCCTGGGCTGGCAGTACGACATCGTCTGCAACGGCGTGGAGCTGTCCTCCGGCGCGATCCGGAACCACGAGCCCGAGATCATGCTCAAGGCCTTCGAGATCGCGGGCTACGACCGTGACACCGTCGAGGAGCAGTTCGCGGGCATGCTCCGCGCGTTCCGCTTCGGCGCCCCGCCGCACGGCGGGATCGCCCCCGGCGTCGACCGCATCGTCATGCTCCTCGCCGACGAGCCGAACATCCGCGAGACCATCGCGTTCCCGCTCAACGGCAACGCGCAGGACCTGATGATGGGCGCGCCCACGGAGCTCGACGAGACGCGCCTGCGCGAGCTGAACATCCAGCTGCGCAAGCCGGTGGGCGAGAAGAAGTAGCACCCGCCAGTCGTCCGAAGGGGCCGGAACCGTTGATCGGTTCCGGCCCCTTCGCTGTGCGGACTCACAGCGCATCCTCATGGCCCTGACAGGTGGCGGTCCTAGCTTCGCTTCCCATGACAGAGACTCAGGGACCAGCGCACAAACGTGACATGACCCGCCGGAAGGTCATCCTCGCGGGCGGAGCCGCCGTGGCGGCCGTCGGCGTCGGGGGCTCCATCGCCGCCAACGCGTTCGCCGGGGAGACGGACACCGCCGACAGGAAGTCCGAGGCGGAGTCCTGCTACCGGCTCACCTCGGAGACCACCGAGGGCCCGTACTACATCGACGCGGACAAGCTCCGCCGTGACATCACGGAGGACAAGGAGGGCATCCCGATGGTCCTCCGCCTCAAGGTGATCGACGCCGAGACCTGCAAGCCCCTGCGGAACGCGGCGGTCGACATCTGGCACTGCGACGCGCTCGGGATCTACTCCGGGTACGAGTCCCTCTCCACCGGTGGCGGTGGCACGCCCCCGAGCGGCGCCCCGAGCGGAGTCCCGACCGACCAGCCGTCCGGCACCCCGACGGGCGCCCCGCCCGGGGGTGGCGGTGGCGGCGGGCACGAGGAGCCCACCGACGACGAGCGCTATCTGCGGGGCACCTGGAAGACGGACAGGCACGGCGGCGTCGAGTTCAAAACGATCTTCCCCGGCTGGTACCGGGGCCGTGCCGTGCACATCCACACCAAGGTCCATGTGGACGGCAAGTGGACCGACGCCGGCTACGAGGGCGGCCACACCTGTCACACCGGTCAGTTCTTCTTCGAGGAGGCCGCGGTCATCGCCTCGGGGAAGGTCGCGCCGTACTCGACGAGCACGACCGAGCGCACGACGCTGACCGAGGACACCATCTACGACCAGAGCGGGACGACGGGCGGCCTGCTGAAGCTGACGTACGGCAAGGGGCGCATCGCGAAGGGCGTCATCGGGTCGATCACGATGGCGGTGGCACCCGACGAGACGCACGACAGCACGGATACGCAGCCGGGCGCTTCCGCCTCGACGGCTTCCTGACGGGCGCCGCCGCGGGCTGCGCTCAGGTGTCGTACCGGCCGTCCCACGGGGCGCCGAAGCCGAGGCGGTCCGGGTAGAGCTCGGCCCAGCCGCCCTCGTCGTCGTCCTCGGCGATCAGGCCGAAGAGCACGCGGTCCACGGCGAGCCGGAACGGGCGGACGGCGATGTCGCCGTAGGCGCGACCGGGCAGGGCTGCCAGGAGTTTGTCCAAGTGGGCGTGGGCCTGGGCGAGTTCGGCACCCTCGGCCCAGGTCCCCGCGCACCAGATCTCCGAGTCGCGGTACCTGCCCGAGGCGTCGAAGGTGTGGAGCACCGCGTAGAGACGCTTGTGCTCCTCCCAGCCGTCGTCGGGGCGGTAGCCCTCCGGGAAGGCGTACGTCACCGAGGCCAGGAACTGGCCGTCCGCGTACCGGCCGATGGTGGCGGTGCGGTGGTCCGGCTCGTGGGCGATCGGGATGGTTGCGGGAACTGGCATGGCGAAACCCTAATCGCGGTCGTGGACATGCCAGTAGCGGGGTACGGGAAAGGGGTGCGGGGACAGATCCCCGCACCCCTTTCCCCCGGAATGTGTTATTCCGGAGCGCCGCCGAAGCGCTCGCGGTAGGACTCCAGGTCCTCCTCGGTGATCTTCGCGAAGAGCACCGGCGGGACCGTGAAGGCCGTGCCCGCGGGGACGGTGTCCAGCGCCTTGGCCTGCTCCGCGGTGACCCACGTGGCCGTGTCGTCGGCCAGCGCGAACGCGCCGCGCATCGCCTTCGACGAGGCCGGGATGAAGGGCTCGGACACGACCGCGTACAGGTGGATGAGATTCATCGCCGTACGCAGCGTGAGGGCCGCGGCCTCCGGGTCGGTCTTGATCTCCAGCCAGGGGGCCTTCTCCTCCAGGTAGGAGTTGCCCGCCGACCACAGGGCGCGCAGCGCGGACGCGGCCTTGCGGAACTGGAGGGCCTCCATCTGGGCCTCGTACTCGGCGAGCAGCGCGGCGATCTCCGTTCCCAGCTTCGTCTCCGCCTCGCCGGCCTCCTTGCCCGCGGGCACGTCGTCACCGAAGCGCTTGCGGGAGAAGGACAGGACGCGGTTCACGAAGTTGCCGAGGGTGTCGGCGAGGTCCTTGTTCACCGTGGCCGAGAAGTGCTCCCACGTGAAGGAGGAGTCGTCGGACTCCGGCGCGTTGGCGATGAGGAAGTAGCGCCAGTAGTCGGCCGGGAGGATCTCCAGGGCAGCGTCCGTGAAGATGCCGCGCTTCTGCGACGTGGAGAACTTGCCGCCGTAGTACGTCAGCCAGTTGAAGGACTTGAGGTAGTCGACCTTCTTCCACGGCTCGCGCACGCCCATCTCCGTGGCGGGGAACATGACGCTGTGGAACGGGACGTTGTCCTTGGCCATGAACTGCGTGTACCGGACGTCGTCGGCCTCGTACCACCACGACTTCCAGTCGCGGTCCGCCGGGCTCTGGTCCGACCACTCCTTCGTCGAGCCGATGTACTCGATCGGGGCGTCGAACCAGACGTAGAAGACCTTGCCCTCGGCGGCCAGCTCCGGCCACGTGTCGGCCGGGACGGGGACGCCCCAGTCCAGGTCACGGGTGATCGCGCGGTCGTGCAGGCCCTCGGTCAGCCACTTGCGGGCGATGGAGGAGGCCAGCTGCGGCCACTCGCCCGCGGTCCGCGCGATCCACTCCTCGACCTCGACCTGCAGCTTCGACTGCAGCAGGAAGAGGTGCTTCGTCTCGCGGACCTCCAGGTCCGTGGAGCCGGAGATCGCCGAGCGCGGGTTGATCAGGTCCGTCGGGTCCAGGACGCGCGTGCAGTTCTCGCACTGGTCGCCGCGCGCCTTGTCGTAGCCGCAGTGCGGGCAGGTGCCCTCGACGTAGCGGTCCGGCAGGAAGCGGCCGTCGGCAGGCGAGTACACCTGACGGATCGCGCGCTCCTCGATGAAGCCGTTCTCGTTCAGCCGGCGCGCGAAGTGCTGCGTGAGCTCCGCGTTCTGCGCGGACGAGCTGCGGCCGAAGTGGTCGAAGGCCAGGCCGAAGCCGTCGTACACGGCCTTCTGTACGTCGTGCGCCTGCCCGCAGAACTCGGCCACCGGCAGGCCCTGCTCCTTCGCGGCCAGCTCGGCGGGCGTGCCGTGCTCGTCGGTGGCGCAGATGTACAGGACGTCGTGGCCGCGCTGGCGGAGGTACCGGGAGTACACGTCCGCCGGGAGCATGGACCCCACCATGTTGCCCAGGTGCTTGATTCCGTTGATGTACGGAAGGGCGCTGGTGATGAGGTGTCGAGCCATCGGGGGCTGCTCCCAAGTCGCTGCGTGCGGTGACGGTGTACGTCAGTCGAATCAAAGAATCGTATCCGACACGGCGGGGCCGCCCCTCCCGGTATTTACGGGGTGGACGGCCCCGGCGGTGCGGTGCGGGTGCGGTGCCTAGCGGAAGTCGAAGACCAGCCGGGCCGTGACCCGGCCCGCCAGGATGTCCTCGATCGCCTCGTTGACCTCCTTGAGCCTGCGCTGCTCGCGGATGACGCGGGTACGGCCGAGGCGGTGCAGCTGGAAGACCTCGGCGAGGTCCTGCCGGGTGCCGACGATCGAACCGATCACGCTCTTGCCTTCGAGCACGTGCTCGAAGACGGGCAGTTCCAGCTTGCCTCCGGCGGGCAGCGCGACCAGGACGAGCGTTCCGTGCCTGCGCAGGGAGCCGTACGCCGCCCGGAGCGACGCGTTCGACACGGCGAGCCCGATCGCGACGTCGGCGCCGCCCAGCCCGCGCACCGCCTCGGCGACGTCCTGGGTGCGGGCGTCGATGACATGGTCGGCGCCCAGCTCGTGCGCGAGGCGCAGCTTGTCGTCGGTGACGTCCACGGCGACGGTCTCGGCACCCGCGATCCGCGCGTACTGGAGCGCGAGATGGCCGAGGCCGCCGATCCCGGAGATCAGGACGCGCTTGCCGGGGCCGGCGCCCGACACCTTCACGGCCTTGTACGTCGTCACTCCCGCGCAGGTCAGCGGGGCGGCGTCCAGGGGGTCGAGGCCCTCGGGGACCTTCACGACGTAGTCGCCGTGCGCGACGGCGTACTCGGAGAAGGAGCCGTCGAGCGAGTAGCCGCTGTTCCGCTGCTTCAGGCAGAGCGTCTCCCAGCCGGACACGCAGTGGTCGCAGTGGCCGCACGCCTCGCCCAGCCAGGCGATGGCGACGCGGTCGCCGACGTTGATGTGGCCGACCCGCTCGCCCAGGTCCTCGACGATCCCGATGCCCTCGTGGCCCGGGACGAACGGCGGGACCGGCTTGACGGGCCAGTCACCGGCGGCGGCGTGGATGTCCGTGTGGCACAGCCCGCTCGCCTCCATGCGGACGAGGACCTGCTGCGCGGCCGGCCGTGGGATCACGCGGTGCTGGATCTCCAGGGGCCGGGTGAAGTCGGTGACTACGGCGGCCTTCATGGTGCGCGGTCCTTCCCTCGGTGCCGGAATTCATCCAGCTTCTCCCGATTCAGGGGGAACGGCGCGGGGGAAACGGCGGCGCCCCCTGTCCCGCCGGGGCGGGGACAGGGGGCGCGGACGGTGCGGGGGTCAGGCCTGCTGCGAGTCCAGCCACTGCGGCAGGTCCGCGAGCAGCCCCTCGTACAGCTCGGTGTCCGTGAGCTCGCGGGGGGTGGGGCCCGCGTGGAAGAACGCGGCGTTGGGCGCCTTCAGCTTGCGCAGGTAGTCGAAGCCCTTGGCCTCGTGCTCGCCGAACGCGACGAACCGGAAGAACAGCGGGTGCCGGGCCGCGTCCGCGAGCGCCTGGTTGGCCGGGCCCTTCGCGTCCGGGGCGCCGTCCGTCTGGAAGACGACCAGGGCGGGCGTCTGCGACTGCGACTTCTCGTGGTGCGCCACGACCTCTTCGATCGCGCGGTGGTAGCTGGTACGTCCCATGTGGCCGAGCGATGCGTGCAGCTCGTCCACGCGGCCCTCGTGCCCGTCGAGGGTGAGCTCGCCGGTGCCGTCGATGTCGGTGGAGAAGAAGACGACGTGCACGGTCGCCTCGGGGTCGGTGTGCGCGGCCAGGGCGAGCACCTGTTCACCGAGCGCCTGCGCGGATCCGTCCTTGTAATACGGACGCATCGAACCCGACCGGTCGAGTACGAGGTAGACGGTGGCACGGACCCCGGTGAGGTCGTTCTTCTTGAGGACGCTCCCGGCGGCCTTGTAGGCAGCGGCGAGCCCGGGGGCGCGCGACTTGACCCGGGCGAGGGGGAGGGCGGGGGCGGAGGCCTTGGTGCCGGCCTCGGCATCGGTCTCGGGTGCCACCTCGACGACGGGCTCGGCCACGTCGGCCTGCGGCGCGGGCTCGACGACGGCCTCGGGCTCGGCGACGACGGCGACGGGCTCCGGCTCGGCGACGACTTCGGGCTCCGACGCGGCAGCGGCGACGGGCTCGACGACGGCCTCGGGCTCGGTCTCGGCGACCGGCTCGACGGCGGCCTGTGGCTCGGTCTCGGCGGCGGGCTTGGCGACGGCCTTCGGCTCGGGCTCGACGACGGCCTTCGCCTCGGTCTCGGCGACCGGCTCGGCGACGGCCTTCGGCTCGGGCTTGGCGACGGTCTGCGGCTCGGTCTCGGCGACCGGCTCGGCGACGGTCTGCGGCTCGGGCTTGGCGGCGGGCTTGGCGACGGCCTTCGGCTCGGGCTCGACGACGGCCTTCGGCTCGGTCTCGGCGACCGGCTCGGCGACGGCCTTCGGCTCGGGCTCGGCGGCGGGCGCGGGCGTGACCACGGCCTCGGGCTGCTCGGCGGCCGGCTCGGTCTCGGCCTCCGGCTCCGTCTCGGCGACGGCCTCGGGCGATGCCTCGGCCTCCGTCTTCACCTTCGGCTCGGCGACGGCCTCCGCCTCCGCTTCCGCCGCGGGCTCTGCGGCGGGCTCAGGGCTCTCGCCTGCCGGTTCCGCTTCTGCCTTGACGGCGGGCTCCGTCTCGGCGACGGGCTCGACGGCGGCCTCGGGGGACACCTCCGCCTCCGTCTCCGTCACCGGCTCGGCGACAGGCTCTGCGACAGCCTCCGCCTCCGGCTTCACGTCCGGCTCGGCGACCGCCTCCGTCACCTGCTCGGGCTCCGCGGCCTCCGCCTCCGGCTCGGCCTCCACGGCCTCCGTGGTCGGTTCCGCTTCCGTGTCGGCGGCAGCCCTCTCGTCCACCGGCGCGGACGGCTTCGGGACCTTGACGTTGTCGAACGCCGCGGCCACCAGGTCGTCCGCCTCGCGCGTCGATGGCGCGGGCACCTTCGCCTTCGCCTCGGCGGGCGCGGCCTCGGGCGCCTTTGCCGACTCGGCGGGCGCGGCCTTCGGCAGGGTCGCCTCCCCGGCCGGTGCCGGGACCGTCGCCTCGGGTGCGGCGGTCGCCGCCTCGTCACCCCGCGAGGACTTCCGCGGCCTTCCGAACGCGTTCCGCAGGAGATTCCGAATGCCCATGTGCGCAACCCTTCGCATGAGTTGGTTTCCGTAACCCCTGGCCAGGGCGGACACGTAAGGTTAGCCGCCACGTTTCGTGATCTTGGGCAGGGTCGCCCACCCGGGCGAAGGGCATTCAACTGCCGCACGACCGGCACAGGTTCACCGCTCGTTCACCCGCCGTCCCCCTCCGCGCTCGGCCACGCCCCTAGCGTCACGCCCGAGTGACCGTAAAGGGGAGGAAAAGAGTGCGCAAAACGCTGCCGCTTATCGGCTCGCACAACGGGGGCCGTGCCGCGCTGACCTGCCGGTTCCGTTGTGGGGACGCCTGTTTTCAGGAGGTGCCCAACACCAGTTCCAACGAGTACGTCGGTGACGTCATCTCCGGTGCGCTCAGCCGTCGCTCGATGCTGCGCACGGCCGCGGTCGTGACCGTCGCCGCCGCGACGGCCGGCACGGTCGTGGGCTCGGGGGCTTCGCGGGCCGTCGCCGCCACGCCGTCGGGGGCGGCAACGGGCGTAGCGCACAAGGGCGACAAGGGGGCGCGCGGACTGCGGTTCACGCCCGTCGCGCCGAACACGGCGGACCGGGTCACCGTCCCGGAGGGCCACGCCCAGAACGTCGTCATCAGCTGGGGCCAGCCCATCCTGCGCGGAGCGCCCGCCTTCGACCCGGACAGGCAGTCCGCGAAGGCCCAGGCAGGACAGTTCGGTTACAACAACGACTTCCTGAGCCTCCTCCCCCTGCGCGGTGAGCGCGGCCGCCAGGTCCTCGTCGCCAACCACGAGTACACGGACGAGATCCTGATGTTCAAGGGGTACGACCCCGAGAACCCGACGCGCGAGCAGGTGGAGACCGCCTGGGCGGCGCACGGCCTGTCGGTCGTCGTCGTGGAGGAGTCGCGGCGCAGCGGCCGGCTGTCGGCCGTCACGCGTCACCAGCTCAACCGCCGCCTCACCGCCACCAGCGAGTTCCGCCTCTCGGGCCCGGTCGCGGGCAGCGCGCTCGTGCGGACGAAGGCGGACCCGAGCGGCCGTACCGTCCTCGGCACGCTCAACAACTGCTCGGGCGGCACCACTCCGTGGGGCACGACGCTGCACGGCGAGGAGAACTTCAACCAGTACTTCGCGAATGCCGCGAAGGTGACCGACCCGGCCACGGCCGCCCGCCTCAAGCGCTACGGCGTGACCGGCGAGGCCTCCGAGCGCAAGTGGGAGCGGTTCGACGACCGCTTCGACCTGGCCAAGGAGCCGAACGAGGCGAACCGCTTCGGCTGGGTCGTCGAACTCGACCCGTACGATCCGGAGTCGACCCCGCGCAAGCGCACCGCGCTCGGCCGCTTCAAGCACGAGGCCGCGCAGCCGCGCCTGACCGACGACGGCCGCCCGGTCGTCTACATGGGGGACGACGAGAAGTTCGACTACTTCTACAAGTTCGTGAGCAGCAAGCGCGTCGCCGAGGGCCGCTCGCGCGCCGCGCACGAGCACAACCTGACGCTTCTCGACGAGGGCACCCTCTACGTCGCCCGGCTGACCGGCGACTCCCCGGCCGCCGAGATCGACGGCACGGGCAAGCTGCCCGCGGACGGCGAGTTCGACGGCGGCGGCGAGTGGCTGCCGCTCGCCACGGCGGGCCCGCACGGCGCGGTGTCGCACGTCGACGGCATGACGGCGGAGGAGGTCTACCTCTTCACGCGGTTCGCCGGTGACAAGGTGGGCGCCACGAAGATGGACCGGCCCGAGGACATCGAGCCGTCCCCGCACTCCGGCAAGGTCTACGTCGCGCTGACGAACAACTCGGACCGCGGCAAGGCCGGCAAGGCGCCCGTCGACGAGGCGAACCCGCGCAACCTCAACAAGCACGGGCAGATCCTGGAGCTGGCCGAGCACCGGGGCCGCGCCGAGGCCACCACGTTCGGCTGGTCGCTCTTCCTTGTCGCGGGCGACCCGGAGGACCCGGCGACGTACTTCGCGGGCTTCCCGAAGGACCGGGTCAGCCCGATCTCCTGCCCGGACAACGTGGCGTTCGACCCGCACGGCAACCTGTGGATCTCCACGGACGGCAACGCGCTGGGCACGCACGACGGGCTGTTCGGTGTCGCGACGCGGGGCGAGCGGCGCGGTGAGCTCAAGCAGTTCCTGACGATGCCGAACGGCGCCGAGACCTGCGGTCCGCTGGTCCAGGACCGCCGGGTCCTCGTCTCGGTGCAGCACCCGGGCGAGGTCGACGGCGCGTCGGTCGAGAAGCCGGCGAGCGCGTGGCCCGACGGGCCGGGGAAAATCGTCCGTCCGTCGGTGGTCTCCGTGTGGCGCGAGGACGGCTGCGACATCGGCGTCTGATCCGACCCGGGTCGTCCCGGCTCGCTTCAGGGCGCTTCAGGTCGCCTCAGGCCGATGCCGCGTCCGGCAGGCGCTCGCGATACGCGGGTGCCTGCCGGGCCGCTTCCCAGTAGGCGTCCTCCAAGTCCCCGTAGACCGCGTCCAGTTCGGCCTCCGTGCGGGCGGCGAGGACGAGGCGTACGCCGATGGGGTCGCCGTCGAGGGGTCTTATGGCCATGTCGGGGCGGCCCCGTGAGGTCGGCTGGCACAGGGCGACGACCTCGCCCGTGGCGACCAGGGACGCCGCCGTGAGGTAGTCGCCGTGCAGGATCCGGGGGTTGAGCCCGGCGGCCCTCAGGACCCGCAGGAGTCCGTGCCACTCGCCGTCCACGGTGGGGTCGACCATCCACCGGTCGTCGGCGAGGTCGGCGAGGCGCACGACGCGGCGCCGGGCGGCCGGATGGTCGGCGGCCAGGGACACGTACTGCGGTTCGCGTTCGACCAGGACGCGGCAGCGCAGACCCGGCGGGACGCGCAGCGGGCTGCCCTCGACCTCGTGCACGAACGCCACGTCGAGCTGTCCCTCGCCGACGAGCCGCAGAAGCGCGTTCGCGGAGACGTCCATACGGAGCGCCGGCTCGCCGCCGGGCGGGTGCTCGCGCTGCCGCAGCCGTCGCAGCCAGCCCGGTATGGCCCGGCTCGCCGTGGAACCGATCCGCAGATGGGGGCCGCCCGCGGCGAGTGCGCCGGCCGCCCTGGTCTCCGTGACGAGGGCGCGCATGCCGTCCACGAGCGGGCGGGCGCGGTTGAGGACGACGCGGCCCAGGGGGGTCGCGCGGCACCCGGTGCGCTCCCGGGCGAAGAGCGCGCCGCCGAGCGTCTCCTCGATACGCCTGAGCTGGGTGGACAGGGACGGCTGGGTCATGCCGAGCAGGCGGGCCGCCTTGTGCAGGCTCCCGGTGTCGTCGATGGCGCACAGCGCGCGCAGGTGTCTCACCTCGAGCTCCATGGGCATCGAGCGTAAGGCGGTCGCGGAGGTCGCACCAGACGTCCAAATGCGAACCGAAACGGGCGAGTTGGGCGGGTGATAGCTCCGCCCTATCGCCAATTGCCATCATCCCCAGGGGTCCCGGGCACCTCCACACTCTCCCTCGTACCGAACCGTTCACGTAACCCCCACTCACGGAACGAGGAGGAGCCCCCCACATGAAGCTCTCCCTGCGCTGCGCCTCGGTCGCGGTCGGCATCGGCATGGCCGCCGGCGCGCTCGCCACCGCGGCCCCCGCGTCCGCCGCCCCGGCCCCGGTCGTCGCCGGCTACACCCACTACGCGGGTTCGGCCGAGGAGGCCGCCGCCAACAAGGCGTTCTTCCAGGCCGTCCTGAAGTCGGTCGCGCAGAAGCGCGCCGCGCACCCGCACGCCGCGTCGGTCACCGTCACGTACGACGCGTCGGGCGCCCCGTCCTTCGCGCAGCAGATAGCCAACAGCACGTCGATATGGAACTCCTCCGTGTCGAACGTGAAGCTCCAGGCGTCCTCGGGCGGCGGCGACTTCGCCTACTACGAGGGCAACGACTCGCGCGGCTCGTACGCGTCCACGGACGGGCACGGCAGCGGATACATCTTCCTGGACTACGCGCAGAACCAGCAGTACGACTCCACCCGTGTGACCGCGCACGAGACCGGTCACGTCCTCGGGCTCCCCGACCACTACGAGGGGCCGTGCAGCGAGCTGATGTCGGGCGGCGGCCCGGGCCCGTCCTGCACGAACCCGTACCCGGACGCGAACGAGAAGTCCCGCGTCAACCAGCTGTGGGCCAACGGCTTCGCGAAGGCCGTGAAGTCGCTGGAGAAGTCCGCCACGACCGGCTGACCCTCACCGGCCGACCATCATCGTCCGGCGTACCGGAGCCACCCCCCACACCGATGCGGGCCGTCCCCTCCCCGGGGCGGCCCGCATCCGCGTCCCGTGGCGGCTGCCGGCCTCAGTGCGGTGAGGCGATGGAGCGGGCGGCCGCGACCTCCTGGCGTACGGGTTCCAGCACCCCGTCGCGGTCCGCCTCGCTGAAGTCGGCGCGCACCCCCTTCAGGACGTCGGCAGCGCGCAGCCCCTGTGCCAGCTCCCGCAGCTGCCCCGCGGCCTGCGCCACCTCGGCGGGCCCCGGCGGCGGCGCCCCCTGCTTGACCCGGACCCGCGCCGCGGTCGTCGCGTCCACGATGCGTTCCACGGCGACGACGA